>NZ_CP022436.1:1582360-1898832 GCF_002224285.1 Arthrobacter sp. YN | reverse complement strand
GCGCTCTGCCTGCTGATCCGGCCTCCGCGGGCGTTGAGGAACAGCGCCGGGGTGCCCTTGCCTTTGGATGCCAGCAGCGGCCTGCCTCGGACAATATAAGCTCCGACGGCGCGGGCTCCGTAGGAGCCGAGGGGCACCAACCGCTCTTTGGAACCCTTGCCGAACAACCTGACGATCGCGGGATCGCCACCTGTGTCTTCGAGGGAGATATCATCCACGTCCAACCCGACAGCTTCGCTGATACGGGCACCGGTGGAGTAGAGGAATTCCAGGAGAGCACGGTCCCTGAGTCCTGTGGGCGAATCGGCTCCCGCAGCCTCCAGGATCCGTGTGACCTCGCCGACGCTGATGGCCTTGGGAAGCCGTTTGCCCGGCATGGGCGGGTGGACATCGCTGGCGGGGTCCGCCGTCGTGGTTCCCTCAAGGGCCCAGAATTTGTGAAGTCCGCGGACCGCCACCACGGTTCGCGCAGCGGAGCGGACACCCAGCACAGCGGCGCCATCGCTTCCATCGGACAGCGCCTGGGCGAAGGCGGTCACGTGATGCCGGGTGATGTCGCCAGGCCGCTCCACGCCCTGGTTCGTGAGGAAGTTGGAGTACCGCGCCAAATCCCTGCGGTACGCCGCGAGGGTGTTGGCTGCCAGGCCGCGCTCCACACCCACATGCTGCAGGTAGTCCGTTACTGCACGGTCAATGCCAGTGGGGGTTCTGGTGGCGGCCTCGGCCATGCTCAGCGCTGGCTCGGGTGAGCCGGCCACGGCGCATTGGCGGGACGAAGCCCAGTGAACCCATCTGCTTTCGCAGCTGCGGCCGCCAGGATGCCCAGCACTGCCGACGGATTGTGCAGGCGGCCTTCCAGCACTGCCTTCACGGCGTCATCGAGCGGCACCCAGTGGAGTTCAATTTCGGCCTCTTCATCGGTGCGGACGTGCCGGTCCGCCATGGGAACGTCACTGATGCCACGCGCCAAATAGATCCGGACTGCTTCGCTGGACGAACCGGGCGAGTTGAAGAAGTCCACCAGGACGTTCCACGTAGCCGCGACCAAGTCGGCTTCCTCCGCCAACTCCCGGGCCGCCCCCACCACGAAGTCTTCGCCCTCGACGTCCAACAGGCCCGCCGGGATCTCCCACAGGTCCATGCCCACCGGATGCCGGTATTGCTTCAGCAGCAGGATCTCGCCGTCCACGTTCATGGGGAGCACCGCTACTGCGCCAGGGTGGTCAATGTAGTCACGAACAAGGGTGTCCGTGCCATCGCTGAGTTGGAACGAGTCGCTGACAACGTCCCAAATACGGCCTTCGTAGACCTTGCTGGTAGACAAAAGACGGCGCGGGCTCGGCATGTCCGAAACCTGCCTTGATGTGCGGGGGGTTTCAGAAATACCGGGCATCGCGCCGTCCTTCGTTAGTACTTGCGTTTACTTGGCAGCTACCGCGCGGGCACCGGTCTTGGTGGCCACGGGGGCACCTTCGCGACGCTCCAAGGCAGCCTTGACCAGACCTGCGAACAGCGGGTGAGGGCGCGTGGGGCGCGAGCTGAGCTCCGGGTGCGCCTGCGTTGCCACATAGTACGGGTGGACCTCGCGGGGAAGTTCCACGTACTCCACCAGCTTGCCGTCAGGAGAAGTACCGGAGAACACCAGGCCTTCTGCTGCGATCTGGTCGCGGTACTTGTTGTTGACCTCGTAGCGGTGACGGTGGCGTTCGCTGACCGTGGTGGTGCCGTACGTCTCGGCGATGACTGAGCCCTCGTCAAGCTTGGCTTCGTACAGGCCCAGGCGCATGGTGCCGCCGAGGTCTCCCTTGCCTTCCACGATGTCCAACTGCTCTTCCATGGTGGCGATGACCGGGTACTTGGAGTCGGGTTCAAACTCGCTGGAGGAGGCACCTTCGAGGCCAACCACGTTGCGGGCGTACTCGATCACCATGCACTGCAGGCCCAGGCACAGGCCAAGGACCGGGAGTTTGGATTCACGGGCGAACTTCAAAGCGCCGAGCTTGCCTTCGAGGCCGCGGATACCAAAGCCACCCGGAACGCAGATGGCGTCCACACCGGCCAAGGCCTTGGTGGCACCGGCATGGGTTTCACACTCGTCGGAGGGAACCCAACGAATTTTGACCTTGGCTTCGTTGGCAAAACCGCCGGCACGAAGGGCCTCGGTGACCGAGAGGTACGCATCCGGGAGGTCGATGTACTTGCCCACCAGGGCAACCTCGACCTCATGTTTGGGGTTGTGCACTGCTTCGAGCAGCTTGTCCCACTTGCTCCAGTCAACGTCCTTGAACGGCAGGTCAAGGGCGCGGACGATGTAGGAGTCCAGGCCCTGTGAGTGCAGGGTCTTGGGAATGTCGTAGATGCTGGGGGCATCAGCTGCGTTGACTACGGCGTCGATGTCAACGTCGCACATACGGCCGATTTTCTCGCGCATGGCGTCCGGCACTTCGCGGTCTGAGCGGATCACGATCGCTTCAGGCTGGATGCCGATGGAGCGAAGGGCTGCCACGGAGTGCTGCGTCGGCTTGGTCTTCAGTTCCTGGGACGGTCCGATGTAGGGAACCAGCGAAACGTGCAGGAAGAAGACGTTGTTGCGGCCAACATCCTGACGGACCTGGCGGGCTGACTCCAGGAACGGCTGCGATTCGATATCGCCCACCGTGCCACCGATTTCGGTGATGATGACGTCCGGAGCGTTCTTGCCCTCGGCAGGCAGGCGCATGCGGCGCTTGATTTCATCGGTGATGTGGGGAATGACCTGAACGGTGTCTCCGAGGTATTCGCCGCGACGTTCCTTGGCGATGACGGTGGAGTAGATCTGGCCCGTTGTGACGTTGGCCGAACCTTCAAGGTTTTCATCGAGGAAGCGCTCGTAGTGTCCGATGTCGAGGTCAGTTTCGGCACCGTCGTCCGTCACGAATACTTCGCCGTGCTGGAAGGGGTTCATCGTGCCCGGATCCACATTCAAGTAGGGATCGAGCTTCTGCATAGTTACAGACAAACCGCGTGCCCGCAGCAGGTGACCGAGGCTGGAAGCCGTCAGACCCTTACCGAGCGAGGACGCCACACCACCGGTGACGAAGATGTGTTTGGTCGTCTTGGACGAGCCCGGGAACCGGGAATTTACACGGGAATTTGATCGCTGCACCACGGAATTCGAGCTTATCATCAATTACGCCTTCCAAGCGTCTGTTCGGATTCCCCAAATGGTCAATAGTTGCTCACCACCGCATTCCAAGCAAGAGCCGGGCGGGATTAAGTGCGCCGATGTGATGGTGCTCGCATTCCGGCCGACAGCACTAAGCGCGCTGCGGCAGGAGCTTCGCGTCGTCCAGCAACTCCTGGGCGTGGGCCTGCGCCGATTCGGAATCCTCCTGCCCTGCCAGCATGCGGGCCAACTCCTTGACCCGCTCGTCCTCGCTCAGCAGCTGAACATCGCTGGAGGTGAACCCCGTGGTTGTCTTACCGTCAGCACCGCGCACGGAGGTTTTTGTCACTCGGATGTGCTGATCGGCGAAGGCAGCAACCTGCGGCAAGTGCGTTACCACCAGCACCTGGACGTGCCGGGCAAGCATGGCCAGCCTCCGGCCGATTTCGACGGCGGCCCGGCCACCCACGCCCGCGTCCACCTCATCGAACACGAACGTCGGCACTGGATCCACGGCGGCGAGGACTACCTCGATGGCCAACATCACCCGGGACAGTTCACCGCCCGAGGCTCCTTTGCCCAGCGGCCGTGCCGGAGCCCCTGAGTGCGGCCGAAGAAGGAAGGCGATCTCGTCGGTGCCCCAAGGGCCCAACGATCCACTGCCCTCGACCTCAATGACCAGCGTGGCGTCAGCCATCGCCAACGCCTTGAGCTCAGCACTGACCCGGGCTGAGAGATCCTTGGCAGCTTTGAGGCGTGCCTTGGAGATAGCCGCTGCCTGTTTCCGAAGAGTGGCTTCCGTCGAAGCAACCTCAGCATCCAGGGACTCGATGCGGCTGGAATCATCCTGGAGCTCGTCCAGCCGGGTCCTGGCCGTCGCCGCCCACTCCAGCACTTCATCAATGCTCGGGGCGTATTTGCGGATCAGTTTGGCCAGGGCTGCCCGGCGCTCCTCGATTTCGGAGAGCCGCTCCGGACCTTCCGTATCCAGGGCGGCCTGGTAGCTGGACAGCTCTGTTGCAATGTCGTTGAGGAGGAACCCGACCTCCGCGAGCCGGGCAGCGGCGGAGCGCAGTTCCTCGTCGTGATCGGCAACATGCTCCAGTGTCCTCTTGGCAGCATCCACCATGGTGGTTGCGTCGCCGGCGTCGCCGAATTCCTCGGCGATAAGGGACTCATGGGCTGCGGCTGCGGCCAACCGGAGTTCTTCGACGTTGGCGAGTTTCACGGCCTCGGCCTTGAGTATCTCGTCCTCCCCTGGCTGGGGATCCACCTCGTCGATTTCTTTCAGGGCCGCATCCAGGGACTCAGCTTCCCGCAGGCGCTCCCGGGCCTCGCTGCGCAACGTTTCGAGCTCGGACTGGATGTTCTTCCAGTGGTTGTACAGCTCCTGGTACTCCCCCAGCGTCTTGGCAAGGGGCGCACCGGCGAACCGATCCAGGGCATGCCGCTGCGCTGTGGAGCTCTTGAGCCGGATCTGGTCCGACTGCCCGTGGACCACCACCAGGCTTTCTCCCAGTTCAGCCAGGACCCCCACAGGCGCGGCCCGCCCGCCGACGTAGGCACGGCTGCGCCCATCGGCACCCACGGTACGGGCCAGCAGGAGTTCAGCAACGCCGTCGAACTCTTCCGCCTCACCGCCTGCCTCCTTGGCGCGCTCAACAGCGCTGTGTGCCGGATCCAGCTTCAAGACCGCTTCAGCGGACGCCGATTTGGCTCCGCTGCGGACGGCACCTGCATCTGATCGGGCACCAAGAAGGAGCCCGACGGCGGTCACCACCATGGTCTTGCCCGCACCGGTTTCGCCGGTGACGACGCTCAGGCCAGGGCCCAGCGGCAGGGCGGCATCGGTGATGACGCCAAGGTCACGGATTCGGAGTTCTTCAAGCATGGTTCACTTCGCATTCGTGGGGTCGGAAAGGTCACCGTCCCGGGGACCGTCTACATCCCGAGGACTGGGCAACGGAGCCGGTGAAAGGGTCCGGATGACCGGGAGGGGGCCCGTGTGGACTTCCCCACTCCGGGGAGCCGGTCCACGCCAGCCGTGGATGGGGAGTTCAAACTTGCGGACGAGCCGGGCAGAAAAGGGTGTCTTATGGGTACGTGCCAAGCGCACCGGAGTGGCCGAACGGGTCACTTCAACACGCGCCCCGGGCGGCAGGTCCACGGAACGCCGGCCATCGCACCAAAGGACACCTATGGCTTCGGTCCGGTTCATAATTTCGACGGCCAGCTTGGACCTCGGCGAAACCACCAACGGCTTGGCGAACAGGGCATGGGCACTGATTGGAACAATCACCAGTGCTTCCACCTCCGGCCACACCACAGGCCCTCCCGAGGAGAACGCGTAAGCGGTGGAACCCGTGGGAGTTGCCAGGACCACGCCATCACACCCGAAGGACGTCAAAGGGCGCTCGTCCACCTCCGTAACGACTTCCAGCATGCGCTCACGGTTGGCCTTTTCAATGGCGGCCTCATTCAACGCCCACGTGTGCCAGATCTTCTGGCCCTTGACCCACACCTGGACATCGATGGTCATGCGTTCTTCCACCGTGTACTGGCGACTGGCGATCCATTCGACTGTTTGTGCCAGGTCCGCACGCTCGCTTTCGGCCAGGAAGCCCACGTGCCCCAGGTTCACGCCCAACAACGGGACGTCCACCTCACGCACCAGTTCCGCGGCCCGCAGGATGGTCCCGTCACCACCAAGGACCATCACCAATTCCACGTCCTCCAGGTTGACGTGGTCGTTGAGGATCTCAATGGGTGTATCCAACGCACCGAAGAACCGTTCAATATCGGCAAGTTCGGACTTTTGCAGCACAGGAACCAAGCCGGAGGAATGCAGTTGAGTACAGGCATCCCACGCTGCGCGGAGCGATTCTTCCCGCCCTGTGTGGGCAAGGACAAGTACACGCCTGCTCATCGGGTTCTGCTTTCTAGTGGTTTGGCCAGAATTTCGTGATCAATGCAGCAACGTCCCCGTCCCGCTCTTCGATCTTAGGCAACACCGCGGACATCCCGCGCTTCATCCACAGGAAGTATTCAACATTTCCGTCCTGGCCAGGCAGCGGACTGGCGGCGAGGTCCATCAGGACAAGCCCCGCATCCACCGCAGCCCGGGCAACCTGGGCGACGGCCCGGCGTCGTTCGTGGTCCGATGACACCACGCCGGTTCGGCTCAGCCGTTCCTTGCCCACCTCGAATTGCGGCTTGACCATCAGGACCATGTCCCCGCCGGGTTCGGTGCAGTACGCCAGCGGCCCCACGACCAGAGTCAACGAAATGAAGGAGAGGTCCGCAACCGTCAGGTTTGCGAGACCACCGATCTGCTCCGGGGACATGTATCTGACGTTCATGCCCTCATGGACATCCACGCGGGGGTCATCGCGCAGGTGTGGCACCAACTGGCCGTGTCCTACGTCCACCGCCACCACACTTGCCGCCCCTTGCCGCAGCAGGACGTCCGTGAAGCCACCTGTGGAGGCACCGGCGTCGAGACACCGCTTTCCGGCAACCACGACGGCGGGAAACGCCTCCAGCGCGCCCGCCAACTTATGACCGGCGCGGCTGACGTAGATGTCCTCAAGGTGGGCCTCTACGGCCAAGTCCGTAGCCGAGTCCACCTGTAGTGCGGCTTTGGCGAGGACAGTCCCGGCGGAGCTGACTTTGCGATCGCTGATGAGCTTTGCCGCATGGGTACGTGACCTCGCCAACCCACGGGTGACGAGTTCCTGGTCGAGTCGTGCCATACGCTAGCTGTCGCCTTCCGGGCGGGGGGTACTTTGTGGCGCGGCCGGGAGGCCGGGTTCAGCGTCCAGGGCTTCCAACAAGGAGTCATGGATGGCTGCGTACAGGTCTCCATGTTCTGCCACGGGGGTCGCCGGCACGTTGTCCAGGACGGCCAAGGCCCTGTCCACCAGCGGGTCCCCCGTTGAGCTGGCTGCATCGGGCCACTGGACCTCCGGGCGCGCCGGCTCCTCGTTTTCAGTCACGAGGCCCGCGTGACTTTCCGGGTTTAGTGGGCTTTCCGGGCCTTGTGGTGCGGACGCCGGTGCGTTAATTGGCTCGGTCATCGCACCAGTCTAGTGAGTTCGCCATTCCACCTGCGGCGCTTGCGCCACGGCCATGTCGGGGAACCTGGCCCACCACGCGGCACAGGCCGCGCGCCAAGCGTCAAGGTCATCCTCAGCGCCCGTGACCGTGACGGTCCCGTCCCCGGCGACCGCCGAGGCAGCACCGCAACGGAAGGTTCCGTCGTCGCTGATGACCTCAGGGTAGGGCGCGTAAAGGCCCTCCAGGTCGGCCAAAAGATACGTGGGGCGCTCGTCGGTCCGCGCCGCGAGGATGGTGTGGGTGGTGTCCACGCCAGTGAGGACGGCCGCCGTCGCAAATCCCGCACGGTTGCCGCCCAGGATGTCCGTGTCCAAACGGTCGCCCACAACCAGCGGGCGATCGGCGTTCAACCGTTTCGCTGCCGCATGGAAAAGCGGCGCTTCAGGCTTACCCGCCACCAAAGGAGTCTTTCCCGTGGCAGCCGCCACAGCAGCAACCAGCGTTCCATTGCCCGGTGCCATGCCGCGGGCCTGCGGTATGGACATGTCCGTGTTGGTGGCAAACCACATGGCTCCGCCGGCCACTACATACGACGCCTCCGCGAGATCCTTCCACCCGATCTCAGGGTTGAATCCCTGGACCACGGCAACCGGGGATTCAGCGGCACTGTGTACCGGCTTGAGTCCGACCATTTCGATCTCATGGGCCAGAGCCGCACTGCCGGTAATGAGCACATGCGCCCCCGCAGGCAGCATGGAAGCCAGAAGCTCCCCTGCTGCCTGGGAGGAACTGACCACTTGATGGTCCTCCGCCGGCGCACCGAGCTCTCGCAGGTGCGCAGCGACCTGGGCAGGGGTGCGGGAGGCGTTATTGGTGACATAACCCAGCCCGACACCGACGGTTTCGAGGCGCTGCAACGACTCCACCGCTCCCGGAATGGCGTGCGGTCCTGCATAGACCACACCGTCCAGATCGGAGAGGACGGCATCAAACAAAGAGATGAGTGAATCAGCCATGCTGGGAATCGGTGCCCTGGTTTTCGGCGTCTTTTTCCTTGGCTTCTGCTTCTTCTTCCTCAGCGTCGTCTTCTGCGGAGTCGATGTCCGACTCGGCGTCATTCGACTCGAAGTAGTCAGATTCGGCGTCATCAAGTTCAACGTCATCGTGCTCAACGTCAGCCGCTGCGGCTTCGGCAATAACCGATTCGGTCTCAGGCTTCACGACGTCGGACTCCGGAGCCGACTTGACGAAGCGCGGCTTGCTCGCGGCTGCTTCTTCCTGGTCATCCCACCCGAGGTCAAGGATCTCCGGCTCAGCGAAATCGCCGACGCCCAAAGCATTCTCAGCCACCAAAGCCTGTCGGGCCCACTTGTCCGCTTCCTCCGTGCGACCCACAGCGCTGAGTGCTTCAGCGTAGGCACGGAACAGCCGCGGGCTGTAAGAGAAGGCCCTGTTGATGTCCAACTGGGGGATCTCCAGTTCGGTGACAGCAGCATCAAACTGCTTCAGATCCGCACGGGCACCAGCAGCCACCATCGCCAACTCCACCTTGCCAGGAGCATCGAGGTCCTGGGCTTCTGGAGAACGGACCATATCCAGCGCGCGGTCCGGGCGTCCGAGGCCTCGCTCGCAGTCAGCCATCACGGGCAGGTGCACATTGGAGCCACTGATGCGGCGGTACGTACGGAATTCACGCAGCGCCTCGCCGTAGTGGCCCGCGGCGTAGGCAGTCAGGCCCACAGCTTCACGAACAACCGAAAGGCGACCGCCACGACGGCTTGCAGCCAGCGCGTGCTGGAAGGCCAACTCGGGCTCGATGTCGATCAGGCGGCCGGCCATGACCAGGTGCTTGGCTACCCAGCCCGCACTCTGCTCCTCAAGAGTCTTGATCTGGTGACCCGTGGCGCGGTCGAGTTCCTTGCCGGTGACATCCTCATCAATCTCGGGAGACCGCTCACGGTCAGGACGGTTGGAGCTGCGGATGTCCTTGGCGTTGGGTACCCTGGCCGGGCGCTCTTCCCAGGAGTTACCGCGGTCGTTGCGATCGCCGAAGGGCTTGCGGTCACCGCGGTCGTTGTTGAAGGGACGGCGGTCATCGCTGTCGCGACGGGGGCCGTCGAAGTTCCGCGGACCGCGGTCGTTGCGGTCGCCGAAGGGCTTCCGGTCGCCACGGTCGTTGTTGAACGGACGACGCTCACCATCACGAGCCGGACGGTCGCCACGGTCGCCGAAAGGCTTGCGGTCACCACGGTCATTGTTGAACGGACGACGCTCACCATCACGGGCCGGACGGTCGCCACGGTCGCCGAAAGGCTTGCGGTCACCACGGTCGTTGTTGAAGGGACGGCGGTCATCGCTGTCGCGACGGGGGCCGTCGAAGTTCCGCGGACCGCGGTCGTTGCGGTCGCCGAAGGGCTTCCGGTCGCCACGGTCGTTGTTGAACGGACGACGCTCACCATCACGAGCCGGACGGTCGCCACGGTCGCCGAAAGGCTTGCGGTCACCACGGTCGTTGTTGAAGGGACGGCGGTCATCGCTGTCGCGACGGGGTCCGTCGAAGTTCCGCGGTCCGCGCTCGGGACGGTCGCCGAAAGGCTTGCGGTCACCACGCTCACTGTTGAACGGGCGACGCTCACCATCACGAGCCGGACGATCGCCACGGTCGCCAAAAGGCTTCCGGTCACCACGGTCATTGTTGAACGGGCGACGGTCATCGCTGTCGCGACGGGGTCCATCGAAGTTCCGCGGTCCGCGCTCGGGACGGTCACCGAAGGGCTTCCGGTCGCCACGGTCGTTGTTGAACGGACGACGCTCACCATCACGGGCCGGACGATCATTGCCGTCCCGGTTCTCCCTGGAACGGAACCCACGAGGGTCCCCACCTGAGTTGTTGTTGGGGCGGTACGAACCGCGGTCGTCGCGATTACCGCCGAAGTTTCCGCGATTACCGCCGCGATTGCCGCCGTTGTGCTCAGCCATGGTGGATTCCTCCTGTTGCGAGCCGACCACTGGCGCGTGCGTAGTCGCTCATAACCCTTATTTCGTTGTCACGCCGCCGGCAGCGCTCAGCTGCCGACTCGTATGTCTTATGCAATTCTATTCGACGCCACCACGGCAGCCGAACGCCTGGACCTGATTATCGGTCTCCCGTGTTAAGTCTCACAGCCGCTTCAGCAACCTGCAGGAAGCCGTCAGCGACAGCCACTGGCCTGGCTTGTTGGCAGTTCCCGGCTGATGGATGCTCTGCCCCCCTAGAGGGGGTGGTTAAAGGGGAAGAGCCCCGACCTGTGGTCGGGGCTCTTGCCTTAATGGTTGTCCGGCGGTGTCCTACTCTCCCACACCCTCCCGGGTGCAGTACCATCGGCGCTGTGGGTCTTAGCTTCCGGGTTCGGAATGGGACCGGGCGTTTCCCCCACGCTATGACCGCCGTAACTCTGTTACCCGTCCCGGCCCCTTGTGGTGTTTGCCTCGGGGGTGGGTGGGAAGACTTTGGGTTACAACTGTGGTGTTGTTATTTAGTTGTTGGTTCCTGGAACGGTGTTGTTGTTCGGGAACCACATAGTGGACGCGTGCAGTGTGTTGTGTGTGGTGTAAGTTGTTGGCCTATTAGTACCGGTCAGCTTCACGAGTCTTTAGTCCTCGCTTCCACATCCGGCCTATCAACCCAGTGGTCTGGCTGGGGGCCTCTCACACATAATGTGTATGGAAATCTCATCTTGAAGCGAGCTTCCCGCTTAGATGCTTTCAGCGGTTATCCCATCCGAACGTAGCTAATCAGCGATGCACTTGGCAGTACAACTGACACACCAGAGGTTCGTCCGTCCCGGTCCTCTCGTACTAAGGACAGCCCTTCTCAAATTTCCTGCGCGCGCAGCGGATAGGGACCGAACTGTCTCACGACGTTCTAAACCCAGCTCGCGTACCGCTTTAATGGGCGAACAGCCCAACCCTTGGGACCTACTCCAGCCCCAGGATGCGACGAGCCGACATCGAGGTGCCAAACCATGCCGTCGATATGGACTCTTGGGCAAGATCAGCCTGTTATCCCCGAGGTACCTTTTATCCGTTGAGCGACGGCCATTCCACAATGTACCGCCGGATCACTAGTCCCGACTTTCGTCCCTGCTTGAGATGTCTCTCTCACAGTCAAGCTCCCTTGTGCACTTACACTCGACACCTGATTGCCAACCAGGCTGAGGGAACCTTTGGGCGCCTCCGTTACTTTTTAGGAGGCAACCGCCCCAGTTAAACTACCCATCAGGCACTGTCCCTGACCCGGATCACGGGCCGAAGTTAGATGTCCAAAGTGACCAGAGTGGTATTTCAACGATGACTCCACCCGAACTGGCGTCCGGGTTTCAACGTCTCCCACCTATCCTACACAAGCCACTCCGAACACCAATACCAAACTATAGTAAAGGTCTCGGGGTCTTTCCGTCCTGCTGCGCGTAACGAGCATCTTTACTCGTACTGCAATTTCGCCGAGTTTATGGTTGAGACAGCGGGGAAGTCGTTACTCCATTCGTGCAGGTCGGAACTTACCCGACAAGGAATTTCGCTACCTTAGGATGGTTATAGTTACCACCGCCGTTTACTGGGGCTTAAATTCTCAGCTTCGCCCACAAGGGGCTAACCGGTCCTCTTAACCTTCCAGCACCGGGCAGGAGTCAGTCCGTATACATCGTCTTGCGACTTCGCACGGACCTGTGTTTTTAGTAAACAGTCGCTTCCCCCTGGTCTCTGCGGCCCACACCCGCTCACGGAGAGCAAGTCTCCATCACGGGGCAGGCCCCCCTTCTCCCGAAGTTACGGGGGCATTTTGCCGAGTTCCTTAACCATAATTCTCTCGATCGCCTTGGTATTCTCTACCTGATCACCTGTGTCGGTTTGGGGTACGGGCGGCTAAAACCTCGCGTCGATGCTTTTCTTGGCAGCATAGGATCACCGGATCCCCCCATACGGGAGTCCCATCAGATCTCAGGAACGTGCTCGAAGCACACAGGAACGGATTTGCCTATCCCTGACCCTACATCCTTAGACCGGGGCAACCATCGCCCGGCCCGGCTACCTTCCTGCGTCACACCTGTTAATACGCTTACCTCCCAGGATCAGGTCCCGCGCTCGGCCAAAACCCACAACACCACAAGGGTGAGCGGGCAGGCTCCGGGCGGTTAGTATCCCCCGCTTGGCATGGACGGTTTTTCGCCGGTACGGGAATATCAACCCGTTGTCCATCGACTACGCCTGTCGGCCTCGCCTTAGGTCCCGACTTACCCAGGGCAGATTAGCTTGACCCTGGAACCCTTGATCATTCGGCGGACGGGTTTCTCACCCGTCTTTCGCTACTCATGCCTGCATTCTCACTCGTGTAGGCTCCACCGCTGGTTTCCACCGCGACTTCACTGCCCACACGACGCTCCCCTACCACTCCACACCCCTGAACCACGAAGGCTAGGGCAATGTGTGAAATCCACAACTTCGGCGGTGTACTTGAGCCCCGCTACATTGTCGGCGCGGAATCACTTGACCAGTGAGCTATTACGCACTCTTTCAAGGATGGCTGCTTCTAAGCCAACCTCCTGGTTGTCTTCGCAACTCCACATCCTTTCCCACTTAGCACACGCTTAGGGGCCTTAGTTGGTGGTCTGGGCTGTTTCCCTCTCGACTATGAAGCTTATCCCCCACAGTCTCACTGCTGCGCTCTCACTTACCGGCATTCGGAGTTTGGCTGACGTCAGTAACCTTGTAGGGCCCATCGGCCATCCAGTAGCTCTACCTCCGGCAAGAAACACGCAACGCTGCACCTAAATGCATTTCGGGGAGAACCAGCTATCACGGAGTTTGATTGGCCTTTCACCCCTACCCACAGCTCATCCCCTCCATTTTCAACTGAAGTGGGTTCGGTCCTCCACGACGTCTTACCGTCGCTTCAACCTGGCCATGGGTAGATCACTCCGCTTCGGGTCTAGATCACGCCACTACACTCGCCCTGTTCAGACTCGCTTTCGCTACGGCTACCCCACACGGGTTAACCTCGCGACGTAACACTAACTCGCAGGCTCATTCTTCAAAAGGCACGCCGTCACAACTACTATGCGATCACTCGCGGTTGCTCCGACGGATTGTAAGCACACGGTTTCAGGTACTGTTTCACTCCCCTCCCGGGGTACTTTTCACCTTTCCCTCACGGTACTGGTCCGCTATCGGTCATTAGGAAGTATTTAGGCTTATCAGGTGGTCCTGACAGATTCGCACGGGATTTCTCGGGCCCCGTGCTACTTGGGATACTCTCCAGGCTGCACACAACATTACGGTTACGGGGCTCCCACCCTCTCTGGCCGGCCTTTCAAGACCGTTCACCTATGCCTGCACATCACCCCAACGGTCCGGCAGAACCATCACGGAAAGTCCCACAACCCCGCCCATGCAACGCCCGCCGGCTATCACACATGGAAACGGTTTAGCCTGATCCGCGTTCGCTCGCCACTACTAACGGAATCACTATTGTTTTCTCTTCCTGCGGGTACTGAGATGTTTCACTTCCCCGCGTTCCCCCCACGCACCCTATGTGTTCAGATGCGGGTCACACAATCACCTTGCAGCGTTGTGCGGGGTTTCCCCATTCGGACATCCTGGGATCAACGCTCGGTTATCAACTCCCCCAGGCTTATCGCAGATTCCTACGTCCTTCTTCGGCTCCTAATGCCAAGGCATCCACCGTGTGCCCTTAAAAACTTGACCACACAAAGATCAAAAACTTACTCGAGAGAACCATGACCACAAGGGCCAGGTTCATTCATAAGAAATTGCTGTAGAAACACACCCACCAACCCCCGAAGAGGCCAGCCACAAGTGTGTCTCAGATGCTCGCGTCCACTATGTAGTTCTCAAACAACAACCCCATCAACCAGACCACCACCACCCCACAAACGGGGACAGCGGCAGAACCGGAAGCAGGAACAAAAGAAACACCAGAACGATGCCCTCTGCATTGCTGCAAAAAGGTCCTGTTGCCTCAGGACCCAACAGTGCGCCAAACACAACCCCCACAAACCATGCACCCCGGCAGCGTTCCCAACAACACCCACCCCCACAAAAGGAGAGCACATGCTGCCGTACTGGCACCAGGACACAACCGGTAAAGGCCATGCCAAACAAGTTTGATTCGTTGATATTCCACCCATGAGCACCCACCGCAGAACAGACGCCTGCGCAATGGGCAACACTGACAACCACCACCACACCCATGCGGGCACAGCAACCAGCTGTTAGCAGCTCCTTAGAAAGGAGGTGATCCAGCCGCACCTTCCGGTACGGCTACCTTGTTACGACTTAGTCCCAATCGCCGGTCCCACCTTCGACGGCTCCCCCCACAAGGGTTAGGCCACCGGCTTCGGGTGTTACCAACTTTCGTGACTTGACGGGCGGTGTGTACAAGGCCCGGGAACGTATTCACCGCAGCGTTGCTGATCTGCGATTACTAGCGACTCCGACTTCATGGGGTCGAGTTGCAGACCCCAATCCGAACTGAGACCGGCTTTTTGGGATTAGCTCCACCTCACAGTATCGCAACCCTTTGTACCGGCCATTGTAGCATGCGTGAAGCCCAAGACATAAGGGGCATGATGATTTGACGTCGTCCCCACCTTCCTCCGAGTTGACCCCGGCAGTCTCCTATGAGTCCCCGCCATAACGCGCTGGCAACATAGAACGAGGGTTGCGCTCGTTGCGGGACTTAACCCAACATCTCACGACACGAGCTGACGACAACCATGCACCACCTGTAAACCGACCGCAAGCGGGGCACCTGTTTCCAGGTATTACCGGTTCATGTCAAGCCTTGGTAAGGTTCTTCGCGTTGCATCGAATTAATCCGCATGCTCCGCCGCTTGTGCGGGCCCCCGTCAATTCCTTTGAGTTTTAGCCTTGCGGCCGTACTCCCCAGGCGGGGCACTTAATGCGTTAGCTACGGCGCGGAAAACGTGGAATGTCCCCCACACCTAGTGCCCAACGTTTACGGCATGGACTACCAGGGTATCTAATCCTGTTCGCTCCCCATGCTTTCGCTCCTCAGCGTCAGTTAATGCCCAGAGACCTGCCTTCGCCATCGGTGTTCCTCCTGATATCTGCGCATTTCACCGCTACACCAGGAATTCCAGTCTCCCCTACATCACTCTAGTCTGCCCGTACCCACTGCAGAACCGGAGTTGAGCCCCGGTCTTTCACAGCAGACGCGACAAACCGCCTACGAGCTCTTTACGCCCAATAATTCCGGATAACGCTTGCGCCCTACGTATTACCGCGGCTGCTGGCACGTAGTTAGCCGGCGCTTCTTCTGCAGGTACCGTCACTTTCGCTTCTTCCCTACTGAAAGAGGTTTACAACCCGAAGGCCGTCATCCCTCACGCGGCGTCGCTGCATCAGGCTTGCGCCCATTGTGCAATATTCCCCACTGCTGCCTCCCGTAGGAGTCTGGGCCGTGTCTCAGTCCCAGTGTGGCCGGTCACCCTCTCAGGCCGGCTACCCGTCGTCGCCTTGGTAGGCCATTACCCCACCAACAAGCTGATAGGCCGCGAGTCCATCCAAAACCACAAAAGCTTTCCACCACCTGACATGCGTCAGACGGTCATATCCGGTATTAGACCCAGTTTCCCAGGCTTATCCCAGAGTCAAGGGCAGGTTACTCACGTGTTACTCACCCGTTCGCCACTAATCCCCCAGCAAGCTGGGATCATCGTTCGACTTGCATGTGTTAAGCACGCCGCCAGCGTTCATCCTGAGCCAGGATCAAACTCTCCGTTGAAGTAAAACAAATCAAACAGACACAACCACACCCACCGGAAATAACGGTAGAACACGGCTGCACAAAATTCGAAACCAGCTGAAAACCAGACCACCACACACGGGGGTGCGCAATGATCCAGCCATAATTTCAACCAATTGATAAAACAATCGGTATCAACAAACTTGGCACACTATTGAGTTCTCAAACAACAGACACTACCGGCACCACCCACACCCACAAGGGTCCAGGATCGCTCCGGAGCAACTTTTCAAACTTACCCGAACCAGCCGCACAAAGCAAACCAGAACCCGGGCCTCCCACACCAACCAGCGGCACACAAAAGCACCACCGAAACCGGCAATTTGAAGGGAGTCGGTCGCCATCTTTCCGCATCAGCGGCGGCGACTCGAATAACTTTACACGCGCCCCACCCCCACACCAAATCCACCCCAACACCACCCAAAAACCCCGCAAACACAAGGAAAACAACCCCAAAACCGCCCCAACACACCCCAAACCAACCCAAGTGAAGCCCGTCACACAACCCCACCCCACAACAACCACCGACACCACACCACCCCACCACCGCCGTCGAACCCCCAACCAAACCCAAAAGACATAAGCGAGCAACCGCCCCAAACCCAAGGGACATGAGCGAGCGTCTTAAGGTGGCGGCGGTCATACGGCAGCGCGCGTCCAAGGGACGAACGACCGAGCGCGCCGAGGATGACCGCCACCTCCCGATGCCACCAACGATGCGCCCGCCTCCCAGGAACAACCACGGAGACGCGAAAAGGGCCGACACCCATGAAGGTGCCGGCCCTTTCGGAACGGGATGGAAAGAGAACTAAGCAGAAACCTCAATCGTCGCAAGGTTTTTCTTGCCACGCCGGAGGAGCAAGTACCGTCCGTGCAGCAGTTGATCCTGGGCAATGACTGCGTCGGGATCGGAGACCTTGGTGTTGTTCACGTACGCGCCGCCCTCCCCTACGGTCCGACGAGCAGCCGACTTGCTGTCGGACAGACCCGAGGCAACCAAGAGGTCGATGATCCCCAAACCGTCATTGCCGATTTTCGCCGAAGGAAGTTCCGCGGTGGCGGCTTCGAGGGTGCGCTCATCCAGAATTGTGAGATCGCCGTTGCCGAAGAGTGCAGCCGAAGCTGCGATGACCTTCTCCGTTGCGTCGACGCCATGAACCAGCGAGGTCACTTCGAAAGCGAGCTTTTTCTGGCCCTCGCGGGCAAACGGGCGCTCCGCCACAGCTTCGCCAAGTGCCTCAATCTCTGCACGCGAAAGGAAAGTGAACACCTTGAGGCGGTCCACAACATCCGCATCCGCCGTGTTCAGCCAGAACTGGTAGAACGTGTACGGGCTGCACATGTCCGGGTCCAGCCAGATGGCGTTGCCTTCGCTCTTGCCGAACTTGGTGCCATCGGAGTTGGTGATGAGCGGGGTCCCCAGTGCGTGGACGCTCTTGCCTTCCACCTTGCGGATAAGTTCGGTTCCGCTGGTGAGGTTGCCCCACTGGTCCGAGCCGCCGGTCTGCAGCGCACAGCCGTAATCCCGGAAGAGCTGGAGGTAGTCCATGCCCTGCAGGATCTGGTAGCTGAATTCGGTGTAGCTGATGCCTTCGTCGGAGTTCAGGCGGGACGCCACAGCATCCTTGCGAAGCATGGTGCCCACACGGAAGTGCTTGCCGATTTCACGCAGGAAGTCGATAGCACTCAGCGGCGCCGTCCAGTCCAGGTTGTTCACCATGCGGGCCGGGTTTTCGCCCTCGAAACTGAGGAAGCGGCGCACCTGGCCCTGCAGGTACCCAACCCACTCAGCAACGGTGTCCTTGGTGTTCAAGGTGCGTTCCGCCGTCGGACGTGGGTCACCGATCAAACCGGTGGAACCGCCCACCAGGCCGAGGGGCTTGTGGCCTGCCAACTGAAGGCGCCGCATCACCAGCAACTGCACGAGGTTGCCCAGGTGCAGGGAGGGTGCGGTGGGATCGAAGCCACAGTAATACGTGATCGGGTCCCCGGCGAGCAGCTTTTCCAGTTCCGTTTCATCAGTGGAAACGTGGATCAGGCCGCGCCATTTGAGCTCCTGCCAGACATTGGCAAAGGCGGGATCGTTGTGCTGGGACTCGAGGTTGTTTACGTGTGACACGAGATCTAAGTTAGCAGGATTGCGGGGGCCCTTTTTCCTAGCGCTCGATGCCCGCAGGTACCGGGGCGGCAGCAATGAGGCGCAAACGCTGCGTTGCCCGCGTCATGGCGACATAGAGGTCGCCCACCTTGCCGTGCTCATGGTTCAGCATCGCGGCCGGTTCCAGCACCACTACTCCATCGAATTCCAGGCCCTTTGCTTCCTTGGGGCTGATGACCACGATGTCCTGTTCGTAGCTGCCGGCCCCCGCGCCGATACGGCGGCCGTAGACCTCCCGCAGCGCAGCGGTAGCCTGCGGAAGCAGAGGCCCGTCGGCAATGACAGCCAGCAGGCCGCCGTCGATCGCTTCAACTTCCTCGGGCAGGACGTCCACCAGGTGCGACACGATGCTGTCCGCATCGACACGGTCCACAATGGGCGACCATTTACCTTCGCGCACGGCTTTGGGAGCCGAGACCACCAGGCCCGCACGGTTGGCCATGCGGACTGCGGCTTCGGCGATCTGCGAGGGCGTGCGGTAGTTGACGGTGAGTTCTTCGAGAGTCCAGCGGTCACCGAACGACGGCGCCAGGGCACTCTGCCACGAATTGGCACCTGCCGCAGCACTCGTCTGGGCGATATCACCGACGATCGTGAACGACTTCAGCGGGCAGCGGCGTACCAGGAGCCGCCACTGCATGGGCGAGAGTTCCTGGGCTTCGTCAACCACAATGTGGCCGAAAGCCCACGAACGGTCGCTGGTGGCACGTTCCGCTGCGGTCAGGCGACCTTCGCGTTCCTGGTTCTGGTCAGCAAGTTCTTCAGCCGACACCAGGACGTCGACACCCATGGCTTCCATGTTGGCAAGAGTCTGCTTGGCGTTGGCGATGTCGCGTGCCCGGTCAGCTTCCTGCTGGGCCAATCCCCTGCCGGCCGCCGGGTCCAGTTCGCCCAACAATTCAGCAGCTTCATCCAGCAGCGGAACGTCTGCTTCCGTCCAGGGCGCGTCCACGGGCCGCTGCAGCAGCGAACGCTGTTCAGGCGTCAGGTGCGGTGTGCAGGCTTCAAGGATGGCCGGCTTGCTGAAGAGCTCGGAGATGAGCTTCTCCGGCGTCATCGGCATCCAGCAGAGGTTCAGCGCAATGCGCACGTCCCTCGCCGACCGGACGTCTTCCGCCAGGTAGGCGCGATCTGCGTTGTTGCCGATGTTGCCTTCCTCGACGAGGTCCGTCAGCTGTTCCGTGAGCTCGCGAAGGAGGATCTTCACGAACGTGAGCCGCGCTTCGTTGTGGGGCTTCCCTGTGGCGCGGGCCTTTTCCCGGGCACGGCGGACCTGGCGGACAGTCAGAGTAAGATTCCGCGAATCGACTTCGAGAATGCGGTCCTCAGCGGGAGTCCTTTGACGGTTAGCGACGGCGTTGGCCACCACCTTGGCCATGTCCAGCTTGCCCTTAAGCGCGGCAACGTCGGCGTCGTCCTCGGGGATGGCGTGGATACCGGGCATCAGGCGGCCGAGGCTTGCCATGACCACACCGGTCTCGCCGAGGGACGGCAGCACGCGTTCGATGTAGTGCATGAACGACGACGACGGTCCAACGAGCAATACGCCGGCGCTCTTGAGCCGTTCGCGGTGCGTGTACAGCAGATAGGCAGCGCGGTGCAGGGCAACTGCGGTCTTTCCCGTTCCGGGACCGCCCTGGACCACCAGTGCGCCGGAGATGGAGGAGCGGATGATCCGGTCCTGCTCAGACTGAATGGTGCCCACGATGTCCGACATACGACCCGTGCGTTTGGAGTTCAGTGCTGCGAGCAGTGCGCCCTCGCCCTGGAGGGAGTCGTTGTCTGCGAGCATCCCCGCGTCCAGGACATCGTCTTCAATCGCTTTCACGTCGCGCCCCTGAAGGATCAGGTGGCGACGGCGGCGCACGCCTTGACGGTCGAATGCCGTGGCCTGGTAGAAATGCCCGGCTTCGGGCGCACGCCAGTCGACCATGAGCCGTTGGAGATCGGCCGTAGAGAGACCAATGCGTCCGATGTACTGTGCTTCACCGGAGTCAAGGTCAAGGCGGCCGAAGACCAAGCGGTCGTCGACGGCGTCGAGCTGGGCAAGGCGGTCTTCGTACAGGGCCGCGAACGCGTCACGCTCGGAAACGTTCTGCATGGTTCCCACCGCGCCGGCCTTGCGCACCTGCGCCAGCTGGGCGCGCTTTTCAGCGCGCAGCTCATCGAGCCGGGCGTACAGCCCGGCCACATATTCCTGCTCGTGGACCAAATCAGCGTCGTGCATCGAACCGTAACCCCTATCGCAAAAGACAGACCGTCCATTCTACAGCGATTTTGGTAAACGCGTGGGGTACAAGTCATGTGGTGGGACGGTTATGGCGAAACGACCCGGTTTCGGGGCCGTGCTGCCTTGTACCGCGACACCGTTGGATCGTCTTCAATCCAAAAGCGCCACGGATATTCCGTCGTTCCGCCCGGACCCGCTACACCCACCCGCGGTCCGCTGGCGACGGCGGCTGCGGGTGTCGCGGGCAACCACAAGCTGAACGGTGAAGCGAGCGCGTCACGGCCAGTGTCCGCCGTCGTGAGTCCCAACGCGGAGGCGAGCCGGGCCGGCCCGCTGGCGAGGTCCTTGTGCGCTTTGGAGGCTGGCCTGCGAACCGCGGCGATCTCATCCCCGTCCACAATTTCTCCTGCCCTCAGGAGCAGCGCGGATGCGAATCCGTCCGGTCCACAGACGATATTGGCGCAATAGTGCATCCCGTACGTGAAGTAGACATAGAGGAATCCGGGTGGTCCGAACATGGGCGCATTACGGGCCGTAGGGCCACCGAAAGTGTGTGACCCAGGGTCAGGATGTTCTGAACCGCGCGGCCCCATATAGGCCTCCACTTCGGTGAGCCTCACGGAGACGGGGCCGGCATCGGAGTGGTGGGTGAGGACAGCCCCCAGGATTAATGGGGCGATGACGCGAGCGTCGCCCTGAAGAAAAGTGCGCACGTCGTCGGGATGGCCGATTCCGTTTTCCGTGAACGATCCCATGCCCAGACCCTAGCAAACCCCCAAAGCCCATGTCCGATTTCCGCTAGCAGTGGTCTCGCTCGACTGGCAGGATGAAGCCATGGACTTCTGGCAGCGCTACCGGGCAATCGACGCCCGCGACACACGTTTCGACGGGCAGTTCTTCACGGCCGTCAGTTCCACAGGCATCTACTGCCGGCCATCGTGCCCCGCCAGAACACCGAAAGCCGAGAACGTCACGTTCTACGAAACCTCGGCCGCTGCCCATGAAGCCGGGTATCGCGCCTGCAAGAGGTGCCTGCCCGAAGCTGTCCCGGGAACTCCCGCCTGGAACATCCGCTCGGATATAGCCGGCAGGGCCATGCGGCTGATCAACGACGGCGTGATCACCCGCGAAGGCGTCGATGGCCTCGCGAACCGCCTGGGCTACTCCGCGCGGCAACTCAACCGCATCCTCAGCAATGAACTTGGCGCCGGTCCACTCTCGCTGGCACGGGCCAGCAGGGCACAAACCGCCAGGACCCTGTTGGTCTCCACCGACATGCTCCTGGCCGATGTCGCGTTCGCGTCGGGGTTCAACAGCGTGCGGCAATTCAACGACACCATTGGCGAAGTATTCGCGATGACCCCGACGGCGGTGCGCGCCATCGGGGCCAAGTCCGGGCAACACCGGGGTACCGTTGCCGCGGCGCACGCCCCTGCAGCCTTGACGCTGAACCTTCCTTATAGGGAGCCCTTCGATCCGGGCATTTTCGATTTCCTGGCAGTACGGGCAGTGCCGGGCATCGAGACGGCAAGCACCTCGGAAGACGGAGCCAGCACCGATGAAAGCAGGACTTACGCCCGCACCCTGCGCCTGCCGCGGGGCAGTGCCTCCTTCTCTGTCTCGTACAACCCCTCAGCTCCCGGCAAACCCTTGCAACTTACAGCTGCGGTGCTGGACCTCCACGATCTCCCGGCACTCTTGAGCCGGGTCCGGAGGTTGTTCGACGTGGACGCTGATCCCCAGGCAATCGACGACGCTCTGGCAACAGATGCGAGGCTGACTGCCAGTGTGACCGCGATCCCAGGAATACGCGTGCCGGGGGCTGTGGATCCCCACGAACTACTCATCCGGGCCATGATCGGGCAGCAAATCACCGTAGCCGCCGCGCGAACGGCCCTCACGCAGTTATCTGCTGCCGGAACCAGTGTGGATAGCGCCATCCCCGGCTTGGAGCGTTTGTTTCCGACGGCGGCTGAGATCGCCGAACACGGGCGAGCGTTCCTCCGTGGACCCCAGCGGCGGATTGACTCCATCATGGCCGCGGCCGAAGCCATGGCCAGCGGAGCACTTGATTTCGGCTACGGCGACGATCCCACCAGGCTCGAAAGCAAGCTGCTCCCCTTACCCGGAGTGGGGCCATGGACTGTTGGCTACGTGGCAATGCGCGTCCTCGGCGCTCCGGATGTTTTCCTGGCCAACGACGCCGCGGTCCGGAACGGCTTGAAGGTCCTGCCCGAGGGCACCGGGCTCAGCGCCGATTTCAGGGAGGTCAGCCCGTGGCGTTCGTATGCCACCATGCACCTCTGGCGGGCTGCGGCGGAGCAGACCCGAAGCAAGTAGCTGACGGGACGTGAGAGAGCGTGCGGCCCAAACACGAGGGACGTGAGAGAGGGACCGGCCCCAGCACGAGGGACGTGAGAGAGGGACCGGCCCCAACACGAGGGACGTGAGAGAGGGACCGGGCTTCAGCGGGCGGCGGGCTGGGGTGCCGGCCAGGGCAGCAGGTCCGGCAGGTCCACTCCGTCGGCGGCCGCCGTTGCGCGCAAGCTTCCCAAGCTGGGCTCCCGGCCCGCAAGCCACGCGGCGATGTCGGTCAACATGCCGGTAATCGCGATGGAGGTGCCGCCGCTGCCGATGGTCCTTTGGGGCAGGCCGGTGGGCTGGAGAACGAATTTGTACGTGTCAGGGACACGTGCAGCGAGGAAGCCGATCAGATGTTCGCAGAAAGGCCTGTTCCACGTCTCGGGTCCGAACCCCAGGCCCAGGTCCGACGCATGGATGGTGAGTTCGCGCCAGAGCGCCAGGCCGCCGTCTAACACTGTGCCGTCCCGGTACGCGATACGCGCCTGCCAGTCCTCCGGACCCAAGGCATCGAACGCGGCCATCGCCGCATCCACCGCTGTGGTGACGGCCTCCGTGTGCTGCGCGAGACTGTGCCCCGCCGCGAGTGCGATGGCCTTGTTACGGCCGTCCATGCCGCCGTCGTAGAGTTCCCCGGTTTCGCCGCGGCGCGCGTACTCAAGTTGCCGGGCCATGGCGTTCGCGATCCCGGCAAGGTGGGCGAGGACGTGACCCCGGGTCCAGCCTGGAAGCTCCGACGGTTCAGCGACGGATGAGTCGTCCAGTTTGGCGAGGAGGCGGGTAACGGTGCCGGCGGCTTTGTGAAGCTCTGCGGGCAGCGTCTCGGGGGTGATCTGAGTCATAGCGCCATGTTAACGCACAGCGGGACGGCACCTCGCTATGCCCTGCCCGAAGGCATGGCCGCGACGTGCCGTCCCGGTTGTCGTCTAGCTGGCGTAGGAACGCACTGCGTCCAGTTCCGCTTGGAGCGCCGTCAGTTGGCGTTCGACGGCGGCCGGTGCCGTTCCGCCCTGCGAGTTGCGGCTGTTGAGCGAACCTTCGGTGCTGAGGACACTCCGGACCTCGGGAGTCAGGTGCTCCGAGATCGCTGCGTATTCCTCGTCCGTCAGGTCCCACAACTCAACGCCACGGCCTTCGGCCTGCTTGACGGCAGCGCCGGAGAGTTCGTGGGCCTCGCGGAAGGGGACGCCCTGGCGGACCAGCCATTCTGCGATGTCCGTTGCCAGCGCGAAGCCCTGGGGAGCCAGGGATTCCATACGCTCGGTGTTGAACTTCAGGGTGGCGATCATGCCTGACACGGCCGGAAGCAAAAGCTCCAGGGTGTCGGCGGCGTCGAAGACCGGCTCCTTGTCCTCCTGCAGATCGCGGTTGTACGCGAGCGGCAGTCCCTTAAGGGTTGCGAGGAGCCCGGTCAGGTTCCCGATAAGGCGTCCTGCCTTGCCACGGGCGAGCTCAGCGACGTCCGGGTTCTTCTTTTGCGGCATGATCGAGGACCCCGTGGAGTAAGAGTCATGCAGCGTGACAAAGGAGAACTCCTTGGTTGCCCAGAAGATGACTTCCTCGGAGATACGGGACAGGTCCACGCCAATCATGGAACACACCCAGGCGAACTCGGCGAAGACATCGCGGGAAGCGGTGCCATCGATCGAGTTGTGGACGGCCGAGAAGAATCCGAGGTCAGCAGCAACAGACTCGGGATCCAGGCCAAGCGAAGACCCGGCCAAAGCACCGGAACCGTACGGCGAAACACCGGCGCGCTTGTCCCAGTCCTGGAGCCGCTGCACGTCGCGCAGCAAAGCCCACGCATGAGCCAGGAGGTGGTGGCTCAGCAACACCGGCTGGGCGTGCTGCAGGTGTGTCCGGCCCGGCATGGCCACGCCTTGATGGGCCTTGGCCTGCTCAACCAGGGCGTCGATGGTGGCCAGGACACCGCTGGCGATGATGCGTGCATGGTCGCGCAGGAACATGCGGCCAAGGGTTGCCACCTGGTCGTTGCGTGAGCGCCCGGCCCGGAGTTTGCCCCCCAGCTGGGTACCGGCGCGCTCAATCAGGCCGCGTTCCAGGGAACCGTGAACGTCCTCGTCACTCTCGGCCGGCTGGTAGGCGCCGCTCGCGACATCCTCGTCCAGCTGGCTAAGGGCGGCAAGCATGCCTTCGAGCTCGGCGTCGTCCAGCAATCCTGCCTTGGCCAGCACGCGGGCGTGGGCCTTGGAACCGGCGATGTCGTAGCGGGCAAGCCGCCAGTCGAAGTGGGTGGACTTGCTCAGTGCGGCCAGCGCATCCGCGGGGCCACCGGCGAACCGGCCGCCCCACAGTGCACCTTCGTTGGTTGCGGACGTCATTACTCGCCTGCGACGCGCAGGTCGCGGCCGGAGGCAACCTTGGAGGACATGCCCCACAGCTCAATGAAGCCACGTGCCATGGACTGGTCGAAGGTATCGCCGGTGTCGTAGGTTGCGAGGTCGAAGTCGTACAGCGAGGTCTCGGAGCGACGACCGTTGACGACTGCCTGGCCACCGTGGAGGACCATGCGGATGTCACCGGAAACGTACTGCTGGGTGTCCTCGATGAAAGCATCCAAAGAGCGCTTCAGCGGGGAGAACCACTGACCGTCGTACACCAGCTCGGACCAGCGCTGGCCAACGGTTGCCTTGAAGCGGGCCTGCTCACGCTCGATGGTGATGTCCTCGAGGTGCTTGTGAGCGGTGATCAGCGCCATGGCACCCGGGGCTTCGTAGATTTCGCGGGACTTGATGCCAACGAGGCGGTCCTCAACGACGTCGATGCGGCCAACGCCCTGGGCGCCTGCACGGCGGTTCAGTTCCTGGATGGCCTGCAGCGGGGTGACCTTGACGCCGTCGATCGCTACCGGCACGCCGGCCTGGAAGGAAATGGTGACCTCGTCCGGTGCCGGCGGGAATTCCGGGGTGGCCGTGTAGTCGTAGATGTCCTTGGTGGGAGCGTTCCAGATGTCCTCAAGGTATCCGGTCTCGACGGCGCGTCCCCAGACGTTCTGGTCGATCGAGTACGGGTTCTTCTTGGTGGTCTCGATCGGCAGTCCCTTTTCCTCGGCGAAGGCGATTGCCTTGTCGCGGGTCAGGGCGAGGTCGCGGACCGGTGCGATGCACTTCAGGTCCGGGCCGAGGGTCTGGATGCCGACTTCAAAACGGACCTGGTCGTTACCCTTGCCGGTGCAGCCGTGGGCAACCGTGGTGGCGCCGAATTCGCGGGCAGCCTTGACGAGGTGCTTCACGATGACCGGGCGGGAGATGGCCGAAACCAGCGGGTAGTGGCCCTGGTAGAGGGCGTTGGCCTTCAGGGTGGGCATGGCGTACTCGTTGGCGAACTCGTCGCGGGCGTCGGCCACGTAGGCCTCGACGGCGCCGCAACCGAGGGCGCGCTGGCGGATGGTCTCCAAGGACTCGCCGCCCTGTCCGACGTCGACGGCCACAGCGATGACCTCGGCGCCGGTGGCTTCACCGATCCAGCCGATGGCTACGGAAGTATCAAGGCCACCGGAGTAGGCCAGAACAATGCGCTCAGTCACGAGAGTGCTCCTTTGTTGTTGCTTGGTTCATTCGAATCAATGCTGTTGTGAATCAATGCTGGGAAATCTATTGGTTGGCCGGCCCGGCTTCTTCGGCCATGCGCAGGAAACGCGCCGCCAGTTCCGCCCCGCCATCGGGATCCCGGGCGACCAACAGCAAAGTGTCGTCGCCTGCGATCGTACCCAATACAGAGGGCATCACCGAGTGGTCGACGGCCAGTGCCAGGAAGTTTGCCGCTCCCGGCGGGGTACGAAGGACCACGATATTGCCCGAGGCCTCCGCGGTGACCAGGAGTTCGCCGCACAACCGCGTCAGCCGTGCATCCAGAATTTCCTGGGTCACGCCGCTCTTGGCGTTGCGGTCGCCGCCCTCCCCCGGAACGGCGTAAACCAACGCGCCTTCCTTTCCGCGGACCCGGACTGCGCCCAACTCCACGAGGTCCCTGGACAACGTGGCTTGGGTGACCTGGACGCCGTCGTCCGCCAGCAGGGCTGCAAGCTCTGCCTGGGAACGCACTGACTCACCCGTCAGGATCGCGGTGATGCGCGCCTGGCGGGCAGTCTTGGTGGCTGGGCTGGCGCCCGGCACGGACGGGTTGGTGGACACTAGAACGTGCTCTCCCCGGTACCTTCAACTGGTGAAAGGCCCTCCACGAAAGCAAGTCCCGAGCGGTGCATCAACCAGGCCATGAGCGCCTTCTGGGCGTGGAGGCGGTTTTCCGCCTCGTCCCACACGATCGACTGCGGGCCGTCGATGACGTCAGCCGAAATCTCGTAACCGCGGTAAGCGGGAAGGCAGTGAAGCACGACGGCGTCCGGCGCAGCTTGCGCCATGGCGGCCTCGTCCACGGAATACTCCCGGAAGAGTTGCATCCGCGCTTCCTTTTCGGACTCCTGGCCCATGGAGACCCAGGTGTCTGTTGCAATGACGTCGGCGCCCTTGAGGGCCTCGGCAGGATCGCTGGTGATGAGTACCGAACCGCCGGTCTCCGCAGCGCGTTCCTCTGCAGCGGCAACAATCTCCGCGGCAGGCAGGTACCCCTCCGGCCCGGAGATCCGAACGTGCATCCCGGCAGTGACGCCGGCAAGGAGGTACGAGTTGGCCATGTTGTTGGCGGCATCGCCCAGGTACGCCATGCTCAATCCGGCCAGCTCGCCCTTGTGTTCCTTGACGGCAAGGAGGTCGGCCAGGAGCTGGCAAGGGTGGTAATCGTCGCACAGGGCATTGATGACCGGGACCTTGGAATTTTCCGCCATGGCCACCAGTCCGGAGTGCGCACCGGTCCGCCACACAATGGTGGACACCATGCGCTCCAGGACCTTGGCAGTGTCCTCCACGGATTCCTTGTGGCCGATCTGCGCTTCACCCGGGTTGATAATCAGTGCGTTGCCGCCCATGTCTGCGATGCCCGTGGCGAACGAGACGCGGGTGCGGGTGGAGGTCTTGTCAAAGATCACGGCCACAGTCTTGCGGCCGTTGCCCTCTGCGGCGAAGGGCTGCACGCTGTACGGCGCTGCCTTCATCCGGACGGCGAGTTCCAGGACCTCAGCCTGCTCGGCGGGGCTCAGGTCAGTGTCCTTGAGGAAGTGACGGGTGGTTGACGTGCTCACTGTGCGTCCTTAGCGGTTTGGGCGGTAGCCGTGGCGATCAAGGCGGGCAGGGCTGACAGGAACCGGTCGGCCTGCTCGGTGGTCAGGATCAGCGGAGGGGCGAGGCGGATGGTCCGCGGGCCCGGACTGTTGATGATGAAGCCTGCATCCAAAGCTGCGGTCACCATGGCGGGTGCGACGTCGGCGTTCACATCGAAGCCAATCAGCAGGCCCTCGCCGCGGACTTCAGTGACAGCATCGATGGCAGCCAGTCCCTCGCGCAGATGCGCACCGACGCTCAGCACGTTCCGCAGGACGCCTTGACTTTCGATGGCATGCAGCGTGGCCAGCGCGGCGGCAGTAGCCACCGGATTTCCGCCGAAAGTGGTGCCATGCTGCCCTGCGGTGAGCAGGGCCGACGTCGTACTTCCGAAGGTGACCAGTGCACCTACCGGGAACCCGCCTCCAAGACCCTTGGCGAGCGTGACGGCGTCGGGCACAATTCCTGCGTCTTCGCTGGCAAGCCACTTTCCGGTTCGGCCGATGCCGGTCTGGACTTCGTCCAGGATCAACAATGCGCCCGCTGCCGTGGTAGCTTCACGGGCTGCCTGCAGGTATTCGACACTGAGCGGACGAACACCCGCTTCGCCCTGGATCGGTTCCAGGAACACTGCAGCAGTGGAATCGTCGACGGCGGCACGCAGGGCCTCGATGTCACCGAACGGAATGTGGACCACACCACCGGGCAGTGGTTCAAACGGCGCACGGTAGGTCTCTTTGGCCGTGAGCGCCAAGGCACCCATGCTGCGGCCGTGGAAGGCACCCTCCAGGGCGATGATCTTGGTGCGCTTCCCGTCGGAGTTGTTCCTGCGGGCCAGCTTGAACGCTGCTTCGTTGGCCTCGGTACCGGAGTTGGCAAAGAAAACCTTGGAACCAGCCGGGGCCTTGCTGAGGGACAACAGTTTCTCAGCAAGGGCGATCTGCGTGGGACTCGTGAAGAAGTTCGAGACATGGCCGAGCGTGGCCAGTTGGCTGGAAATCACGGAAGTGACGAAAGGGTGCGCGTGGCCCAGGGCATTTACAGCGATGCCGCCCAGGAGGTCCAGGTACTCCTTGCCGTCCGCGTCCCACACCAGGCACCCGGCACCACGGACCAGTACACGCTGCGGAGTGCCAAAGACACCCATCAGCGAGGACGAGTAACGGGCCAGCCAGTCCGCGCCATTACTCACTCCAGTAATGACGGAAGCTTTGGCCTCCGATCCGGCGATGGACCCCCGGGTGTGGTCGGGCACCGCGAAGCGGGCGGGGGGTCCATCGCCGGTCGGGTTGAGACCAACAATTTCGCTCATGCGTTCACTTCCTCGTCGGGTACTACTTGGGTGCCAATGCCCGCGGTTGTAAAGGTCTCCAGCAGCATCGAGTGCGGCAGGCGGCCATCCACGATGTGTGCGCGTTCTACGCCTTCATCGATGGCTTTGAGGCACGCAGCCATTTTGGGGATCATGCCGGATTCGAGCTTGGGCAGCATGTCGCGGAGTTCCGAGGCTGTCAGCGACGAGATCAGTGAGGATTTGTCCGGCCAGTTGGCGTACAGGCCTTCCACGTCGGTCAGGATGACGAGCTTGGTGGCGCCCAGGGCCGATGCGACGGCGGCCGCGGCAGTGTCCGCGTTGACGTTCAACACCTGGCCGGTGGTCTGGAAGCCGTTGCCGTCGTCCACGATCTCCGGGGCAACGGTTGAAATCACGGGGATACGACCGGCGTCGAGAATGTCCGTGATGCCGGCAGGATCCACGCCCACTACTTCGCCCACCAGGCCCAGGTCCACTTCTTCGCCGTCCACCACGGTGCCGGTGCGGACGGCGCGCAGCAGGCCGCCATCCTCACCGGACATCCCGACGGCGTAGGGGCCGTGGGAGTTGATGAGCCCTACGAGTTCACGGCCGACCTGGCCCGTCAGGACCATGCGGACCACGTCCATGGCCTCGGGTGTGGTGACGCGCAAGCCGCCCTTGAACTCCGACTCGATGCCGAGACGGCCGAGCATGGAGTTGATTTGTGGGCCGCCGCCATGAACCACCACGGGATGGATGCCCACGTGGTGGAGGAACACGATGTCCTCCGCGAAGGCGCGGCGAAGGTCGTCGTTGACCATGGCGTTGCCGCCGTACTTGATCACCATGGTGGTGCCGGCGAAGCGCTGGATCCACGGCAGGGCTTCGATCAGTGTGCCGGCCTTATCCTGGGCTGATTTGGCCGAGACGTGGCTCGCGGATGTGGTCTCGCGGGTATGCGCAGTCATAGTCATAAGCTCAGCTCGAGTAGGCGCTGTTCTCATGCACGTAGTCGTGCGTGAGGTCGTTGGTCCAGATGGTGGCCTCTGCATCGCCGGCCTGCAAGTCGATTTCGACCAGTACTTCGCGCGGCTCCAGGTCCACCAGGTTGCGGTCATCGCCGATTGCGCCGTTACGGCAGATCTGCACACCGTTCATGGCGACATTGAGCTGGTCCGCCTCGAAGACGGCGTCAGTTGTTCCTACGGCCGAGAGCACGCGGCCCCAGTTGGGATCCTTGCCGAAGATGGCAGCTTTGAAGAGGTTGGACCGGGCTACACTGCGGCTGACGATTTCAGCGTCGCGTTCGCTGGCTGCGTTGAAAGTCCGGATCGCGATGTCGTGGCTGGCGCCCTCGGCATCTCCGATGAGTTTGCGTGCCAGTTCGGCGCAGACGTTGGTGACCGCTTCGCTCAACTGCTCGGCAGACGGCAGAGCCTCGGAGGCGCCGGATGCCAGCAGCACCACGGTGTCGTTGGTGGACATGCAGCCGTCCGAGTCCGCGCGGTCAAAGGTGACGCGCGTGGCGTCGCGGAGGACGACATCGAGCTCATTCGCAGGAACCTCGGCGTCGGTGGTCAGGACCACCAGCATCGTCGCCAGGCCCGGCGCCAACATGCCGGCACCCTTGGCAATGCCTCCCACGGTGAACTGCTTGCCCTGGGCATCGGTGCCGGTGAAAACGGCTTCCTTGGACACGCTGTCCGTGGTCATGATGGCCGTGGCGGCAGCGGAGCCGCCGTCCTCGGACAGCTCGCGGAAAGCGGCGTCGACACCCGGGATGATCTTCTCCATGGGCAGCTGCTCACCGATCAGGCCAGTGGAGCACACCACGACGTCGGAAGCGGAAACGCCCAACACGTCCGCCACTTTCTCTGCCGTGGCGTGGGTGTTCTGGAAGCCCTGCGGGCCGGTGCAGGCGTTGGCGCCGCCCGAGTTCAAGACCACGGCGTCCACACGGCCATCGCTGACTACCTGGCGTGACCAGTGAACCGGCGCCGCAGCCACGCGGTTGGAGGTAAAAACGGCAGCTGCGGCCTTTTGCGGCCCGTCATTGACTACCAGGGCCAGGTCCGGGTTCCCGGATGCCTTGATGCCGGCTTTGACGCCGGCGGCGCGGAATCCCTTGGGTGCGGTAATGGTCACGGTGCAACTCCCTGCAGGTTCAGGCCGGCGGTTTCATCCAGGCCGAGGGCAATGTTCATGGACTGCACGGCTCCGCCGGCGGTCCCCTTGGTGAGGTTGTCGATGGCGCACGTGACGATCACGCGGCCTGTGTGCTGGTCCAATGCCAACTGCATCACGGCGTGGTTGGAGCCCTGCACCGACTTGGTGGTGGGCCATTGGCCTTCGGGAAGGAGGTGCACGAACGGTTCGTCGTCATAGGCATCCGTCCAGGCCTGGCGGAGCTCGGTCTCGGTAACGCCGTGCCCGACCTTCGCCGTCGCGGTAGTCAGGATGCCCCGGCTCATCGGAACCAGCGTGGGGGTGAAGGAGACCGTTACCGGTTCACCGGCTGCATTGGAGAGTCCCTGTTCGATTTCAGGTGTGTGCCGGTGTCCGCCGCCAACCCCGTAAGGACTCATGGAGCCCATGACTTCGGCACCAATGAGGTTGACCTTGGCGGCCTTTCCGGCACCGGAGGTACCCGAAGCAGCAACAATTACGACGTCGTCCGTCAGGAGGAGATTGTTGGCGAACCCAGGCGTCAAGGCGAGCAAGGCCGACGTCGGGTAGCAACCCGGCACTGCGATGCGGGTGGCGCCCTTGAGGGCTTCCCGTTGACCGGGCAGTTCAGGCAGTCCGTAAGGCCATGTTCCTGCGTGCGCAGATCCGTAGAACTTCTCCCATGCAGCGGCGTCCTGCAAGCGGTGGTCCGCACCGGCGTCGATCACTACTGTCCCCTCCGGCAGCTGGGCAGCGATCTCGGCCGAAGCGCCGTGCGGCAACGCCAGGAACACAACGTCGTGGCCGGACAGGTTCTCCACCGTGGTGTCTTCCAGAATCCGGCTGGCCAAACCATGGAGATGCGGCTGCAACTCCCCTAGTCTGGAACCGGCGTTGCTGTGTGCGGTGATGGCACCGATGGTGACGTTCGGATGGCCCGCCAGCAGGCGCAGCACTTCTCCTCCGGCGTAGCCGCTGGCACCGGAGACGGCAACAGAAATAGTCATGAGTCCACTGTACAGCAATAATATTCATGCTGTCCGATATTTATGCATGCTGTTGTGAGCAGTCTCATTATTTTGGAGATTGGACGTATGCTTAGTGAAGGGTGATCCAGACCGTGCAGTCCGAACGTCGGCTGCAGCGTTGCCCGTTAGCGATACGGGGCACATTTATGTCACCCACGTCCACCGCTGAGCGCCCCAAAGCTCGCGCAATTCAACCCAATCCCGTCGTCCAGAGCTACTCAGAGCTCCTCAAAACCGTCAAGTCGGCTGGACTCCTCGAACGCCGCACCGGCTTCTACATCTGGGTCTTCGTGGCCTTGGTACTGCTCATGGCCGGAACCTGGCTCGGCTTCGCCCTCATTGGCGATTCCTGGTACCAGCTCCTGATCGCCGCTGCCGTAGGCATCCTGTGCACGCAGCTTAGCTTCCTTGCCCACGAGGCAGGTCACAAGCAGATCTTCGCTTCGCGCCGCGCCAACGATTGGTCCGCCCGTCTCCTTGCCACCGGCGTCGCCGGCATCAGCTACTCCTGGTGGGAACAGAAGCACGGAGCCCACCACAACCATCCCAACGTCATCTCCAAGGACCCGGACATCCGGAACAACGCCTTGGTGTTCTACGAGGATGCCGCAGCCGAACGTAAAGGCCGGCTGGCTTTCCTCACCAAGAAGCAGGGCTGGTTCTTCTTCCCGCTGCTGATGCTGCTCGGCATCAGCCTGCAGTTTGATTCCCTTCGTTTTGTCTTCGGCAAGCAAAAAGTACGTCACCGCTGGGTAGAGACGCCTATCCTCGTGACCAGGCTTGCCGCCCTCCCGGTTCTGGCTTTCACCTTCCTGCCCATCGGCATGGCGTTCGCCTTCCTTGGAGTCCAGATCATGGTTTACGGCTTCTACATGGGAGCCTCGTTCGCCCCGAACCACAAGGGCATGCCCGTCCTTCCCAAGGACAGCCGCGTGGACTTCCTCAACCGCCAGATCCTGACCTCGCGAAATATCCGTGGTGGCCTCTTCATGGACTTCCTCCTGGGTGGACTCAACCGTCAGGTGGAGCACCATTTGTTCCCGGACATGGCTCGCCCCCATTTGTACAAGGCCACGAAAATCGTGCGCGAGTTCTGCGCCAAGCACTCCATTTCCTACACCGAAACCACGCTGATGCAGTCCTACGGCATCGTGGTCAGATACCTCAATGACGTTGGCCTGGCAGCAGGCCGCGGCTTCGACTGCCCGGTAGCTTCGACGCACGGACGCTTCTAGGCGTTCCACAAGGGAAGCCCCAACTTCCCTAGGATGGAATCTGAAACCGGGCACCGGAAGGACCGCCCCGGAGTGAGGAGCCACCATGACGCACGCCATCGTTGCACAGCAGCCCGGAGGACCTGAGGTCCTCGAGTACGCATCTGTGGAAATTCCGAAACCTGGCCCCGGCCAGCTGTTGATCAAGGTCGCAGCTGCCGGGGTCAATTTCATTGAGACCTACCAACGCAGCGGCACCTACAAGGTGGAATACCCCTTCACTCCGGGCGCTGAGGCAGCCGGCACGGTGGAGGCCGTTGGCGACGGGGTCGAAGAATTTTCCGTTGGTGACCGGGTTGCCACCGCCGAGGGATCCAGGACGTATGCCGAGTACGCCCTCGTTGACGCGGGCAAGGCACTTTCGGTTCCTGCCGGCGTCGACGATCACACCGCTGCGGCCCTGCCGCTGCAGGGAATCACCGCTCACTACCTGATGAATTCATCCTTCCGGGTAGAGCCAGGCCACACCGTGTTGCTGCATGCAGGCGCAGGTGGCGTTGGCCTGCTGTTGACCCAATTGTTGAAGGCCCGCGGAGCGCGTGTCATCACTACCGTGTCTTCGGACGAAAAAGCCGATCTGTCCACCTTGGCCGGCGCCGATGAAGTGCTCCGCTACGAAGACTTCGCGGACAAGGTCCGCGAACTCACCGACGGCGAAGGCGTCAACGTGGTGTACGACGGCGTCGGCAAGGACACGTTTGACGATTCCCTCAAGAGCCTGCGCATCCGTGGCGCCATGGTGCTCTTCGGCGCTGCGTCCGGGCCTGTGCCGCCGTTCGATCCCCAGCGCCTGAACGCCGCAGGTTCGCTCACGCTGACCAGGCCCACCATGGCGCACTTTGTGCAGAACGCCCAAGAACGCCGGTGGCGCTCAGCCGAGATTTTCGACGCCGCCGCCAACGGCACCCTCGCCGTCAGGGTCGGGGCAACGTACCCGTTGGCCGAAGCAGCCCAAGCGCACAGGGACCTGGAAGGCCGCCGTACCACCGGCAAGGTCTTACTTGTCCCTTGATAGCTATGTGGCCCCAATTGAACGCCGGATGATCCAAAAGCGAACAACGGTGCAACAAAGTGTGACGTGCAGGAAACGTCAGACACCTTTTGTTCACCTTTCTGCGGAAAGCTGACGTCGTGAGCACAGAACATCCCGCTGGGGCCGGTACTTCGCCTGCCCTGACTACGTACCGTCCCCAGTTTCCTGGAAGCGCGGCGGCGCCGGCCGAGCGTACCCTCGTGGACATCCTTGAAGAAACCACGACATCTTTCCCCGAAGCTTCTGCACTGGACGATGGGCATAAGTCGTTGAGCTACACGGAGCTGCTCAAGGCCGTCCGCGCCTTCGCCGCCCGGCTCAACGCCGCAGGTCTTGGCCGGGGCGACAAAATCGGCGTTCGGATCCCGTCCGGAACCAACGAGCTCTACATCGCCATCCTGGGAATCCTCATGGCCGGCGCTGCTTACGTTCCCGTGGATGCGGACGACCCCGACGAACGCGCCCGCCTGGTGTTCGGCGAAGCCAAGGTGGGCGCCGTCATCGCCGCGGGCCTGGACATCCAGCTCGCCGGCGAGGCCCGGGAACCCGTTTCCACGCCCTCCACCCCCGGACTGGACGACGATTCCTGGATCATCTTCACTTCCGGATCCACTGGAACCCCCAAGGGCGTTGCTGTCCAACACCGCTCCTCGGCTGCATTCGTTGACGCCGAGGCCCGGATCTTCCTTCAAGCTGAACCCATCGGGCCCCAGGACCGTGTGCTGGCCGGACTATCTGTCGCCTTCGACGCTTCCTGCGAGGAAATGTGGCTGGCCTGGCGCCACGGCGCTTGCTTGGTACCGGCACCACGAGCATTGGTTCGCACCGGTATGGATCTCGGTCCGTGGCTCATCAACCACGGCATTACCGTGGTTTCCACAGTGCCAACCCTCGCAGCGTTGTGGCCGGCGGAGGCACTGGAAAACGTCCGCCTCCTGATTTTCGGTGGTGAAGCATGCCCACCCGAACTGGCTGAGCGCTTGGCGGTGGACGGCCGTGAAGTGTGGAACACCTACGGGCCCACAGAGGCCACCGTCGTTGCCTGCGCCGCTCCCCTGGGCGGGCCCGGCCCCGTACGGATCGGGCTGCCACTGGATGGCTGGGACCTCGCCGTCGTCGATCCTCAGGGCGTCCCTGTGGCCGAAGGTGAGATCGGTGAATTGATCATCGGCGGTGTGGGGCTTGCCCGCTACCTCGATCCCGCCAAGGATGCCGAGAAGTACGCTCCCATGACAACCCTCGCATGGAACCGCGCCTACCGCTCGGGCGACTTGGTCCGTTTCGAAGCTGAAGGCCTGATCTTCATGGGCCGCGCCGACGAACAGGTCAAACTCGGGGGACGTCGGATCGAACTGGGTGAAGTGGATGCTGCGCTCCAGTCCTTGCCTGGCGTCGCCGGCGCTGCGGCGGCCGTGCAGACCACGGCGGCCGGCAACCAGATCCTGGTGGGCTACCTGGCCCCCGTTGACGGCTACGAGCTGTCCATGGACGAGGCACGCCGGCTGCTGGGTGAGAGCCTTCCGGCCGCTTTGATCCCCCTGCTGACCGTGGTGGATTCGCTCCCGACCAAGACCAGCGGAAAAGTCGACCGTCACGCTTTGCCGTGGCCGCTGGCAGGAGCCGGCGCCACGGAGGCCGGGAACGCCCCGCTGAACCTGCCCGATGACGCCCGCTGGGTGGTGGAGCAGTGGGAATCGGTGCTGGGAAGCCCGGTGAGCTCCCTGGACGCAGATTTCTTCGCCTATGGTGGCGGATCCTTGGCCGCGGCGCAGCTCGTTTCTGCCCTTCGCGTCCGGTATCCCACCATCACAGTGGCGGATATCTATGCCACGCCACGCGTCGGCGCACTGATCGACACAGCGCGGCAATCACTTCCCGACGGCGGCGCGCCGGGTCCCGCTGCAGAGCGCACCGTGCGGCCCACGGCCCTGAAGTCGCAGATCTTCCAGGTCCTGATGGGCGTGCCCTTGCACATCCTGGTGGGCATGCGCTGGCTCACTTACCTCATGGCCGCCAACAGGCTGCTGGCCGACTTCGCTGGATTTACCGCTGCGCCCGTGGTGTCGTGGTGGTGGATCGCGGCATCGTGGCTGGTCTTCGTCAGCCCCTTGGGCCGGATGGCGATCTCGGTGGCTGCAGCCAGGGTGCTGCTTGGCAGGATCAAACCCGGCACCTACCCGCGTTCCGGAAAGACCCACCTGCGTTTATGGCTTGCTGAACAAATCCAGGATCTTTCGGGTGCCATTGGCTTGGCCAGCGCACCGTTCGTCCCGTACTACGCCCGCGCGCTTGGAGCCAAGATCGGCCGGGACGTTCACCTTCACTCCTTGCCTCCTGTCACCGGCTTGCTGTCCCTGGGTAGCGGAGCCAACATCGAGCCCGAGGTGGACCTTTCCGGATGGTGGGTAGATGGTGACTCCGTCCATATCGGTCAGATCCATGTGGGAGCCGGCGCAGTCGTCGGCGCCCGAAGCACACTGATGCCAGGGGCCACCATCGGTGCGGGTGCGCGCGTCGAAGCCGGATCGGCTGTACTGGGCAAAGTGAAGGCCGGGCACCTCGTTGCCGGCTCCCCCGCCGAGCGCCGCGGAAAAGCAAAGCACGAATGGCCTGGGCCCAGCGGCCGGCGTCCAGTGGTCGACCGTCTGTGGTTCTCCGCTTTTGCCAGCGCTTCGGCCCTCCTGGCCCTCATCCCTTACATCTCTGCGTTCGCAGGGGCCTTGGTTGTCCTGGCTTTCATGCAGGGCCACGAATCCCTGGAAACTGCCCTTCCTCAAATAGCTCTGGCATTGCCTCTTGCGGCTCTGGTGTGGTTCTTCGGCAACCTGGTGCTCATCCTGATAGTTGCCCGGCTCCTCGGGTTGGGCCTGAAGGAGGGTTACTACGGGGTCCGCAGCCGTGTTGGGTGGCAGGTTTGGGCCACGGAACGCCTTCTGGATATGGCCCGGGACCTCCTTTTCCCGGTCTACGCAAGCCTCTTCACACCGATCTGGCTGCGCCTTCTGGGCGCCAAGGTCGGGAAAAACGTGGAAGCCTCAACCGTCCTGCTGGTTCCGAAAATGACCACCATTGGCGACGGAGCCTTCCTGGCTGACGACACCATGGTGGCCTCCTACGAACTCGGTGGGGGCTGGATGAAGATTGCTCCGGCCAAAATAGGAAAGCGCTCCTTCCTGGGCAACTCGGGCATGACTGCTGCGGGGCGAAACGTTCCCAAGAACTCGCTCGTTGCAGTACTGTCTGCCACGCCGGCGAAAGCCAAATCCGGCACGTCCTGGTTGGGCAGCCCGCCGGTCAGGCTGCGCCGCACTGCCGTCGCCGCTGACCAAACCCGGACCTTCCAGCCGCCCCGCAGGCTCAAGGTTGCCCGGGCATTGTGGGAACTGTGCCGGCTGGTGCCTGTCATCCTGACCGTCACCATCGCCGTCAGCGTCATGCTGGTTCTGGATTGGATCGCGAGTGGATGGGGCTACTGGATGGCAGCCGTCCTCGGTGGTGTCGTGATGCTGGCAGCAGGTGCCGTGGCCGCATTGAGCTCCATCGTGGCCAAGTGGGCCTTGGTGGGGACCATCCGCGCGGGCGAACACCCCTTGTGGAGCTCGTTCATTTGGCGCAACGAGGTAGTGGACACCTTTATCGAGATGGTGAGCGCCCCGTGGTTTGCCCGCTCCGCCGCCGGAACCCCCGCCTTGGTGTGGTGGCTTCGCGGCCTCGGAGCGAAGATCGGCCGCGGGACCTGGTGTGAAAGCTACTGGCTGCCCGAAGCTGACCTGGTAACGCTCGGTGAGAATTCCACCGTCAACCGTGGCTGCGTTGTCCAAACGCACCTGTTCCACGACCGCGTGATGAGCCTGGACACCGTGATGCTCGGTAACGGAGCCACCATGGGTCCGCACGGCGTCATCCTCCCCGCGGCCAGCATCGGCGACGGCGGAACTGTTGGTCCGGCGTCGTTGGTTATGCGGGGTGAGACAGTGCCGGCCGGAACGTACTGGATGGGCAACCCGGTGAGCCCGTGGGTGGGTCCGTCAGCACAAGCGCCGCGCCTCAAGTAGATTGGACGGATCATGACCGTACCAATCACCGCCCCCATGACCGAAGCGGACCCCTATACTCTGGACCACGGCAGCACCAGCTATCGTGTGGACCGGTACGAGTTGGATCTCGACGTCAGGCTGGGCAGCAACAAGTTGATCGGCAAAGCGGTCCTGCGGTGCACGGCGTTGGCAACTACGGCTCAGATTGTTTTGGACCTGGTGGGCCTGCGGGCCAGCAAGGTCCAACTGGATGGCAAGAAGCTCCAGAAGTTCAGCCACAGGGCCGAACACCTTGTGCTCAACCCGGCGGCGCCGCTGAGGCCCGGCCAGCAGTTCTCCTTGGAGATCCGCTACGACGGCAACCCCCAGCCGCGCCGCGGCCTGTGGGGCGATGTGGGGTGGGAAGAACTGAACGACGGCGTCTTGGTGGCCGGCCAGCCCAACGGTGCGGCCTCTTGGTTCCCCTGCAATGACCATCCCCGCTACAAGTCCAGCTTCCTCATCTCCGTTACCACCGACGACAACTACCGGCCGGTGTGCAACGGCACGTTGATCTCCCACTCCCGCAAGTCGAGCAGGGAGACCTGGGTCTACGAACACGCTGAACCCATGGCCACCTACCTCGCAACCGTGCAGATCGGTCGGTACGTCAGGGTTCCCCTGCACGTTGACGACACCCATCACCGGGTGCCGCAGTTCGTGGCAGTCACGCCCGAGATGGCGGTGGATGCTCTGCAAGGCCTGCGCCGCCAGCCCGACATGATGCGCACCTTCGAGGATTGCTTCGGCCCGTATCCGTTCACGGATTACACCTCGGTGGTCACTGAAGACGAACTGGAAATTCCGTTGGAAGCCCAGACAGTCTCCATCTTCGGCCGAAACCACATGCGCGAGTCCTGGGACGCCCAGCGCCTGATCGCCCACGAGCTCTCCCACCAGTGGTTCGGCAACTCGCTGACCGTGAGCAGCTGGAAAGACATCTGGCTTCATGAGGGATTCGCTTGCTACGCGGAATGGTTGTGGTCCGAAGAATCAAGGACCATGACAGTTGCTGCGCGGGCAACGGCCGCATGGAAGAGGCTCGACGCCGGGCCGCAGGACCTGCTGGTCGGAGACCCCGGCCCTGAGCTGATGTTCGATGACCGCGTCTACAAGCGCGGCGCGCTGGCTGTCCATGCCGTACGAATCGCGGCCGGCAACGAGGCGTTCTTCAGCTTCCTACAGCATTGGACTGCCAGCAACAGGCACAGCTCGGTGTCCACGGACGCGTTCATTGAGGCCGCGGATTCGTACATTCCGGGCTTTGATGCTGCGTCGATTCTCCGGCCATGGCTCTACGAGGCTGCGCTTCCGCCGCTGCCTTCAGCGCGTTAGCCGAGGGCCAAGGCGGCAACGAGACCGTCAGGCAGTTCCCTCTCGGTGACATCGCGCAGGCCGGGCAGGTCCAACACTTCCAGCTCTGCAGGGTTGTTCCGCAGGCCTTCACCGGTCATCTTCAGCCACGCTTCTTTGCGCGCCCAGAGTCGGGCGCGCTGTATGGTCTGCTCACTCTCCGGCACTGACGCCAGGAAACGCTTCTCGTTGGTGGTCAATGCGACGTCGTCAAAGCCCTCGAAGCCAACCCCGCCTATCGCTTCCAGGTCCACACCCAGCCGCAGGCCATCCGCTGGATGTACGACGCCGGCCAGTAGTACCCAGCCCGACGCCCGGGATGCACTGAGCGCCAGAGGTGCGGGGCCGCCGTCGAGCATGAACCCTGGGCGACCATGGTCCTGGCCGGGGCCGCACTGCGGGCAGTGATAGTCAGGGACGAGGCGATCGGGAGGCACGTCGAGGAGCGAGGCGGCAAAGTCCAGCAAGGCCAGCCGGCCGGCGATGAAGTCTTCACGGTCTTCCGCAGTGGCAAAGCGAAGTGCACGTTCCAAGGCGGGACGGCCGAGTTGCCCAAGGTTTTCGCCCTCAAACGACGCCCCGTCGAGCTTCAGCAGCTCAAGTACTGGGTTATCCGTCACGATTCCCAACACGGGCAACGGAGCCAGGCCCAAGTGCAGCTACGATCCCGCATAGCGTTTCGGCCATCAGTACCACGCTGCCCAGCCTCGCTGTGGATTGACCAGTGCTGCGGGACGTAGGACCAGGAGGAGTCCGCAGTTGATCCCACAACTCCAGGCTTCGGCAAAGAAGCCTTGGCAACCGAATACGCCCGTAAAGGGGATGGGGCTCCAGGCGTTCTAATCCGGGCCAGCTTCGGCGGAGGCGAGTAATCGAGAGGATGAATGGATCCGGCGACAGCGAAAGCACGTTGATATGGACTTGTCATTCAGGCTCTCTCGCAGATTGGCAGCTTGCCTCAAGCAAATTCTATCTGCTCCTCAAACTGACTGTCCGATTGATCAAGAGTGGCCCAGGCCGCAGCTGGTCTCGCTTTCCACACCCAAGAAAGCACAGTGCTAGAGTTAATCCCGATTTCGGATGTTCCGGAATCGGGATTAGTTTCATATCATGGCTTGAAAGGAGTAACAGGATGCGGATCTTAGTGCCGGGGGCGACGGGCTCTGTTGGTCAGCAGGTCGTCGAGCAAGCGCTCGAACGTGGACACGAAGTAGTCGCGGTTTCGCGCAACCCCAAAACTTTGACAATCGAGAACCCAGCCCTGACGAAGGTCTCCGCAAATATTCTCAATGCACCAGATGTCGCGCCGCTGCTCGAAGGAGTAGATGCGGTGATCAGCACGGTCGGTACCGGGTCATCGAAGTCACCAACAACGCTGTACTCCGCTGGCACCAAGAATCTCCTCGAAGCTATGCGCGTCCATGGCGTCAGCCGACTAGTCGTCATCTCATCCGAGGTTGCAGAGCACTGGGCGCACCAGGGGGCCCTGAAGCTCTGGATCGCGTTGCCTCTCCTCCAGAAGTTCCTCGGTGCCACCTACGACGACATGCGCCGGATGGACATCGTGCTGTGGGAGAGCGATTGCCAGTGGACCGCCATCAGAGCTCCTCGCATTCGTACGGTTGAGGGGAAAGGCCGGTACCGGCTGAGCAGCGAAAGGCCGCTCAAGCGAGGATGGTTCATCACTGCCACTGACATGGCAACCGCGCTGATCGATATCGCTGAGTGCGACGACCTCGATCGTAGGCACGCCTACATCGCCAACTGATCAAGCTCGTAACGATTCAAGATCTAAGGAAATTTGATATATGGAGATCATTCGCGGAATCGTCATTGTTCTGCACTTGGTTGGATTCGCTTTGCTGATTGGACCCTGGTTGGTCGAAGCACTGAGCAGACGGATGGAAATTACCTCTCTGATGCAGTGGGGTATGGCCCTGGCACTCGTGACAGGACTCGCGCTCGCTGCTCCTTGGGGAGTCAGCGGCACACCCAATTACTTGAAGATCGGGATCAAGCTGATAGTCCTTCTCATCATCGCAGCGCTGCTCGGTATCGGCGCAACCCGGCAACGGAGTGGCAAGACGGCGGGGATCTTCTCTTCTGGCCGCTCAGCGCACTGGTGCTCGCCAATGCCATGAATGCGGTGCTGGTATGACGCAGACACGTGAGACACGATTGATCGGCAAGCGCGTAGCAACAAGGACCCTGGGGGTTTCACTCTTTCTGTTCATTGTGATCCATCCCGCGGCCTTGATTGGCATCGTGTGGACGGTCTCGCCGATTACTAATTCTGAGGCGCTGGAAGGTTCAACTCCAGCAGCGTGGATGGTAGGGGCTGCCGGCCTTCTCGTGCTGGCGATCTGGCGTGCTCGGCAGTCTGGATTTCAACGCACATCAATCATCGGCTTCGTGATGCTCGAAGGTGTGTTTATCGGCGGATTCGTGACCTATTTCGAGGGCGTGTCGCCAGGGGTCATGCTCCAACTGTCGTTTGCGGCGTTTTCTGCAATCATTGCCGCCCTGGCGGTGCTCTCAACCGAACGCATCCGATCGGCATCTCTAATCAACCGCATCCTGCTGGTCACCGTAGGTGGGTACCTCGTATTCGTCCTGCACAATGTCGGCTTCATGGGCATGGACTTCCTGCCCATCCACACCGCCTGGGGACAGGGGTCGCTACTTATACTCGGCGTCCCGGTGGGTCTGATTGTGGGACTATTGCTGATCCCGATGGCTTCGTACGCGCTCGTGCGACGTGTCGAACGGGTTCGCGATGTTGCGTCCGAAGGCGTGAGGCAATACATCTGGAATTCTGCACTTGGCCTCATGATCACAATCATCTGGCCATGGGAAAAGACTCCCCGCGAGCTGCTGACGTAGTGGTCCGTCACGGGAACAGAGCACCGCTTCGGGGCGTTTGATTTGCCAAGCCCGCCTGTGGGCTCGAAGGTGCTCAGACCACCGTCCCTAAAGAGCAGTGCCACAGGCGCCGTTAAGGTGATAATGGGGCAGAACAAGGAATTTCCCGATTCGGAAGAGAAAATAGTGTGAAAGGCTACCCGTGACTGAGAATCCGATTGCGCGAGTTCGTTTGGCCCTCCAGGAGCAACTGGTAACAGCGATCTTGGGGAACGAACGGGTAGCCCGTCGGTACGGTCTGCTAGTAACGGACCTGCAGACGCTCCACCTTCTGGTCATGCGACCAGACGTGCGGACGCCTCGCCAAATCAGCGAAGTGACAACGATGCCCACGAGCACGGTGACGAAGCTGATCGACCGACTCGAAACCGCCGGATACGTTCGGCGAACCTCCGACCCGGCGGATCGCCGGCGAACTATCCTCGAGCTGGTGGAAGAGAACATCGCTCCTCTGCATGATTTCTATGGGAAGACGAGTGATGAATTCGATGCGCTCAGTTCAAAATTCTCTCCCGAAGAACTTGAAAGCGTCGCCCGATACCTCGAGGCCGTGAGTTCCTTCTACAAATTGGATCCCACGCCTGCTCAGAGCACTGAGTAGTCTCTGAAGTACTGACAGCCGGGGTAATCACCGGCTGTCAGTTGCCGCGGAATCTTCACTGTCTCTCCACCGCGCTGCGCCGTTATGCTCCCCTGCACCGATAATCACGGTGGTCATCACCATCGAGTTGACCACGTGCCACCGGCCTTGTAACGGCACATTAGTGTCATCGTTGAGATGGACTGTGAACAGCCCGTGCTGGGTCGTTTCCATCGCGACTGTCACTGTCATGCTCAGAATCGGCATTGCACGACCGATGGCACTGAGTGCCTTGAACGCGGATTCTCGAGCCGAAAAGCCCACGCGGCTGCCCGACGCCTGTAGACCTGCCGCCCTTCCAATGAAGCAGTCATGTGCTACTGCACGCGAGGTTTCCCTGGGTAGAGGAGCATTCGGTTCTACGTCCACACCGATTGCCCGTACTCGAGTAGAGCTCCCGACGCATGCTACGGCCACGCCTCTCGAGTGACTGATGCTCCCGGTCCAACCAGCAGGCCAGTCTACGGCTCCGTTGGGCAAGCGACCGAGTTCCACGTGGCTGCCACCCAACGCCGCGATAGACGTCCGAGCGCAAAGCCTGCCCATGGAGAAATCAGCAGCCCGTCGAGGCGACATGCCCTGCATCGCATCACCGTCAGCCCCGGTGGCGGCTGCAAGAGCGGTGGTCGGGTTCGGTGCATCTATTTCCGTGGGAGACCTCGACGCCGCCAAGCACGTCAGCTTTCAGATCCCCGGGCTGGACACCACCGTCGGCAAGGACATGGCATCAAAGACCATGCAGGCCAATGATCAAAGAGTTGAGCAACGTGACATCGCTCGTCTGTATGGGATTGACCGGGTCCGTCTTGCTGTCGTTGCCTGGATTGGTGTTGAGCCGGCCCAGGGTATGGGTGTGTTCAGCAACGACCATGCAAAAGTCGTGGGGGCTGCCCTTGGCAACTATGTGACAGGGGCGAACGCCGTTCATCAGGACCTCGACAACACTGCCATGACAACAGCTATCGGGCACTCCATGGGTTCCCTCGGGGCCATGGAAGCAGCCAAAACCGAGCTGCCGGTCGATAACCTTGTCCTCGTCGGTGATGTTGGTGCCCCTGATAACGTGACCTCCGTGAACGATCTCCACTTGAACCCCGGCGGCACCGTTTACCGGGGAACCTACGACTGGGACCACGTAGCTGAGGTCGGGCATGGGCTCGGCTGGCAGCGTAAGAGTACCGCAGACCCCGGATTCGGCGCTGTCACCTTTGGCACGGACGGCACCACAGGATCTGATGGTGCCGTCGAGCACCCCACGGAAACCCACGACGGACAAACAGGCGGCAAGGACGGCATCTACGGGTACTTCGACAGGAGAACCCAGTCAAGCTATAACCAAGCCAGAATCGCCCTCGGCTTGAATGACCAACTCACGAATGCGACACGATGACAACCATGCACCGCCCCCTTAACAGGCGCATCCTTCCCGCCGCAGCCATCCTTCTAATCACCCTTGCAGGGTGCGGAACAACCCCTGCAACCAACCCACCTACCAGCACCGCGGAGCAAACCATGGACCCAGAACAAGCCCGCACAGAGTACTTCAACCTCTTCAACAAGATTCAAGCCCTCGCCCCCGGCGACTGGGATGTCGCGCCACCCTCCGAATATCAAGGGGATGTCTGCCGGCTCCCGGACGGGTCTGACGGTACCCAATTCTCAATCGATACCAGTCGAAGTCCGCTGAGCCGGGAAGAAATGGACGCTCTGCACGACAAGGTAAAAACTGTCTTCGTGTCCACGGGGTTCACTGTGAAGCAAGAATCCGATGGCGGCCCGAACTTCGTCAGACACACCGACGTGTTCGGGCCCGACAAATTCGTCATGGGGCTCACCACCGGAAAGTACGAAATAAACCTTGGCGGAAATACCCGCTGCGTTCCCGACCCGGAAGGCAAATTCCGGTAAGAGAACAATGCCCCTGAAACTCCGCCGCCGGTGCAGCTGCGTCCTTCACGCCGCGGCAATCATTCTTCTCACTCTTGCAGGGTGCGCGGCAACGCCGAGCACCAATTCACCTACCAGCACCGCGGAGCAGGCCATGGACCCGGAACAAGCCCGCAAGGAATACCTCGACATCTTCACGGAAGTCCAAGCCCTCGCCCCCGGCGACTGGACGAAAGTCACGCCAGACAAACCAGGCGGGGTCTGTGTCCGCCCCCTTGGCACGGAAGGAACCAAAGTCTCTTTCGATAGCAGTAGGAGTCCGCTGAGCCTGGAAGAAATGGACGCTCTACACGACAAGGTCAAGACCTTGTTCGAGGCCACCGGCTTCACCGTCAAACAAGAATCCGATGGCGGCCCAAACTTCGTCAGACACACCGACGTGTTCGGGCCCGACAAATTCGTAATGGGACTCACCACCGGAAAGTACGAAATAAACCTTGGTGGGAATACCCGCTGCTTTGCCGACCCTGAAGGCAAATTCCGCTAGGAAAGGTTGTCACCGAACGGCCCTGTGTTCCGAGGCTACTGCGAGATCCCATCCATATGCAGATCCAATCCTGGCTCAGGCACAGGAGTCGCCCGCTGTAACCAATCACCGTCAATACCGTGCATCAGATGGGTACGTAACATTCGGCCGGAGTACTTGCTACTAACAGGGGTGGGTCGCGCCTAGGCCAAGAACGTGGTCAGCCAAGGGAAGGTCGCCCCGCGGTCCAATCCACACACCCGTTACCCCATAGAGAACTTTGTCCCCTGCAAAATATTGCTTGTACTTGTCGGGCTCCTATCCGCCAAAGCACGCGTCCCCGCAGCCGGGATCACGCTGCGGGGAACACTGCCTCTTCGGATTAACTCAACCCTGCTATTTTACCGACGTCAGGTAGTTCGCCAGTGTGGGCGTGATGCGGGTGCCCGAGTTGGAGCTGCCGCCGTTGGTGTGGATGGCCATGATGGTGTTGGAGCTGTTGTAAACGGGGGCGCCGCTTTGGCCGCCGTACGTGTCCATCTTGTAGTAGACCTTCTCGGTGGTGGTGCTCTCAATGGGACCAGTCATGGACCACATGGTGCCGAACGCTTTATCCCCCGGGTAGCCACGGACCGTGGTGCTGGTGCCATTCAGACTTGCGGTGGTGCCGGTGTAATTGAGCCAGCCGGTGGTGTTGCCGATGGTGCAGTCGAGCTTAATGACGCCCCAGTCGGCGTTGGTGTTCGCCGAGTCTATCCAGCGCTGGTCCGTCAAGAGCTGCGTTGCGCCACACGTACCGTAAGGATCCGTCGATCCATTCCGACCAGGCGCCACTTTCACGCCCCAGGAGTAATCAGCCGCTGACCCGGTTCCGCCCTCGTGCACGCAGTGGCCCGCTGTCAGCACGGTGTCGTCGGAAATCAAGGCACCGGAGCAAATGTAGCCGCCGTTGAACTCGATCTGGACGATGGAGCGGTTCGGCGCCGCCGTGGTGTTGGTGATGCGGACGCGACCATCAGCGCCGATGACTGAGTCCGTGGAGGCGCCTCCGTTCTTGGATGGTGCGGCAATCGTGTACTTGTCGGCCAGCGGTGACGCAGCGGATCCCGAAACCTGCGACTTGTCCACGGTGTGCGATACAGGCTGGACCTCGGCGGCGGTTACTTGCGGCGTCGACTCTGACGCGACTGCGGCTCCACCAAGCGAGGACGTCAAAGCCATCACTGCAGCTCCAACAAGCAAAGCAACGTTCTGCTTCTTCATGGGTACCTTTCAAGGGACGGCTCAGAGAAGAGCCGTGCGAGGGATGTGATACACATGCTTCACATGTGCATGACAAAACTGTCATACATTCGTGAATAGTCTGTCAAGATGCTGGGAGCCCTATCTCAATAAAAAGAAATCCCGGAACCATCAGGTCCCGGGGATTTCTTTTTACAGAGGGTGCTAGCGCTGGACTGCTCCGAAGCGCTCGGCCGCAACTGCAACGGCTGCGGCGCGGGCTTCAGATGCCTCGTCCGCGGTCAGTGTGCGGTCGTTGGCACGGAAACGGAGACCGAAGGCCAGCGACTTCTTGCCTTCCTCGATCCCGGGGCCAACGTAGACGTCGAACAACGCGACGTCCTCGAGGAGTTCGCCGGCACCTTCGCGCAACGCCGAAAGAACCTGGTCTGCCGGCACGTCCTGAGGAACAACCAACGCAACGTCCTGAGTCGCCACGGGGAACCCGGAGATGTGCTTGGCCACGATGACATCAGCCGCGGCGTCGAACAGTGCTTCCACGTTGATCTCGAGCGCCACTGACCGTGCAGGCATGTCATGGGCGGCAAGAAGCTTCGGGTGAAGCTCACCTGCGTAACCAACAACATCCCCGTTGCGCAGCGCGAGCTCGGCTGCACGGCCCGGGTGGAATGCTTGGTGACTGCCCTGGCTGACTACCAGTTCAACACCCAGTACATCGGCCACGAGGCGGGCAACGTCCAAGGCGTCGGCCCAATCCCACGCACGCGGTGTGTGCGTGGCCGCGGCAGGAGAATCATGGCCGGTGAATACAGCGGCGATGTGCAGCGGCTGGTGGGGGACGCCGTCGTACAGCCCATCCAGAACCTCATCGGCAGGCTTGACGCCCAGCGGCGGAATGGAATCCGTGCCCAGCGATTCGCCCGGGAGGAACACCGAACCTGCTTCATAGAGAGCCAGGTCCCGGAAGCCGCGGGAGTGGTTGCGGCGGGCAACCTCGATCAGGCCCGGCAGGATGGACGTGCGGAGGAATCCTTGCTCCTCGCTGATCGGGTTCGCCAGCTTCAACGCCGGACGCGCCGCTCCTTCAGCAGCAACACCGAACGTGTCGTTGGCTGCCTTGGAAACGAACGGGTAGGTCAGCACCTCGGTGAGACCGGCATCAGCCAACGCCTGAACAACGCGGCGCTTCTGCTGCTGGCTGCGGCTCAGGCCACGGCCCGGAGGCGCCACGGGGAGGGTGGACGGGATGTTGTCGTATCCCACCAGGCGGGCGATTTCCTCGGCGAGGTCTTCCTTGGTTTCAAGGTCGTTGCGCCAGCTGGGAGCGGTCACCAGGTAGCCATTGGCGGTCTTCTCCACGATGGCCCCAAGGTCCACCAGCGAGGTGGTGATCTGCTCTTCAGTGAAGTCGATGCCGATACGGGCGGCGGCAAACTCTGCCGGCAGTTCGATGGTGACCGCGTCAGGAGCGGTTCCGACGTCGGTCCCGGCCTCATCCGCCGTGCCACCGGCGAGCTCCACCAGAAGATCCACCACACGCTGGGCGGCAATGTTGGCGACATGCCAATCAACCCCGCGCTCGAAGCGCTTGGAAGCCTCGGACGGCAGCTTGTGGCGGCGGCGGGAGCGGGCGATCGACACTTCGTCGAAGTGCGCGGCTTCCACCAGGATGTTCGTGGTGGAATCGGACACCTCAGTGTGGGCACCGCCCATGACACCGGCGATGCCGATGGCACCCGAATCGTCAGTGATCAGCAGGTCCTCGACGTCGAGCTTGCGCTCCTTGTCATCGAGGGTGGTGATCTTCTCCCCCGCCACGGCACGACGCACCACGATGTCGCCTGCGAGCTTGTCCAGGTCGTAGCAGTGGTTCGGTTGGCCGAGTTCCAGCATCACGTAGTTGGAGATATCAACCGGCAGCGAGATGGACCGGACGCCGGCCAAACGAAGTCGGGCGGACATCCATGGCGGCGTGGGACGCGAAGCATCCACACCACGTACCGTGCGGGCCACGAAGCGATCGCAGCCCGGCTTGCCGTAGATGGGAGCGTCGTCGTTGAGCTTGACGCCGTAGCCGCCCTGCAGGGTGGCCGGAGCCGAGACTTTCGACGCCGGATCCACGAAGGTGGTTCCGGTGGCGTGGGCGTACTCGCGCGCAACGCCACGGATGGAGAAGGCATAGCCACGGTCCGGGGTGACGTTGATTTCCGCTGCCTGATCGTACAGACCCAGAAGTTCCATCGCGTCGGTGCCGATCTCCGGGTCCAGACCGATGCGGGACAGAACAAGGATGCCGTCGTGGTCGTCGCCGATGCCCAGCTCACGGACGGAAGCGATCATGCCCGCAGACAGGTGACCGTAGGTCTTCCGGGCAGAGATCTGGAAGTTTCCGGGCAACACTGCACCAGGGAGGGTGACAACCACTTTGTCGCCCTCAACAAAGTTATGCGCGCCGCAGATGATGCCCTGCACGCCGGAAGGATCAATGCCCTTGCCGGTGAGCGTCTGCTCCTGTCCCTCGGGAACGACGCGGACCTGGCACCAGTTGATGGTCTTGCCGTTGGTTTGCGGTTCCTTGACCAGGCTCAGAACCTGGCCAACCACAACGGGGCCTGTGAGCTCGTCAGTGGGACGGTGGACCTCTTCTTCTTCAAAGCCAACCTTGACCAGGTCCGCCATGACGTCTTCGGCCGTAGCATCGGCCGGAACCTGCGCGAATTCACGCAGCCAGGAAAGTGGGATACGCACTGTTAGATCTCCATCCCGAAGTGCTCGCTGAAACGTACGTCGCCTTCGATCATGTCGCGCATATCGCCGACCTCGTTGCGGAACATGAGCGTGCGCTCGATGCCCATGCCGAAAGCAAAACCTGAATAGATGTCCGGATCGATCCCGGCTGCCCGGAGGACGTTGGGGTTGACCATGCCGCAGCCACCCCACTCGATCCAGCGGGGACCGCCCTTGGCACCCGGGTGCCAGATGTCCAGCTCAGCAGAAGGCTCAGTGAACGGGAAGTAGTTGGGGCGCAGGCGGATGGAGGCTTCATCGCCAAACATCTGGCGGGCGAAGTGCTCCAACGTGCCGCGCAGGTCCGCCATGCTCAAGTTCTTGTCGATCGCAAGGCCCTCGAACTGGTGGAAGACGGGCGTGTGCGTGGCATCGAGTTCGTCAGTACGGAAGACCTTGCCGGGGCACAAAACGTAGATGGGAACTTCACGTTCCAGCATGGAGCGAACCTGTACAGGCGACGTGTGCGTGCGCATGAGCAGGTGAGCCTCAGGAGGCTCCACGAAGAACGTGTCCTGCATTTCGCGGGCAGGGTGGTCCGGCTTGAAGTTCAAAGCATCGAAGTTGAACCACTCGGACTCAACCTCGGGCCCTTCGGCGATTTCCCAGCCCATGCCAACGAAGATGTCCGAGACGCGGTCCTGCAGGGTGGACAGCGGGTGGCGTGCACCTGCCCGGCGACGACGCGGAGCGGCCGTCACATCCACGGTTTCTTCCACCAGGATGCGGGCGTCGTTCTCTGCTTCGAGAACCTCGGTCCGGGCTGCGAGCGCCTGGTTGACGCGTCCGCGGGAGGACCCCATGAGCTTGCCGGCCGCAGCCTTATGCTCCTTGGCCAGCCCACCGATTTCACGGTTGGCCAGGCTCAGTGGCGACTTCTCGCCGGTGTGGGCGAGGCGGACAGCCTTGAGTTCTTCGAGGGAGGAAGCAGCCGAAATTGCGGCAATGGCGTCCTCGACGGCGGCGGTGATGGCGGCTTCATCCAGCGGATTCGGGATGGCAGCGCCTGGCAAAGTGTCAGTCATCTACTGTTCTTAGCTACGAGTAGGGATCGGCCGGCAAAGCAGGCCTGCAAAACGAAAGGGCAGTGCTTGCCGCGGACGGCACGCACTACCCTTCAGTCTAGTTGAACGTCACGCACGGGATTTAACCCACCAAGACGCGTCCCGCCATGTGAACAGCCCGACGGCGGAAGTCGCCATGAGTGCCCCCCGACCCTAGGCGGGCGGTGCCGGCGGCGGCGGTGGCGACTGTCCGTCGTCGTTCCGTTGGACGGGTGGCTGCTGCGTCGGGAACTGCGTCGGGAACTGCTGAGCAGGCGGCTGCGGGACCTGGGTCGGTGCCGCGGCCTGAGCCGGAGGCGCCCCCGGGGTGTAACCCTGCCCTGCCCAGTCCGCTTGAGGTGACTGCGTTGGCTGCTGGGGGTAGGCGTCCTGCTGAGGAGCATAGCCCGGCTGGCCGTACGGTGCAGCGCCTGCGAGCGCGGGCGTTTGCTGTGCGGACTTCCTGCGCAGCAGCACGAACACGAGCACCACCGCAGCGGCGATCACCAGCACGGCCACCAGGATCCAGATGATCCACATGGGTACGCCCGCATTGGCTTCAGCCTTGGCTTGAACCACTGACTCCTTCACGGACAGCATGTCGAACGTCGCAGTGTTCCCCTCCACAATGGCACCCTGAGCCTCAACCACCTTGCCTGGGAAGGTGAACTTGACGGAGGCTTCGTCGAACATGGACTTTGCCATGCTCGACGCCGACGGATTCCCGCTGTCGGCACCTGTCACGCCACCCATGGTGAGGACGTAGAAGTCACCTTCCTTCTTCAGCTGGAAGGGATTCTCGGAGCTGGAAGACTCTGCCAGCTTGGCAGGATCGAGATTGGCTGCGGTGATGCGCTTGCCTTTGTACTTCTCGTCCTCGTAGTCCACCACTGTGGAACCTTCGGGGATGTCCATTTCGCCGCCGCTGCCGTTCGACTCCATGAACTCGTCGAAGGTCTTATCCCCCAGGACGGATTTTTGGATGGCGTAGACAACTTCGTAGTCCACGCTCTTTTCGTTGTTGACCTTCACCGACATGTTGAGCTTGACGCAACCGGTCAAAGCCACCATCACCGCAATCAGGACACCGACGACGCCCATGGCGCGTTTCGTGTTCATTGGTCCTCTTCCCCCATAGTGGTTTCCCCTGCACCGGCGGGTGCCCGATCAGCGTAACCTTGCTGTCCGCGCGGTGCCATACACGGCGGGTCTAGCATTGGCCACATGACACCCGCGCACCGCTTACGGCAGCTGGCCAACGTCGTGAACCTGTCCACGCCGCTGGGACTGATGGTCGCCGTCGCGTCCCGAACCACGCTGTCCCGCGGGCCGCGCGGACTCCTGATCGCGGCTGGTTACGACTGGAAGCTCCCCCACGCGGGGGCCTTCACGCTGGGAAACGTCATTCTGTACCGCGCACCCCATGGAATCGCCGGCAGCAATGCCGTGCTGCTGGGGCATGAGGAGCGACACAGTACCCAGTACGCGTACTGTCTGGGCTTACCGTTCCTTGCCCTCTACGGCATCGCCGCCGGCTGGTCGATGCTCCGCAGCGGCAACCCGGCGTCGAACAACTTCTTTGAGCGCCAGGCCGGTCTCGCGGCGGGCGGATACATTGACACTGACCACCATCGGCAGGACGGACCTGTCGGCAAGGGAATCGAGGCCTCATGAAACGCACCATCACTGTAACGGGGACTGCGAGCGCCACAGCAGTTCCGGACCTGGTCACGTTGACGCTGGGTGTGGAAACGCGCCGGGACACTGCCGCCAAGGCCTACGACGACGCCGGGACGGCGGCCGGCGCTGTCGCGGCAAGTCTGCGGGAGGCCGGCGTCACGGACGTCGACCTGCGGACCAGCGGCCTGAACCTGCGGGCCGACCTCGTGTGGGTGGAAGGACAAGGCCAGAAGGTCACTGCGTATGTAGCGTCCACCACACTGCAGGTAGGAATTCGTTCACACGCGGATGCGCCGGCAGCCATCGCTGCCGCAGTGGCGGCCGGAGGCGACGACATCAGGATCAATGGGATCGACCAAGGCTTCGCCGATGCAAGCTCGGTGACCGCACAGGCGCAGGAAGCGGCATGGCTGGACGCACTGGCACGAGCCCAACAGTACGCATCGCTGGCTGCTGCGCGGCTGGGGCAGGTGAGATCCATTGCCCAGGAGCCCGTCCATGGCACCCCCATTCCCCTGGGCGGGATGGTCAGGGCATCTTTCTCCGCCGAATCTCTGCCCGTTGAAGCCGGAGAATCCTCCGTCACGGCCAGCGTCACCGTGGAATGGGAACTTCTTTAGTGGATGGCGCCGGCACTCAAGGCAGCGTCCATCCGCGTCTGTAGGGCCGTCCGTACCACGACGGCAAGACCCTCCGCCACGGATTCCAAGGGCATGGACGGGGTACCGCTTTCCGGGGAAACCTGTTCCGGGAGATATGGGATGTGCACGAAACCACCGCGGATGGTTGGGTTCGATGCGAGCAGATGCATCAACGCGTAGAAAAGGTGATTGCAGACGTAGGTTCCTGCCGACTGCGAGACCTCTCCCTTGATTCCAGCAATCTGGAGGTCCCGCAACGCGGCCTTGATGGGCAAGGTGGAGAAGTACGCCGCCGGGCCGCCGCGGACCACTTCCTGGTCCACAGGCTTCTGGCCCTTGTTATCGGGGATCCTTGCGTCATCGCAGTTGATGGCCACACGTTCCAGGGATATCCGTGCACGTCCGCCGGCCAAACCCACACAGATCACAAGGTCTGGATTGATGGCGTCCATTGCCTCGCGGAGTGTTGTGGCCGACTCGCCAAAAACGCACGGCAATTCCCGGGCTTCGACCGCCAGGCCTTCAGTCCGGAGGATGTCCCGCGCGCGGCGCACCGCATGCCAGGAAGGATTAACATCGTCCCGGCCGAACGGTTCGAAGCCAGTCAGCAGAATCATTGACCAACCTTAGCAACGCTTGGCCCTCGGCTTTGGGCTATTCGCTGCGAGGGTCCTTGACATTCATTCGAACATACCTTCGAATGGAGTTCATGAGATGGGACGCACAAGCACTGTCACCTAACCGTGGACCGGCGTCCGACGACGGCGGCTCTTCAGCTCCAGGCCCTGCCCCGGCCATGGATGCGTTGCTGCCGCTGGCCGGGCTGGTGCGTTCCATCTCGACACCCGAATTCTCCGGAGTCACCTTTCATGAGGTCACCGCAAAGTCAGTGCTCAACAAGGTGCCTTCGGGTTCTGCCATGCCGTTCGAATGGACGGTGAACCCTTACCGCGGCTGCAGTCACGCCTGCGTCTACTGCTTTGCCCGCAAGAGCCATACTTATCTGGAGTTCGACGCCGGGCGCGACTTCGATTCGCAAGTGGTGGTGAAGATCAATGCCGCCGAAGTGCTCCGGAGGGAACTCGCCAAACCCTCATGGGAACGGCACCAAGTCGCTTTGGGAACCAACACCGACCCCTACCAACGCGCCGAAGGCCGCTACGCCCTAATGCCCGGAATCATCCGTGCGCTGACGGACTCGGGCACACCCTTCTCCATCCTGACCAAGGGCACCCTGCTGGCGCGTGATATCCCCCTGCTCAAGCACGCTGCCACCATGGTGCCCGTGGACCTCGGAATCTCGCTCGCCATGACCAATGAAGATCTCGCCGAGCTGGTGGAACCCGGTACCCCCTCGCCCAGGGCCCGACTCAAACTGATTTCCCGGCTCCGGGATGCCGGACTGGGTTGCGGCGTCATGGCGATGCCCATCCTGCCGTGGCTCACTGACTCGGATGAGGCCCTCGATTCGTTGTTCAGCGAACTCGCCAAAGCCGGCGCCACGGGTGTCACCGCAGGAGCGCTGTACCTGAAGCCAGGAACGCGGGAGTGGTACATGCAGTGGCTGGCGGCCCAGCACCCCGAACTCGTCGGCAAGTACCGCCGCCTCTACGGCCAAGGCTACGTTTCCAAGGAATACAGCACCTGGCTGACCGGCCGTATCACCCATTTCAAAGCGAAATACGGCTACACCCGGACTTCAGGATTCAGCCACCGCAACGCCCGCCCGGCGCACGGGGCCGCTGCCCCTGAGGTGGGCGCCGGCACACTCCCTGGACAGCAGCCGCTCTTCTGAGCTGACCCTGCTATGCAGGGGCGACTACGCGGTCAAGCAGAGCCCGGACAATGGGGAAGTCCGCCGGGATCCAGGGAAGGCTAAGGGCTTCATCTTCACCAGTCAGTGAAACCCACCGCAGTTCATCGTGGTCTTCTAGCGGAGCGGGCTCACCAGCTGTCAGTTCCGCAAACCAGACCCGCATTGCGGCCCGTTCGTTGAGGACCCACCCTTCCGGTTGACCTGACTCCAACTCGCGTCCCAGCTGAACCTCAATGCCAAGCTCTTCGGCCAGTTCCCGGTGCAGGGCGGCCTCGGCAGTCTCGCCGGCCTCCACCTTGCCCCCTGGAAATTCCCACATACCGGCAAACTGCGGTGGTGCTGAGCGGCGCGCAGCAAGAAGGCGGGTGGGTGCTTCAAGGGAGTCGACGATCGCAGCGCCAACAACGTTTATCAGTGCAGTCACTCCCCCAGTCTAGGGGCGGCCGCTTGATGGGCATCGTCACATTCCTGCGTCAACGACAAGCCACGGGACTAAGCTTGTTATCGGATTTTCTCCGCATTCCCCAGCCCGCAAGGCACCCTCAAGAAACAGGTTTATGACTACCACCGTGTCCCCGTCCACCGCCGCGAAAGCAACACGGCGCCACCTTGGCCTGGCCATCCTGGCGTTGGCCATGGGCGGGTTCGCCATAGGTACCACCGAGTTCGCCATGATGGGCCTTCTGAAGGAAGTGGAGGAGGGACTCGGCATCAGCACACCTGAGGCAGGAAACCTGATCTCGGCCTACGCCCTTGGCGTGGTCATCGGCGCACCGATTTTCGCCGCCTTCGGGGCCAAGCTCCCCAAGAAGCACCTCGCCTTGGGACTCATGCTGTTTCTTTCACTGGCGAACCTGACGTCCTTCATCGCACCGGACTACGGCTTCATGCTGCTCTCCCGCTTCGCCTCGGGCCTTCCACATGGAGCCTTCTTCGGCGTGGCCGCCGTCATCGCCGCCGGACTCGTTGCTCCAACCAAGCGCGGGTGGGCAATCTCCATGGTGATGGCCGGCCTCACAGTTTCCAACGTTATCGGCGTGCCCTTGGCCACCTGGGTGGGACAAACCTTTGGCTGGCGGCTGCTCTTCATCATTGTTGGTGCCATCGGACTAGTGACCGTTGCCATGGTGTGGAAGTTCGTCCCCTTCGAAGCAGCCCACCCCGATGCCAGCATCCGTCGTGAACTTGGCGCCCTCAAGCGCCTGCAGGTGTGGCTGGCCCTGCTCATCGGCATCATCGGCTTCGGCGGGTTCTTCGCCGTCTACACTTACATCGCCCACACCATGACATCCGTGGCAGGAATCCCCGAGAGCCTCATTCCAGCTGTCGTGGCCCTCTATGGCCTCGGCATGGTGGTGGGCAACATCGTGGGCGGGCGAATCGCCGACAAATCCGTCATGGGCACCATCTACTGGGTCATGCCGGGCATCGCCGCAGCTCTGGTGGTCTACGCCATCGCAGCTCACTGGGCCTGGGCAGCGTTCGTCATGGCGTTCGTTGTGGGAGGCGTCGGGTCGATGCTGACCCCCGCATTGCAGACCCGCCTGCTGGACGCTGCCCCGGGAGCCGCATCCCTGGCGTCCTCGCTGAACCACTCGGCCCTGAATATCGCCAACGCCCTGGGAGCCTTCCTGGGCGGCACCGTGATCGCATGGGGCTGGGGTTACGTAGCACCCGCCCTTGTGGGCGCGGTACTGGCCATCCTGGGCCTGGGCGTGGCCCTGCTCAGCGGCCTGCTGGAACGCAAACGACCGCTTGCCAGCTGACCTCCGATGCCGTGCGGGTGCTGGAACCAGCACCCAGGAGAGTCGTCATCGGCCGATTTCGCACAACCTGCCGTACCCGGCGCCGCGCTGTTTACGCATTCCCCACTGTGGCGCCCTGCTGGGAGCGTGCACTGGCGTAGAGGCACACGGTGGCAGCTGTGCCCAGATTCAGGCTCTCAGCCGCCCCGTAGACGGGCACAGCCACGCGGTGGTCAGCGAGCGACAACTCGGCGTCTGACAAACCCTGCGCCTCGTTGCCGAACAGCCACGCTGTAGGCGCCTCAAGAGCGTACTCAGAGGCTACAGAACCGTTCCCGAGCCTCCGGGCAGCATTTTCGTCCTGGAGCTTGTCCAGGTTGACGGTCCCGTAGCCGTCCGCGGCCAGGACACCGATACCGAGATCCCTGCAGCGCTCCACGAGGTCCTCAACATCGGCTCCAAGCACCACTGGGAGATGGAACAGGGAACCTGCGGTGGATCGGACAGCTTTGGGATTGTAGATGTCCACGCTCGATCCCGTCAGGACCACGGCATCAGCACCGGCCGCATCAGCAGCGCGAAGGACCGTGCCGGCGTTGCCGGGGTCCCGTACCTGGCACATGACCGCGATCAGGCGCGGACCGGCGTCGAGCACTGATTCCAGGGTGACGTCCACAAAACTGCACACGGCCACAATCCCCTGCGGGTTGACCGTATCCGCCATGGCGGCCAGGACTTCGTCGCTTGCCAGCCGGAGCGGCATTCCCTGGGCGAGGTCTGCAAGTTCCGGAAGACGGTCCAGGCACGCTTCGCTGGCAAAAACTTCATGCACGACGGCGGGGCCTCCCGCCGCGGTGCGCTCACGGTGCAGGCTCAACGCCTCGCGTACCGCCTGCGGACCTTCCGCGAGGAAGCGTCCGCGTTTTAAACGCGCCGGGCGCCCGGCAAGCTTGGCGACATCCCTCACCCGATCAGCTCGGGGGTTGGTCATCGAAAAGTCTTGCGGGCGCCCGGTTTCGTTCATATAAAGAACTTTAGTGGCTGTTGCGACTAGTTCTTGATCTGCTGGCGGGCTTCGCCACCTGCAGGCTCAAAGCCGGCAGCCTTTGCAGCCTCAACGGTGGAGAACCAGTATTCAGCAGCGGTGGTGTTGTACCAGGTGGAACCCGGAACGTGGTACTTCTTGGACTCGGCGTTGCCCTTGATGGCGTAGCCTTCCGGAGCCTCGTCGCCATCAGCGGCAACTGCGCCATCGATGGCGGGCTTCTCGGAAACGACAGCCTTGACAGCCGTTGCCGTAGCGGCAGCCGGAGCAACCTTTGCAGCCTTCGGAGCAGCTACGGCCTTGGCAGCCGGAGCGGACGTGTCAGCCGGAAGTGCAGCCTTGGCAACGTTCACCAGAGCGGCGAAAGCGTTGGCGTCAGAGACAGCCAGCTCGGCCAGCATGCGGCGGTCAACCTCAACCTCAGCGGCCTTCAGGCCCTGGATGAGACGGTTGTAGGTGAGGCCGTTGGCGCGGGATGCAGCGTTGATGCGCTGGATCCAGAGGCGACGGAAGTCACCCTTCTTCTTACGGCGGTCACCGTAGCTGTACACAAACGAGTGCAGCAGCTGCTCTTTGGCCTTGCGGTACAGGCGCGAACGCTGACCGCGGTAACCCTTGGCGCGTTCGAGGACAACCCGGCGCTTCTTGTGGGCGTTTACCGCCCGCTTCACACGTGCCACGTGCGTACTCCTTCAGAAATCTTTATCCCAAGCTGCTACTGCCGGAATCCCGGCCGGCCTGAGAAGGCTTTTGGTGTAGTCGGCCGCTGCCGGATGGCAGCAACCAAAGAACTTGGAACTTAGACGCCGAGCATCTTCTTGATGACCTTGGCATCGCCCTTGAAGACGAGCTTGTCACCGGCGAGGCGACGGGTCAGCCTGGAGGACTTGTGCTCCAGGTAGTGACGGCGGTTGGCCTGCTGACGCTTCAGCTTGCCGGTACCGGTCAGCTTGAAGCGCTTCTTAGCACCGCTGTGGGTCTTCATCTTCGGCATGGGAACCGATCTCCTTACGTATCCACGGACAAGTCCGCGATTCTTTCGCGCAGCCGGCCTGCGAGGGCCGGCATGCTGGTTGCTTGCCGGTGGAGGCGGAGCCTCCGCGGCGTTGAACTAGTTAGTTGGTCTTGCGTGAAGCAGGCTTCGGCGCGGCTTTGGGGGCCGCGGGCCGAGCTGCCGGCTTGGGAGCTGCCGGCTTGGCCATGGGCTTCGGAGCCGCAGGAACCGCGGGCTTCGGAGCGGCCGGAACCACAGGCTTCGGCGTTTCGGCCGGGGCAGCCTTCGCCGCCGGAGCCTTTTCGGCCGGAGCAGCCTTCGTTGCCGGAGCCTTTTCAACCGGTGCAGCCTTTGCAGGTGCTGCCTTGGTCGGTTCAGCCTTGGGAGCCGGGGCTTCCTTGACTACAGGTGCTTCTTCGACAACAGGCGCCGGAGCTTCCTCTGCAACAGGAGCTTCCTCGACCGCCACTGCCTCTTCAACTACCGGGGCCTCTTCAACAACCGGAGCCTCTTCGGCAACGGCTGCTTCAACCTCGGGAGCCTCCACAGTTTCCTGCGTGGTCTCGTCTTGACCAGCCAGCAGGCCGGCCGGAAGAAGGTCACCCAAGGACTGCGTCAGGGGAGCCTGGTCACCAGTGGTGTCCACGTGTCCCGACGCCTTGGCCTCATTCTGGGCCTTGGCTTCTGCACGCTGGGCGGCACGGCGGGCTTCTGCCTTTGCTTCAGCCTTGTTCTTCAGCGGACCAATCACCATGACCATGTTGCGGCCATCAATGCGCGGGCTGGACTCAACGATGCCAACCTCGGCAACATCTTCAGCAAACTTCTGGAGCAGGCGGATGCCCATCTCCGGACGCTGCTGCTCACGACCGCGGAACTGGATCATGGCCTTGACCTTGTCACCGGCACCGAGGAAGCGAAGTGCGTGGCCGCGCTTGGTTTCGTAGTCGTGCTTGTCGATCTTGAGGCGGAAGCGAATTTCCTTCAGAACCGTGTTGGTTTGGTTCTTGCGGGCTTCGCGGGCCTTGACTGCAGCCTCGTACTTGTACTTGCCGAAGTCCATCAACTTGCAAACAGGAGGCTTAGCCTGCGGGGCAACTTCAACGAGATCGAGATCGGATTCGGCAGCAAGACGCAGGGCGTCCTCGATGCGGACAATTCCTACCTGTTCGCCGGCAGGGCCGACCAACCGCACCTCGGGGACGCGGATACGCTCATTGATTCTTGGCTCGCTAATGTTAAAGCTCCTGTGGTTGTGGTGATATCACCGGCAAATAGAGAAGGCCCCCAATTGCTGGTGCAATCGAAGGCCTCGAAGATCGGCTGCACTCCCCTTACGGGAAGTACGCACTATGGGTGACTGTGCCACCCACGTGTCCGACCAGGTACCCGGCAACCTCTTGTCCCGAAAGGGATCATGTCCCTGAAGGGAAACGGCTGACGCGGGTGGGAGAGAACTCCGCTTGCAAACTGAAAGACAATTCTACAGAAACAACCCGCCAAGCGCACATTGCACGAGGCGGGAGCATTACTGCTGATGTTGGCCGTGAATAACGACTTCCAGTCGGTCTGTGACAAGCTTACCAGTATGAGCACTGAAGACAGCAATTCCCGCAACTCCTACAGCGAAAACGCGGCTTCCCCTGCCGCTGATGCCGGGGTTTCCCAGCAGATCCGCGACATCGCTGAAGTTCCGGCCGTAGAAGTCATCACCACTGGCGCCGTTCACTTGATGAGCGCAGCTGCCGTGAAGGTAGGCCTGGCGGATGACCCCAACGCCGAGGACCTCAAGGATCTCGACGAAGCCCGCAAGCTGATCACAGCCCTTGCCGGCCTTGTTTCCGCAGCTGCCCCGGAAATCGGCTCACAGCACGCCGGCCCGTTGCGCGATGGGCTTCGCTCACTGCAGTTGGCCTTCCGCGAGGCATCGCTGATTCCCGACGCCCCGGGCAAGGGCCCCGGCGAAAAGTTCACCGGTCCGGTGAACTAGCCGGCAACTGCCACAGGTTTCAACGACGGCGGGTCGACCACATGTGGTCGACCCGCCGTCGTGCTTCTTCCGCTTGGCGTGTCAGACGCGGGCCGCGCGTCGACGCAAGGAAGTCAGGACCAGGCCTGCAATACAGAGCACAACGCCTGCCGAACCGATGGCCGCGAATCCAGCTGAAGGGCCCACGGCGTCGATGAAAACGCCGGCCAAAGGGGCGCCCAGCGCAACGCCGGCCGTCAGGGCAGAGCCGTACCAGCCCATTGCTTCGCCGCGGCGTTCCTCGTCCACGAGGTCGGCGACCTTCTCCGACGACGCGGACAGGACGGGTGCGCACAACAAGCCCGGCAGGAGTGACAGGAAAGCCAGGGTCCAGGTGTCCTGGGCAAATCCCATGGGGATGGTCAGGGCGGCCATGCCCAGCAGCAGCAACATGGGCGAAATGGAGCGCTTCATGGACCCGTAGATCAGTCCGCCGACCACGGATGAGGCGCACCAGAAGAAGAACACGATGCCAATTTCATTCTCGTGCCCGCCACGCTCCAGCAACCCGACAATGCTCACATCCGAGCCGCTGAGCACCATACCTGAACCGGCCGCCACCGTGAAGAGGGCAGCCACGGATGCAGTGAACCACGTGAAATTCCTGGCGACGCGGCTTCGGAGGGCTGCACTGCGCGACGTTGAGGGCGCCATTTCCGATGCCGCTTCCTGGACATGGGCCGGCGCCGAGGCCACCATGGCCGCTTCAGCGGCAGCGAGATCCGCTGCGGCCCGGTCCGCGGACTCCTCCGGCGTGCAGGCCGCTTCGCTTCGCGTTGGCGGGTTGAACCACATGAGGAAGAGTCCAGCCACGGAGACCGAGATACCTACCGCAGTCAGGCCTATCGCCGAGTGACCGCTTGTGGCAACAATGGCGCCAACGGCCGGACCTATCATGAAGACGAGTTCAGTTGCGATGGAATCGAGGGCGAACGCAGACCGGCGCTGTTCCCCCTCCACCATGACGCCCAGTGACTGACGTACAACACTGAAGATCGGCAAGGTGAAGAGCCCGCCGACAAAGACCAACGGCAGAAGCCACTCATAAGATACGTGCGGGACGATCGACCAGATCACGGTCTCGGAGACCACCGACGGGATCAGGGCCTTCCTCAGGCCCACCATATCCACCCTGCGGCCCCGCCACGGCGCGCCCAAGGCGATGCCAATGGTCATCACGGCCGCTGCTGCCCCTGCGGCTGCGTAGCCCTGGCCCAAGGTCAGGACGATATGCAGGGTGAGGAGAACGCCGGCCGCAGAATGCGGAATACGGGCGATCATGCCCACCACCAGCAAGCGCCGGACAGGGCGGATGGACAGCATCTCCTTGTAGAGAGCGAAATTCACTGGCTAAATCCTCTTGTTCCCCCGGGGCAGACCGGGGAACCGGCTGCCATTAGTGCGTCCCAGGCTCCTGCGCCGCACGCTGCAATTTCACTTCAATGGAGTCAACACCCTCAGCGAAGGAATCCATCCGCGCCCACGCCTCATTGAGTTGCGCCACCAGCGTTTGCACGGCCACAGCGTCGAGGCCATCTTCGAGGAAGAGCACCACCCGCAACTCGGGACCCGAACCACCGCCGGACACCGTCCGTCCGTCAGCCGTCAACGACGCAACGCCTGCGCCGGGCTGCGTCTCCAGCCGCCGCACGGTCCGGAAAGCTGACACGGTTGAAGCGAGAGCAGACTCCAGTTGATCATCAAGGTATGACGGCGTCCAGTCCCGCTGTTGGGCGAGGGCCCACATGGCCGGGCGTCGGACCACGAACGTGAAGTCCGATCCTGGATCCAACACCAGCAACTGCGCACCCTCGGAGACCGCGGAAAGAGCAGCGCGGGCAGCATAAACCGCCACGGGACGGGCTTCCCCATGCCAAGCCTCCAGCGCAGCCGCCGAAGTAAAGACAGGCATGGCTTTGCGCCCATCGGGCGCTTGGAGTGTGACCAAAGCCATATCCGCCTGCTTGTCGGCATGCAGTCCGTCAACGCCAAGGGCTTCCTCTGCCAACTGCGCAACAACGGGAACAAACACCCGCGCAGTAGCCAGCGAGGCGACAACATGGGCCTCGGTTCCGGTGCCGTTGATCAACGCGGCAATCGCGGTGACGTAGCCGGCGTCGGCTGTTCCGTCGTCGTCCTCAAAGTTATGGATCCTGGCGTCGTCCCCACTGAGGCTCCTGCCTGCCCACGGTTGCCCGGCAGAGTCAGTCGCTCCCCCGGCCCCGGCCAGGGCGGCAGCAATGTGGCCCGGCAAGTGCCGGCTGCCCGCACCGGGGTGGCCTTGGTGACCGTGCGGGTGTTCGGCGTCGTGGGGCATCAGCGACGACCGGCAACGTCCAGGGCTTCGGGCAGCGTGAAGGCACCGGCATAGAGTGCCTTGCCCACAATCGCACCCTCTACGCCCAGCGGCACGAGTTCACGCAGGACGCGGAGGTCCTCGAGGCTGGAAATGCCTCCCGAGGCGACAACAGGCTTTCCGGTCTTCTCCACCATCTGCCGCAGCAGTTCCACGTTGGGCCCTTGCAGGGTTCCGTCCTTGGTGACGTCCGTGACGACGTAGCGCGCGCAACCGGCATCCTCAAGGCGGGCCAGGACCTCCCAAAGGTCGCCGCCTTCCTTGGTCCAGCCCCGCCCGGCAAGGGTGGTACCCCGGACATCAAGTCCGACGGCGATCTTGTCACCGAAGCGGTCAATGGCCCTGCGGGTCCACTCGGGGTTCTCCAGCGCTGCCGTGCCAAGATTCACCCGCGCGACACCCAGTTCCAGGGCACGCTCCAACGATTCGTCATCGCGCAAGCCACCGGACAGCTCTACCTTGACGTTCAGTTGCTTCACTACCTCATTGATGAGGTCGGCATTGTTGCCGCGCCCGAATGCGGCGTCGAGGTCCACCATATGAACCCATTCAGCACCGGCATTCTGCCAGTTCAAGGCTGCTTCCAGAGGCGTTCCGTAGCTGGTCTCCGAGCCGGCCTCTCCTTGGAGGAGGCGGACTGCCTGGCCGTCAACGATATCGACGGCGGGCAGGAGTTCCAGAACGGGCTGGGCAGAGGTGGTCATGTGGGTCCTTGAGTTCGAGGTTTGACGCGGGTGTTTGGTGACCGGCTCAGTTACCGGGCAGCGTCAGGAGGTAGGCGGCCAGCAGGGACAACCCTGCCAGCACGTAGAAAGAGATCGAAACCCAGCGGGGCTTCTTCTGCTGATGGAAGGAAATACCGCCGCCCACCAGCACGCCGGCAAGGCCCATAAGAACAACAGACCACATCTAGGCGGCACCGCTTCCGGAGGTTTCGGCTGCTGGAGTGGTGGTCTTCTTCAGGCCGTCCACCCAGTTCCGCAACAGGCGCGCCCCGGCGTCCCCCGACTTTTCCGGGTGGAACTGGGTAGCGCACAGCGGGCCATTTTCCACGGCGGCGATGAACCGTGCGCCGTGCTCGGACCACGTCACCTGCGGCGGGGCCATGCGGGGCTGCACAACATCGAAGTTCCATTCCTGCACACCGTACGAGTGCACAAAATAGAAACGCTCCTTCTCGACGCCGGCAAAAAGCTTGGAGCCTTCCGGGACGTCCACGGTGTTCCACCCCATGTGCGGGACAACGGGAGCGGGCAGGAGCTCCACCTTGCCGGGCCACTCGGCCATGCCTTCGGACTCGGTGCCGTGTTCCACACCGGCTTCAAACAGGACCTGCAAGCCGACGCAAATGGCCAGCACGGGCCGGCCGCCGGCAACGCGGCGTCCGATCATCCGGATGGCATCAACGGCCTTGAGTTCCTTCATGACGGTCTCGAAAGCACCGACGCCGGGAACCACCAGTCCGTCGGCATTGAGTACGTCCTCAGGCTTGGAGCTCAGCACTACATGGGCGCCGGCACGCTCCAGTGCCCTGACAGCCGAACGTACGTTGCCCGAACCATAGTCGAGCACCGTGACGGTGGGCTTGCCTTCCGGGGACTCGGGCTTGACCGAAGCGATGGTGTCGGCCACTGCCCCGTCCTTCAGGACCTGACCGCTCACAATGCCCCCTTGGTGGAGGGGATGCCCTCGACCCTGGGATCGGATTCCACTGCAGCACGGAGTGCCCGGGCAAAGGCTTTGAACTGGGCCTCCACGATGTGGTGGGGATCGCGGCCGGCGAGAACGTTCATGTGGAGGCAAATCCCGGCGTGCAGGGTGATGGCCTCAAAAACGTGGCGGGTCAACGAACCAGTGAAGTGACCACCAATCAAGTGGTACTCCTGGCCGGCCGGCTCTCCGCCGTGAACCAGGTACGGGCGGCCGGAAACATCCACCACAGCGTGGGCGAGGGCCTCATCCAAAGGAACAGTCGCTTCGCCGAAGCGGCGGATGCCTGCCTTGTTACCCAAAGCGGTGCGCAGCACCTCGCCAAAAGTGATGGCAACATCTTCAACGGTGTGGTGGGCGTCGATGTGGGTATCGCCGGTGGCCTTCACCGTCATGTCAATCAACGAGTGCTTGCAGAGCGCCGTCAGCATGTGGTCGTAGAACGGAACCGAGGTGCTGATGTCCGAGACACCTGATCCGTCCAGGTTGATCTCCACCAGGACGGAGGATTCGCTGGTGGTGCGCTCCATGCGCGCGGTGCGGGCAGCGGACGGCGTGGCGCCGGTTTCGCTCATTGGGACGTCCTTATACACGAAGAGTGGGTTGGGTCTATGGACAAGTTTAGGCGGGCCGTGACGCCCGGCCGTCCAGCAGCGCTTCCAGCGCCTCGAGGAAGGCCGTGGTTTCCGGTTCGGTTCCCGCAGTGACCCTGAGGTGGCCCGGAATCCCGACATCGCGGATCAGCACGCCGGCGTCAAGCAGGCCCTGCCAGATCGCATGAGGATCCTTGAGTCCGCCGAAGAAGACATAGTTGGAGTCCGATTCCGCAGGTTTCAGGCCCATGCGAAGGAGCTCGGTCACAATGCGGTCGCGCTGGACCTTGATGTCCTCGACGTCTGCCATGAGGGCTTCCCGGTGGCTGAGCGCAGCCAGGGCGGTTGCCTGGGTAACAGCCGACAGGTGGTAAGGGAGGCGGACCAGACGAATGGCATCCGTGACCTCGGGAGCTGCAGCCATGTAGCCCAGCCGGGCACCGGCGAGGGCAAAAGCCTTGCTCATGGTGCGGGAAACGATCAGACGCTCGCGCCCCGGCAACAAGGTCAGGGCGCTCGGGGTATTGTCGTGCGCGAACTCGTGGTAAGCCTCGTCCACGATCACTATGGCCTGGCTGGCTTCGCCTGCCTCATAAACAGCCTCAACGACGTCCAGCCCCAGACCTGTTCCCGTGGGATTGTTGGGCGAACACAGGAACACGATGTTGGCACGTGCTTCGCGAACCTGCGCAGCAGCGGAGGCAGCGTCCAAGCCGTAGTCGTCAGCCCTGACTCCGCGGACGTATTCCGTGTCCGTGCCACTGGCCAGCAAGGGGTACATGGAGTACGTAGGCGGGAATCCCAGTGCTTTCCGGCCGGGTCCGCCAAATGCTTGGAGGATCTGCTGCAGAACCTCATTTGAGCCATTGGCTGCCCAGATGTTGTCCGGGGTGAGATTGTGTCCAAGGTACTCGGCCAGAGCTTCACGAAGTTCGGTGAACTCCCGGTCCGGATAACGGTTCAGTCCTGTGGCCGCAGCAGCAACGGCTTCCGTGATGGCTGCCTGCACATCAGCCGGTACACCATGGGTGTTTTCGTTGACATTGAGCAAAATGGGGACATCAAGCTGCGGAGCGCCGTAAGGGCTCAGTCCACGCAGGTTGGTCCGGAGGGGTAGTCGGTTTAGTCGCTCAAGCTGGTCACTCACCACCACAGTTTAAGGGGCTGCCGGGAATGCCGACTAACTGTGACGCCCGGCGGCCGGCTCACGCGGGGATGCAACGTACTAATTTGCGGGCACGAAAAGCTGCTGACCGGGCTGGATGCGGCCGCCACGGAGGTCATTGAGCTGGATGATCTCAGTAATGACATCGCGCGGATCCCGCTCAGGAGCAGCGGCTCCGGCGATGCCCCACAGCGACTGTCCCGGCTGAACCGTAACAGTGACAGCGACGGGCGGCTGGAGCTGCGACTGGGAATCCGAGGCCTTGGCCGGTGACGTGATAAATCCAGCCAGGCTCAGCAGTGCCGCCACCAGCAGCATGGCCGGGATGCCGAAGAAGACCATCCGTCCCCGTCGGGTCAGGCGCAGACGCGCAGGCGCCTGGGTGGTGCGGAAATCAGCGAACGTAGTGATTGCGGACATGAGCTGAGCCCTTCTGAGCTATTGCCGTGCGCCGGAACCCGGTACATGGCTGCCAATTCTTTGCGTTCCCCCGCCCAACTCCGTCAGTTCGAACACTTCGTTCGAACATCCGGAGTCAGCGTCAGGTTTATAGAACACATATTCGAACCTTGCTATGACATTTTTAGCACTTATCAACGAACGGTGTCGAGACTCGCTAGAACAAATGTTTGATAAACGCCTGTGGCTGCCCTACGTTTGAGTGAAGAAACAGCACTGTTTCAGTGGAACAGGAGGGTCTGACATTTTTTGCAGACCCGACAACCCCGGGCACACTCCGGGCGGAATGGAAAGGCATTGGCGAACATGGCAGCGAAAGCCACCGGCGGCGGGGCACCCCTGCGGAGCCAGCAGCCTCAAAAGAGTCCCAAGAGCCTGACTGTCCGTCAGAAGAAGATTCTGGAAACCATCCAGCGGTCCGTCAATGACAACGGTTATCCGCCCAGCATGCGTGAAATTGGTGACACCGTGGGCCTGGCCAGCCTGTCGAGCGTCACGCACCAGCTCTCCCAGCTGGAGAAGCTTGGATATCTCCGCCGAGATCCCAAACGCCCCCGGGCCATGGAAGTCCTCATGCCTTTGACCCTCGATGGCGGACCCATTCCAGGAGTGGAAGCACCCACCACCCTCCGCAGCACGGGCGGCTTTGCCGTGACCGAGCTTGCCAGCGCCAGCGATACTGCCATGGTCCCGCTGGTTGGTCGGATCGCTGCCGGCGGCCCCATCCTTGCTGACCAGACAGTGGAGGACGTGCTTGCCCTGCCCCGGCAACTCGTAGGACACGGCGAGCTCTTCATGCTGAAAGTAGCCGGCGACTCGATGATCGATGCCGCGATCTGCGACGGCGACTGGGTAGTAGTCCGCAGGCAGAACGACGCCATCAACGGCGACATCGTTGCCGCCCTGCTGGACGACGAAGCAACCGTCAAGACCTTCCGCCAGCGCGACGGGCACACCTGGCTTCTTCCGCAGAACACCCAGTACGAACCCATCCTCGGCGACCAAGCCACCATCATGGGCAAGGTCGTGTCGGTCCTGCGTTCCCTCTAGGAGGCTTTGGCCGGGCCCAGGCGCTCCAGCACGCCCCGCACCACGGTTCTGTCCGTCGTCGCCCAGAACGGCGGCAGGGCTGCCCTGAGGAAGCCCCCGTAGCGTTCTGTTGAGAGCCTGGAGTCAAGGACCGCCACAACTCCTTTGTCTCCGGTGGAACGGATGAGCCGGCCGGCCCCTTGGGCCAGACGAATGGCAGCGTGCGTTGCCGATACAGCCATGAACCCGTTCCCACCCGACTGTGCCACGGCACGCGAACGGGCAGTCATCAACGGGTCATCCGGACGCGGGAACGGGATTCGGTCTATGACCACAAGGCGGCACGAACCACCGGGGACATCCACACCCTGCCATAGCGACATCGTGCCGAAGAGGCAGGTGTCGGGCTCGTCAGCGAACTGCTTTACCAGTGCTGCCATGGTGGATTCACCCTGGCAGAGGATACTGACGTCGAGTCGAAGTCTCATGGCATCGGCGGCTTCCTCAGCCGCTCGCCGCGAGGAGAAGAGACACAGCGCTCCCCCACCGGAAGCGCGGATGAGGTCTTCCAACTCGTCCAGGGCCTCGGGTGAGGTTCCACGTCCAGGCTTTGGCAAGTGCTTGGCCACGTAGAGGACACCTTGCTTGGGGTAGTCGAAGGGCGAGCCGACATCGATCCCGGTCCAGCTTGGTGCTCCGTCGCCAATCAGTCCAAGGCCCCCTGCGGCCGGTTCGAAAGCCGAACCGATGGCCAGAGTGGCGGAAGTCAGCACCACTGTGTGACCGGCAAAGAGACCTTCACGCAGGCGTCCCGCCACACTCAGGGGTGCGATGTTGATCAGGGCCGGAGCGGTCTCGTCGGGCTGCGAGTATCCCTGCTGGGGATCGAAAGTGCTGTTGCGGGAAAACCACACGACTTCCCGGTTCTCCTTGGCCGCGAGCATCCGCTCACACAGCTCCAGTATGAGCATGAGCCGTGAGCGCGCCAGTTGCCTGCCGCCGTCGACCGCGTTGGAAGAATCCGTCTTCGAATCCGACAATGCTGCGCGTGTGGCTTCCCTCAGTTGGTCCAGACAGTCGAGCTGTTCGTCATTGAGCCCGCTGGGCAGGAGCCCGTTGGGCACTCCCGCTATAGCCATATCCAAACGATCGGCCGCAGCATTGAGGGCATCCACGGTGATGGCGGTGTGCTTGCGCGCGCTGGACGCCGCCGCGTGGACCATGGCAACGGACAACTGGCCTGACACCGCGCCCGTCACCCGGTCCTGCAGTTCGTGGGCCTCATCGACTACCACGACGTCGTATTCGGGCAGCACAGCCAGCCCTTCGAAGGCGCTGACGGCCAGCATGGCGTGGTTGGTGACTACGACGTCGGCCTCGCCAGCGCGGGACCGCGCCAACTCACTGAAGCACTCCTCGGCGAGGGGACACTTCTGCGCGCCGAGGCACTCCATGGACGTCACGGAGACTTGCCGCCATGCCCGGTCCGTGACGCCGGGCATGAGTTCGTCACGGTCGCCGGTGGTGGTCTTTTCGGCCCATTCGCGAAGCCGGACCACTTCCTTGCCCAGCTGTGATTGCGGTCCCCCCATGGACGCAGCAAAGTGCGGGACACTGGTGTCCTCGCCCAGCGAAAACAGCTGTCCCTCGGATGGTTCCTCACTGGGGAACCCGCCTTCGAGTTTTTGCCGGCAGACGTAGTTGGCCCTGCCCTTGACGAGCGCCACGTTAACGGGGCGTTCAAGGGCCGGGTTAATGGTCTCCAGCAGCCGGGGAAGGTCCCGGCCAACAATCTGCGTTTGGAGTGCCAAGGTGGCGGTGGACACCAAAGTCGGTTTGTCGCTGTCCATCGAATGCGCGATCAACGGAATCAGGTACGCCAAGGACTTCCCTGTTCCCGTTCCCGCCTGGACCAGCAGGTGCTCCCCGGTTTCGATGGCCCTGGTGACATGCTTGGCCATCTCGTGCTGGCCGGCACGGCTTTGACCGCCCATGCCGGCAACAGCCCGGTCCAACAACTCGAGCGTGGTCTTCTCCCCCAACGACTCGACGGCGTCCGCCGCCACCTTCTCAACCATTGGTGACGAACGGCTCCAGTTCGGCTGCCAGTCCCTCGCGGACCATGACAACAACGCGGGTTCCGTTTTCCTCGTGCTCGAGGGTGAGGATTTCCGAGTCGGAGCTGTGCAGTTTGCTGATCATTTCACCACGGTCGTATGGAATGAGCAGCTCCAGGCGTACGCCCGGCCGGGGAATGGACTGGCTGATGTCTTCCAACAGCTCTGCAATGCCCTGGCCCGTACGAGTGGAGACTACCGCGTGGCGGGGTTCCTTCTGCTTAAGGCGTTCCACCACGAAGGGGTCTGCGACATCAACCTTGTTCAGGACGATGATCTCGGGCACCTTGCGGGCATCCACCTCTGTGAAGACAGCCCGGACAGCAGCGATCTGGCCTTCAGGATCAGGATGCGAGGCGTCCACTACGTGCAGGATCAGGTCTGCATCCGCCACCTCCTCCAACGTGGAGCGGAACGCCTCAATCAGCTGGGTCGGCAGCGAACGGACAAACCCCACAGTGTCCGCCAACGTGTAGCCGATGCCATCCGGAGTCTGGGCTTTACGAACGGTGGGATCCAGGGTGGCGAACAGGGCGTTCTCCACCAGCACACCAGCATCAGTGAGGCGGTTCAGGAGCGAAGACTTGCCGGCGTTCGTGTATCCGGCGATCGCGACGGAAGGAACGGCATTACGACGGCGGTTGGCGCGCTTGGTCTCGCGGGCCGGCTTCATCGCGGCGATTTCACGACGAAGCTTGGCCATCCGTGTGCGGATGCGACGGCGATCCAGTTCGATCTTGGTTTCACCCGGACCACGCGAGCCCATGCCTGCACCTGCTCCACCCACCTGGCCACCGGCCTGGCGGGACATGGAGTCACCCCAACCACGGAGGCGCGGAAGCAGGTACTCCAGCTGGGCAAGCTCAACCTGGGCTTTGCCTTCACGGCTCTTGGCATGCTGGGCGAAGATGTCCAGGATCAGCGTGGTGCGGTCCACTACCTTGACCTTGACAATGTCCTCAAGGCCACGGCGTTGGGAAGGAGCCAGCTCGGTGTCCACCACTACGGTGTCCGCACCGGTGGCGGCAACGATGTCCTTGAGCTCTTGGGCCTTGCCCGACCCCAGGAAGGTCCCCGGGTCCGGCTTCGTTCGCCGCTGCACCAAACCGTCAAGGACTTCCGAACCGGCAGTCTCTGCCAGGGCAGCGAGCTCGCGGAGCGAATTTTCGGCGTCGACCAGTGTCCCTTCGGTCCAGAGGCCGGCCAGGACAACGCGCTCAAGGCGCAGCTGCCGGTATTCGACCTCGGTGACGTCTTCGAGTTCCGTGGACAAGCCAGCGGTGCGGCGCAGCGCACGGCGTTCGGCCAGGTCTTCCTGGTCGCCGTCGTAGATGCTGTGTTCCTGGTCAAGTGTGGAAATGGCCTGCGCCTTGCCGAACACGCCACCGGCATCGTCGTCATCGGATGCCTGGGCAGGTACATCCTTGGAAAGAATCCGGTCGATGACGGCCTGGATTTGTTCAGGACTCATGTCCTGGGCGTCGGAATCGGATCCGGAGTGCTTCTGGGTGGTCATGGTCTCCTTAGACTGTTCGGCTATTCCAGAATAGTGCTGTTTGCTGTTCGATGGGGCGCTATTCGCGCTGGGCTGACGGGCATGGGCCAAAGAGGGCCTCCTGTGCTGAACGGCCGCCATTGGAATGGTCGGCGGTTGCTGTGATCTGGCGTGGTGGGATCCGCGCGGAGGTTCCTGGCCATCTGGAGATTGCACTGCCGGCTTAGCTGGACCCCGCGCAGGATGCTGGCGGTTCAAAGGGCTGGGCTGGAGGGTGTGATCTTCAAAACATCCGTGACGGGGAAAGCGGGTCAACGGAGGTGCCGGTGGGACCTGCCTGGCGGAAAGACCGGGGCTTGGCAGAACTACCAAGTACCGGGCTGCATCGCGGGCGGTGCCGTGTGACGCCTGAGTACTCAGGCGGGTTGCGGCGTTATTATTCGAAGATCAAGAACATGCGTTTCACAATATCATCCAATGTCAAGCCACCCCTCGGGGCCGGCAGTTTCCCATGGCGCCGATAGCCAACTAATCTGGCAAATTATGGAGTCTGCACACTATTTCACCGCCCAACCGGCCGGACCATTCACCAGAAAGCCACTCACGGTGGAACTCGCTGGAGCCACACGCCACTTGCAGACCTCCTCCGGCATCTTCAGCCCCGACGGAGTGGACAAGGGCACTGCCATACTTTTCTCCGAAGTTCCGCCGCCTTCACCCCAGGGAAACTTGTTGGACATCGGCTGCGGCTGGGGTCCCATTGCCTTGACGCTGGGGCTGATGGCGCCCCACGCCAAGGTGCACGCCGTGGACGTCAACGAGCGGTGTGTCACGCTGACCAATGAGAACGCGGCTGCCTTGGGCCTGGAGAACGTGACGGCCAGCCTGCCACACGAGGTAGACCCCGCCGTCGAGTTCGACACCATCTGGTCCAACCCGCCCATCCGGATTGGTAAGGACGAGCTTCACACCCTGCTGCTGACATGGCTGCCGCGCCTGGCCCCGGGAGGAAACGCCTGGTTGGTGGTTCAAAAGAACCTCGGCTCGGACTCCCTCCAGCGGTGGCTCGCCGGTGAGCTGGACAAGACCTACACGGTGGGCCGGGAGAGCACGTCCAAGTCCTTCAGGATCATTCGGGTCAGGAAAGCGTCCCAGTAGCCACGATCACGGCCGGGCCGCTGAGCTCTACATGTTCGCGGCCGCCTGCACCGGGGAAGAACTTAACACCCACGACGCCGCCCGGCACGTTGACGTGCCAGTCGTTCGGCGCTGTGTTGCCGGCCCAGTGACGAATGGCGACGGCGGCGGCGCAGGCTCCTGTGCCGCATGATTGGGTCTCCCCCACGCCGCGCTCATGGACGCGCATGGTGATGGTGCCGACGCCGTCTTCAACCAACGGTTCGGCCGGAACAACGAATTCAACGTTGGTCCCGTTGGCAGGCCTGGGATCGACCACCGGCGCCTTGAACAATTGCGTGGCCGACAGCTCCTTGAGTTCAGCCAAAGCAACCACAGTGTGGGGATTGCCCATGCTGACTGAGAGGCCGGGCCGGGCTACCTCCAGGCCGTCCGCACTGACCAGCGCGTCCATGGCCTTGGTGGTGGCTTCCTTGGGGAAGATGAACTCCCAGGGGCCCATGTCCACGGCGTACCCGTTGGCCGTCCGGACCACTTTCTTGACCCCGCCACGGGTGCCGATGGTCAGGGTTTCACCCGGGCCAAGATCCACCAATTTCTCGGCAATCAGGAAGTGCACGAAGACGCGGACGCCGTTGCCGCACATCTCCGAGAGGGAACCATCACCGTTGCGGTAATCCATGAACCATTCGGCGTCCGGATCCTGCTCCAGGAGGTCCCGCCCCTCCGGCAGGAACCGCGACGGAACAGCGCGGATAAGACCGTCCCCACCAATGCCTACATGGCGGTCGCACAACCGGGCAACCTGCTCCGGGGTGATCTCGTGGGCATCACCGGGGTCGGCAATCAGGACGAAGTCGTTGCCCGTTCCATGGCCCTTGGAAAACGTGAGGCCAGCAAGGCTTGAGGCGGTCACGGTAGCACCGGCAGCTTCGGACTGCTGGGCGGGAACTGCAGGGGTTTCATCCATGCCACTAGGCTACCTTCCACGCTGGTTCGGCCAGAAATCAGGGCTGCCGGCTCGAAGCGGTGGCGACGGCCTTGGCCACGAGGTGGGGATCCTGCCAGTCAAGCCAGGTGATCCGGGGGTCAGCCCTGAACCAGGTGAGCTGACGCCTGGCGAACTGCCTCGTGGCCACGATGGTTTCCTCTGACGCGGCACCCACGTCGGTCTGATGGTCCAGGACCCTCAGGAACTGCGCGTACCCCAAAGCGCGGGACGCGGTCTTGCCCTTCCGGAGCCCTGCAGCATCAAGCCGTTCAACCTCGTCAAGCAGACCAGCCTCCACCATCCGATGGACCCTCAGGGCCAACCGTTCCCTCAGCACCTCACGGTCCACTGACAGCCCGATCTGCACTGCCGGCTGAAAATACTCGCGTTGCGGCATGAACGAACTGAAAGGGCGCCCGGTCAACTGGTGCACTTCAAGCGCCCGGATCACCCGCCGCGCGTCACCTACACGGGCTGCCGACACGGGATCGACGTCCTCAAGACGGGTTCGCAGCGTCGCGAGGCCGTGCGCGTCATACTCTTCTTCAAGGGCCTTACGGATGACGGGATCGGTGCCGGGGAACTCCAGGACGTCCAGTGCGGCGCGGACGTACAGACCGGATCCCCCCACCAGGATAGGGCGTTTTCCCCGTGAACGGATTTCCCCAATGGCTCTACGGCAGTCCGCCTGGAAGTCCGCAACACTTGCCTCTTGAGTGACACCCATGGTGTCCAGCAAGTGATGGGGCACGCCCTTGCGCTCTTCCACGCTGATCTTGGCTGTTCCGATGTCCATTCCGCGATAAAACTGCAGGGCATCCGCGTTGATGACCTCACCGTTCAGGGCGAGGGCCAGGTTGACGCCCAGGTCCGACTTTCCGGAACCGGTGGGCCCAACCACTGCAATGACCGGCAGGGAAGCGTCCTGGGTGGAGGTAGGCACGTGATCCTGGTCCGACGTCAGGCGCGACGAGCAGGCAGCGACGGCATGCCCAGGGACACTCCGGCCTTGCTTGAGGCCGAACCCGGTGAAGGAACACCGCAGGACTCAGCTTGGGAACGATCCCAGGCGTCGCCGGCACGGGATCGGCGCAGTACATAGTCCCCAGCTGTGGCCGGATCCGCCACGAGGTGGAAAGCAGCAGCCTCCGTGATGGTGACCGTCACAAAGTCACCGGGACGGGGAGTATCTGCGCCGGACGGCACGGAGAAGTGCACCAGGCGCTGGTCCTTGGACCGACCCGATAAGCGGTGGGTTTCCTCGGCTTTACGCCCTGACTGGGCCGTCACCAGCACTTCAACCGTCCGGCCCAGCTGCCTGGCGTTCTCCTCAGCGGCAATGCGGTCCTGGAGGGCTGTCAGCCTTTCGAAACGCTCCTGCACCACGGCTTTCGGAAGCTGGTCAGGCAAGTCTGCGGCCGGCGTGCCGGGCCGTTTGGAGTACTGGAAGGTGAAGGCTGAGGCGAAACGGGACTTCTCCACGACGTCCAGGGTCGCCTGGAAATCCTCTTCAGTTTCGCCTGGGAACCCGACGATGATGTCCGTGGTGATGGCTGCGTTGGGAATCCGATCGCGAACCTTGTCCAGAATCCCGAGGAACCGGCTGGAGCGGTAGGAACGCCGCATGTCTTTGAGGACTTTGTCTGAGCCGGACTGCAAGGGCATGTGCAATTGCGGCATGATGTTGGGCGTCTCAGCCATGGCGTCGATGACGTCATCGGTAAAGGCTGCGGGGTGCGGGCTGGTGAAGCGGACGCGTTCCAAGCCCTCGATTTCACCGCATGCGCGCAGGAGTTTGGAGAAAGCCTGCCGATCCCCGAACTCCACGCCGTAAGAGTTGACGTTCTGGCCGAGGAGCGTCACTTCAACAGCGCCATCATCCACGAGCGCCTGGATCTCGGCGAGGATTTCTCCGGGGCGTCTGTCCTTTTCCTTGCCGCGGAGCGAAGGCACAATGCAGAACGTGCAGGTGTTGTTGCAGCCCACGGAGATGGAAACCCACCCCGCATAGACAGAGTCCCGCTTAGTGGGAAGAGTTGAAGGGAAGACATCCAGAGACTCGAGGATCTCAAGTTGTGCTTCATTGTTGTGCCGGGCACGGTCCAGCAGCGCGGGCAGGGCGCCAACGTTGTGGGTACCAAAGACGGCGTCAACCCATGGCGCCTTCTTGACGATGGTTTCACGGTCCTTCTGGGCCAGGCAGCCACCTACAGCAATCTGCATGCCGGGGTTCGCCGCCTTGACCTGCCGGAGTTGGCCGAGGTTGCCGTAGAGCTTGTTGTCCGCATTCTCCCGAACAGCGCAGGTGTTGAAGACCACCACGTCAGCGAGCTCACCGTCCGCAGGCACGTACCCCGCGTCCTCCAGGAGTCCCGCCATGCGCTCTGAATCATGGACGTTCATCTGGCAGCCGAACGTGCGGACCTGATAGGTCCGGGGCTCAGCCGAAGGAGTGGCGGAAACTGTTGGGGAAGGAATGGTCAAACTCACTACTCAAGGGTACCGGCTTCTGCCAGCACCTCACCGACGATCCTAAAGGCCATGGAGGGGGCGTAGCCCTTCCGTGCCAGCATCGACGCCAGACGACGGGTGTACTTGTCCCGTTCTGCGCGATCAGCCAGATCGACGCCGGGACGCAGCTTGCGTTGAACAAGCTCACGAGCAGCCACTTCTTCATCCTGATCGCTGAGCTGCGACAGTGCTTCTTCGGCTGCGTCCAGTTCGATTCCCTTGTCCGTGAGTTCGCGGCGAAGTGCGCCTTTAGCTAGCTTCTTGCTCTGCGAACGGCTGCGGACCCACATCCTCGCAAACTCAGCATCATCAATCAGCTGAACCTCTTCGAACCGGTCCAGGACTGCCTCGGCCACGTCCTCGGGCACATTGCGTTCCGCGAGCTTGCGGGAAAGCTGGAGCCGGCTCCGCGGCGCCATCGTCAACTGCCTCAGGACGATGGCACGCGCCACGGACTCGGGATCAGGCTCGGGATCGGCGGATACGGAGGACTCCGGATCCGGCCCTCTCCTAACCGTCAACGGCCTTCAGCTTTGGGGAGTCTTCCTCCGGCTTGACGCCCACGCCGAGCTTCTCCTTGATCAAGCGCTCCAGCTCCTGGGCGAGCTCAGGGTTATCCCGGAGGAATCGCCGCGAGTTCTCCATGCCCTGGCCCAGCTGATCGCCATCGTAGGTGAACCAAGAGCCCGATTTCTTGATAATGCCGTGCTCGACGCCCATATCAATGATGCCGCCCTCACGGGAGATGCCCTGGCCGTAAATGATGTCGAATTCTGCAATCTTGAAGGGCGGCGCCATCTTGTTCTTGACGATCTTGGCCTTGGTGCGGTTACCCACGGAGTCCGCACCTTCCTTCAAGGTCTGGATACGACGGACATCGATACGCACCGAAGCGTAGAACTTCAGGGCCTTACCACCGGTGGTGGTTTCCGGGGAGCCGAAGAAGACACCGATCTTCTCACGCAGCTGGTTGATGAAGATCGCTGTGGTTTTGGTCTGGCTGAGCCTGCCGGTGATCTTACGCAGGGCCTGGCTCATCAGGCGGGCCTGCAGACCCACGTGGGAGTCACCCATTTCGCCTTCGATTTCAGCACGGGGTACCAGGGCGGCCACGGAGTCGATGACGACGATGTCCAGGGAGCCGGAACCCACCAACATGTCCATGATCTCCAAGGCCTGCTCGCCGGTATCCGGCTGCGAGACCAAGAGTGCATCCGTATCTACTCCGAGCTTTGCAGCGTAGTCCGGGTCCAGGGCGTGCTCAGCGTCGATGAAGGCCGCAATGCCGCCGGCGCGCTGGGCACTGGCAACGGCGTGCAGCGCAACGGTGGTCTTACCCGAGGATTCCGGTCCGTAGATTTCCACCACGCGGCCACGGGGCAGGCCGCCAATGCCCAGGGCGATGTCCAGGGCAATGGATCCGGTAGGGATGACCTCGATGGGAGCCCGAGTGTCGTCACCCAGGCGCATGATGGATCCTTTGCCGAACTGCTTGTCGATCTGGGCAAGCGCTGCTTCGAGCGCCTTTTCACGATCCGGGGTTGCCGCCATGGTTCACACCTCTGATGCTTTCTCGCTGTGGAGTGGCCCTAAGGGCCGCTTTCCTGTCATGTCAGACGCTATTACGACGTGCTGACATTTTTATGAGCCGAATCCGGCTATGTGGACAACCGGGCAATCCGGATGCTCGGAAATGCGGCCTTCGGGATCAATTTTCCTCTCACAGGAGCATATCCCCATCCGAACAGATATTCGAACAATGGTCCGGCGTGTCCCTTGTCGAGGCAGCAGCGCGACCCTCAGTTGGAGGCCGGTTTGATGTCCCGCCCCAGCCTGCGTTCGGCCGGAACATCCTGGACTTCGCACACAGCCAACCACACCTCGCGGGGCTGGTATCCGGAGGCCAGGGCCTCAACGGCAGTCCGCCCGCCCACGCCTGCGAGTACCAAGGAGCCGGCGAGGACCCGGGAATAGCCTGCCCCGAACTCATCGTCCATCAATCGCCAAAAGTCACTTGCCCTCACGGATAGAGTCTCTCACGGAGCCGGACTCTAGAATGGTTGCCATGAGCAATCCTCTCCAGAGCACGCCCGGTCAGGCCGTGCCAGGCGACGCCGTAGACGACGCCCTCCAGCAGGTGGAACACCAGCTGAGCCTGCTCTGGCGCCGGGCCCGGTCAATCTCCCACCAGTTGTCGCGCCAGGTCCACCCGGACATGGAACCGGCCGCCTACGGGCTGCTGACCGTCATCCGGAGGGAAGGACCCATCAGGTTGACGGACCTCGCTACGTGCATTGGCGTGGGCAAGCCGTCCGTGAGCCGGCAGATCGCTTTCCTGGAAAGCATTGGCCTGGTCTACAAGGAAGCCGACCCGCAGGACGGAAGGGCACAATCCATCCGCCTGACGGACAAGGGCGAGGACAAGATGCACCAGGTCCAGGATGCCCGGCGGCAGGTATTCCGTGAACGCCTGGGCGAATGGCCGCTTGAAGACGTCCAGATCCTTGCCGACTACATGGGCCGGCTCAATGCGATCTACGGCGACGGCGTCCTCAAGGACGTGACCCTGCGGGAACCGGACATTGCCGCCGACCCCACCAAGCCGGCCGACGCCTGATCCGCCAGGGCTCCCGCCCCTCAGTCCATACCAACAAACACCAAAAGAAGGTCCCCAGCCGATGGCTGGGGACCTTCTTCCAATTCTGGTGGAACGGTTACCGGGCTCCGGAGAGCATTCCCTGCGGGAAGTCGTCCGTGAGGTCCAGATCGCGACCGTAACGCTGGGAGAATTCCTGCGGAACGGTGTCCGGCACGGCCACTCCCTCAGCAACGGCCACTCTGTCGCTGACTTCGCGGAGCATGTGGGACAACGGAACATCCAGGGCTGTGCAGATAGAGGACAGGAGCTCGGAAGAAGCCTCCTTCTGGCCGCGTTCAACTTCACTCAAGTAACCAAGTGAGACGCGGGCGCTGTGCGAAACCTCGCGGAGGGTACGGCCCTGACGCTGGCGGACATCGCGCAGTACATCACCGATCTCGTGGCGTAGTACAACCATTTTGCGCTCCTTCTGTTCGCTCTGTGCCTGATCAGCCAAGCCCACATCCTTCCAGCGGACAACGCCGTTTACGGATACGGGCTGCTTTACCATCTGTATCGCCTTGCTCCCTCAGTCATCCGGTTCGCTGGTGGGCGGACCGGGTTGGTTTCTACATCCTAGGCGCCCCGGCTCTTCCGAAGCGACTCAATGACACAACTATTGGCAATCAGTTTTTGTTCCCGGCTACTTTACGAACGGTAACCATCCCCCTCCAGCGCAGCAAGCAGACGCGCCAGTGCCGCCCCGCAGGCTTGCTCGCGAATGGACTGGCGGTCCCCCGTGAAGCTGAATTCGAAGGCTTGGGTTCCGGCATCGGCAGCGATTCCAACGAACACGGTTCCTACGGCTTTGCCGTCGTGGGGATCAGGTCCGGCCACTCCGGTTGTGGATACTCCAATGCTGGCACCGCAAGCACGCCGGGCACCGTCGGCCATGGCCTCCGCAACAGCACCGTCAACGGAGCCGACCTCGGCAAGCAGCTCTCCCGGAACGCCCAGGACTCCGGCCTTAACGGAGTTTTGATACGCAACAACTCCGCCCTGAAGCATCGCTGAAGCGCCGGGAGTATTGGCCAGGGTGGCCGCTACCATTCCAGCGGTGAGCGACTCAGCCGTGGCCACCGTGAGGTTCTTTGCGATCGCCGCGGCGACCACCGCCGTCGACGTCTCTGCTGCGGCGGTGACGGCGTCACCGGACGTCATGCGCGACGCCCCGCTGCCCGCAGCTTGAGGGCTTGGATGACGTATTCGACGCCGGTCCACAGGGTGATGGCAAGCGCCAGCATCATGACCCAGAAGGCGGCGTCGCCCAGCCAGGGGGCGATCGCCTTGAGGGGAAGGATGTACAAGAAGATGGCCACGGTCTGGACCACCGTCTTCAGCTTTCCGCCCCTGGAGGCCGGCATGACGCCGTACCGGATCACGACGAACCGAAGCGCGGTAATCCCCCACTCGCGGACGAGGATGAGGATGGTGACCCACCACGGCAGTTCCCCCAGGATGGACAAGAGCACCAGCGCGGAGCCGATCAGCAATTTGTCGGCAATGGGATCGGCGATCTTGCCGAAATTGGTGATGAGGCCGCGCGCCCTGGCGATGTCGCCGTCGAGCTTGTCCGTGTAGATGGCTACCGCGAAGGCCACTACGGCTGCCCAGCGCCACAGGCCGTACTCGCCGTTGTCGGCGAGCAGGAACCAGACGAAAAACGGAACCAGGACGATGCGGAGCATCGTGAGGATGTTGGGCAGGTTCCAGACATCGGAGTTGCTGGACGTCGCGTTATCACCCTCGGCTGTAGTCACCCCTCTAGGCTACCGTCTTTGGGCAGACGCCTTTGAAGCTAGCGCCCCGTCAGCGACCAGGCGTCTTCGCCGCCTTCGTCGTCGTCATCCGGGCCGTCAGCGCCATCGTGATACTCAATGGCCTGCGTCCGGTTGTCCAGGTCCGCCTGCACCAGGTCCTCCGCATAACCGCCGACGGCGATGTTCGAGTTCGCGTTGTCGCTCAGGGCCGCCGTGTGGGCGTCGGGGGCAGCGGGCGATTCCTGGCCCTTCATCGCTGCCAGGACCGCCGCGAGGTCGTCCGGCTTGACCAGGACATCGCGGGCCTTCGAACCTTCCGAGGGCCCCACCACGCCGCGGGATTCGAGGAGGTCCATCAGGCGCCCGGCCTTGGCGAAGCCCACCCGGAGCTTGCGCTGCAGCATCGACGTGGAGCCGAACTGGGTGGTCACCACCAACTCGGTGGCCTGCAACAGGACCTCGAGGTCGTCTCCGATGTCGTCGTCGATCTGCTTCTTGGGGGCCTCGGCAGCAACGTCGTCGCGGTAGACAGCCTGGAGCTGTCCCTTGACGTGCTCCACCACCTTGTGGATCTCGGATTCCGTCACCCAGGCACCCTGGACACGCATTGCCTTGGACGCACCCATCGGCAGGAAAAGCGCGTCACCCTGGCCAATCAGCTTCTCCGCGCCCGGCTGGTCCAGCACAACACGCGAGTCCGTCACGGACGAGGTTGCGAAGGCCATGCGCGAAGGCACGTTCGCCTTGATCAGGCCAGTGACCACATCCACGGACGGGCGCTGGGTGGCCAGGACCAGGTGGATACCGGCAGCACGGGCAAGCTGGGTGATGCGGACAATCGAGTCTTCGACGTCGCGCGGCGCCACCATCATGAGGTCGGCGAGCTCATCCACGATCACCAGGAGGTAAGGGTAAGGCTTGATGACCCGTTTGGAGTCCACGGGCGGCACCACTTTGCCGGCACGGACGGCCTTGTTGAAATCGTCGATGTGCTTGTAACCGTAGTTGGCGAGGTCGTCGTAACGGGCGTCCATCTCCCGGACAACCCACTGCAGGGCCTCAGCGGCCTTTTTAGGATTGGTGATGATGGGCGTGATGAGGTGCGGGACGCCTTCGTACGCGGTGAGCTCCACGCGCTTGGGGTCCACCATGACCATGCGGACTTCATCCGGGGTGGCGCGCATGAGGATGGAGGTGATCATGGAGTTCACGAAGCTCGACTTACCGGCACCGGTGGCCCCAGCCACCAGCAGGTGGGGCATCTTGGCCAGGTTGGCCACCACGTAGCCGCCCTCCACGTCCTTGCCAACACCCATGACCATGGGGTGGTCGGTCCGGCGGGCGTTCTGGCTCCGCAGCACGTCGCCCAGCGAAACCGTTTCGCGGTCCGTGTTGGGAATCTCGATGCCAATGGCCGATTTGCCGGGGATGGGGCTCAGGATACGGACATCGCTCGATGCGACCGCATAGGAAATGTTCTTGGACAGCGCCGTAACGCGCTCCACCTTGGTACCGGGAGACAGCTCGATCTCATAGCGCGTTACGGTGGGACCACGGCTGAAGCCAGTCACGGCAGCGTCCACGTTGAACTGTGTCAGGGTGTCCGTCAGGGCGGCGACGACGGCGTCATTGGCCTCCGTGCGCTCCTTCGGAATGGAGCCCGGCGTCAGGTAGTCCGAGGCCGGCAGTGTGTAGGTGACATCCCCGGCGAGGGACAACTGCTCCGTGCGCTGTGGGATGGGCGTTTGCGGGAGCGGCGCACCGGCAGGCTTCGCGGGGACCTGGGCCACAGTGGGCGCGGGAACGGTCATGTCAGGAGTGATGACCGGGATGGCTTCGGTGGGGTTGTCGATGCCGGGCGCAGCACCCAGGCCCTGGGCTGCCTTGATCTTCCCGACGGCGATCTCCGCCTGGGTTGGGCGACGCACCCCCGGCGGAACGCGCGGTTCCGACGCGGCGGGAGTTTCGTCGTCGTCGACTATTGCATGTTCGAAAGCTTCGTCCCCGACGTAGCCCTCCAGGCCTGCCTCGGGTTCCTCGTCCTTGCCAAAGAAGCGCATGCGCTTCTTCTTGGGCTTGGCAGGTGCATCGTTCTCATAAAGATAACTGCGGTCATGGGCGTCCTTGCCGGAACCATCCATGAGGTCCACGCCCATAAGGTGCTCATAGGCACCCCGGATCCGGGAGGGAATGGCGCCGAACGGGGTTGCGGTGACGATCAGGAATGAGACGAACGCCAACAGGCTGTAGAGGACCACCGGCACTGCGGCGTGGATTGCGGCCAGAGGGGCGGCGGCGAGGAATCCCAGCATGCCGCCTGCCCTGCGCAGGCCATCGAATCCATCGGCCACGGTGGGCAGGCCGCCAATGACGTGGGCCAAACCCGAGCCGGCCAGGGTCATGATCATGAAGCCAATGCCCACACGGTTGTTGCCGCGGCCGTCCTGGGGTTTCCGGAACAACCGGAAGGCACAAACAAAAAGCATGAATGGCAGGATCAGGGCCATCCAGCCAAACGTCCCGTTGACCACGCTGTAGACAACGTCCGGGAGCCAACCTGTCAGGCCCCACCAGGCGAAGGTGGCAATGGCGATGCCCAACACCAGATTGAACAGGGCTGCGCCGTCACGGCGATCCGCGGGGTCGAGGTCGCTGACGTCGTAACCGATGCGGCGGACGCCGGCACCGACCACATGGCCGATCCCCTGCCAAAAACCTGAAAGCATGCGCAGGGGCAGCGGAACCTGGGGCACGACGGCGGCTGCCTGCTTGGTGCGGGCGGTACTTCCCCGACCGTTCCTGGGTGCGGCTGCGCCGGTTTTGGATGCGGCTGCGCTCCGGCCTGTGCCGCCGGATTTACTGCTGGAGCTGCCTCGTGGCGTGGAGGTAGTACGGGTCGCCATAAGTGCCACGGTACCGCAAGGGGGCCTGAAATCCGCGGATTTCAGGCCCCCTTGGGTGTGCATGTTGCCCAGGGGCTACGCCTCAAGGACCACCGGAATGATCATGGGACGGCGGCGGAGCTTGCGGTTGACCCACGTGCCGATGATCCTGCGCACCACCTGCTGCAGCTGATGGTTGGTGTGGTCTGCGTGATTAAGCACAGCGTCTTCCAGTGCGGCGTTGATCTTGGGGATGATCTCGTCGAAGACGGAATCATCCTCAGCAACACCACGGGCATGGATTTCCGGTCCGGACACGATCTTGCCGGTAGTGCGGTTGATGACCGTGATGATGGAAATGAAGCCTTCGTCCCCGAGGATTCGACGGTCCTTCAGGTCGGCGTCGGTAATCTCACCCACGCTGGAACCGTCCACGTAGACGAATCCGACCTCTACTTGGCCAACGATGTTGGCTTTGTGGTCCTTCAGGTCGATCACTGTGCCGTTGTCGCTCAGGATGATGCCCTCGGACGGAACACCGGATTCCCGCGCAATGTTGCCGTTGGCAATAAGGTGACGGGTTTCGCCGTGCACAGGCATGGCGTTGAGCGGCTCAAGGATGTTGTAGCAGTACAGGAGCTCCCCTGCCGCTGCGTGCCCGGAGACGTGGACCTTTGCTGTTCCCTTGTGGATCACATCTGCGCCGAGCTTGAGGAGTCCGTTGATGATGCGGAACACGGCATTCTCGTTGCCGGGAATCAGGCTGGAGGCCAGAATGACGGTGTCGCCGGGTCCAACCACTACGCGGTGGTCGCCGTTGGCCATGCGTGACAGTGCCGCCATCGGCTCGCCCTGGGAACCGGTGGACATAAGGACCACGCGGTCATCGGGCATGTTGTCGATGTTCTTGATGTCCACCAAAATGCCGGCCGGCACATCGAGATACCCCAGCTTGGCGGCGATGGCCATGTTGCGCACCATGGAGCGTCCAACGAATGCAACCTTGCGGCCATGCTTCCCTGCGGCATCAAGGACCTGTTGGACACGGTGAACATGGGACGAGAACGACGCGACGATGAGGCGCTTCTTGGCTTGGCCGAACAGGCGGTCCAGAGTGGGACCAATTTCCTTTTCGGCCGTGGTGAACCCAGGGACGTCCGCGTTGGTGGAGTCCGCCATGAAAAGGTCCACGCCCTCTTCGCCCAACCGGGCGAAGTGGCGGAGGTCGGTGATGCGGCCATCCAACGGCAACTGGTCCATCTTGAAGTCGCCTGTGTGCAGCACCGTGCCACCCTCGGTCCGGATGAAAACGGCCAGGGCATCAGGGATGGAGTGGTTCACGGCAATGAACTCGCACTCGAACGGGCCGAATTGCTCCACCTGGCCCTCGGTGACGGTCAGGGTATACGGCTTGATCCGGTGTTCCTGCAGCTTTGCTTCCACCAGGGCCAGGGTCAGCTGGGACCCGATTAGAGGAATATCGGCCTTAAGGCGCAACAGGTAGGGAACAGCACCGATGTGGTCCTCGTGACCGTGCGTCAGCACGACGCCAACGACGTCCTGCAGCCTGTCTTCGATGTAGGAGAAATCGGGCAGGATAAGGTCTACGCCGGGCTGGGTCTCTTCTGGGAAGAGCACGCCACAGTCAACGACCAGCAGCTTGCCGTCGATTTCGAAGACGGCCATGTTGCGGCCGATCTCTCCCAGGCCACCGAGCGGAACAATCCGCAGCGTGCCTTTCGGCAGTTTCGGCGGCGTAACCAGTCCGGGAAGGGCGGTTTGGGTCATATTGTGCTTCTTTCCGGCGGAACCGGCCTAGACGTTGAAGTCCATTCCGGCTTCCGCCAAATCCCCGCGGATGATGTCGATCTCGGCTGCGTCCGGCTCCACGAGGGGCAAACGGACAACCGAGTTGGGCAGGACTCCCTGCCACTTGAGAATCTGCTTGGCGGCTACTGCGCCTTGGACCCGCGTCATGGTTGCGCGAATGACGGGTTCCAGTTCAAAGTTGATGGCCCTCGCAGTGGCGAGGTCGCTGGCGTTCACGGCGTCGATCAGTTCGCGGAAGCGACGCGTGGCCACGTGGGTGGTGACGCCCACCAGGCCGACGGCGCCGAGCGCCATCCACTGGAGGGTCAATCCGTCATCACCGGAATAGAAGACGAGGTCAGTCTCTGCCATGACCCGGGTAGCGGCGGCAAAATCTGCCTTGGCGTCCTTGACCGCCACGATGTTCTGGTGCTTGGCCAGTCCGATCATGGTCTCAGGAGCAATCGCAATGGAGGAGCGGCCCGGGATGTCGTAGAGCATGACGGGGAGATCCGTTGACGAGGCAATGGTCTCGAAGTGCGCCCGGACGCCTGCCTGGCTGGGCTTGTTGTAGTAGGGCGTGACGATCAGGAGACCGTCCACGCCAACCTCAGCCGCGCGCTGGGAAAGGTGCACCGAGTGTGCGGTGTCGTTGGTGCCTGTTCCGGCAATGATGGCGGCCTTGCCGCCGACGGCTTCTTTGACCGCCCGGAACATACCAAGGTTTTCGTCATCTGTAAGGGTTGAGGTCTCCCCGGTGGTGCCGGTAACAACGAGCCCATCGCAACCATCCTGGACAAGCTTCTCTGCCAGTACAGCGGCTTGGTCGTAGTCCACCTTGCCGTCCTCGGTGAACGGGGTGACCATCGCGGTCAGGAGGGTACCAAGGGCGGGAGTGTGGGCGCGCAAGTCAGACATAAGAAAAACGTTACCCTGTCACGGGCTTGTTACAAGAATGGGTTCCGCGTGATGGTCCTCATGCCCCTGCCGCGGATCTGTAGGCGTCAAGGCGGGACCGGTCCAACGACACCATGGCTGCCTCCGTCCCGGTGCCCGCCACCCGGACCAGGGCAGCACCGTCGGGACCCCACCCTCCGCTGAGACCGCAGGAGGGGCCCAACGGCGTTTTCCCTCCAAGGTTTGCCAATAATCCGAACATCCGGTGGTCCATGGATCGGGCGCCCAAATGCAATCCGAGCCTGAGTTCCTCGCCCCGCGTGTACAGCGCGGACACTGCATACACATCGGCCTTCGCTTCCGCCGCGGCACCGGCGTGGGCAGGATGCGCGGCGTCAGCACAGACGGCAAAGGCAACCCGCCATCCGTCAACGTCCAGCACTGCCGGGCCGTTTCCAGGGACAAAAAGCTCCCGCTCCGGCCCATGCAAATGCGTTTTGAAGACCGGTTTCACCGAACCGTCACGGCCAACGATGAGCGAGGCCAGCCGGGGCGTCCGATCCGCCTCACGCCAGCCTGCCCCGACGACCGCCACCGTCCCGGTGCGGGCACAGACATCCTGGAGGGGGTGGAGCCGCGGGTCACCGTCGGTCAACCACGGCGACGGTTGACTGCCCAGTGAAGGCTGCCCTGCTCCGCCGGGGACTTCAAAGGCGGTGAGTTCATACCCCGTCAAGGAGAGCTCGGGAAAAAGCACCAGGCGTGCGCCACGTTCGCAGGCTTGCTCCACCAGCACCACATGGGCGGCGACGTTTGCTTCCACGGCCGCGCCCCCAGCACCCGGCAGCAGCGCTTCATACTGAACGACGGCGGCGCGAAGCACTGCCAGGTCATCCGGCTCTTCCCCAGGGCGAGGCCGGGCCTCAACGAACCCGGGCCCTGCGGGCGCGGTGTCAGCGAACGGGCTCTCAACGGACGTGGCATCCAGGGGGGCCGGCCTTTGGGTTGGGACATGCGGGGGTGTCAGAGTCACCAGCCCATCCTATTCCGGAGGAAACCGCGGAACGGGGCAGGCCCAGGCGGACCCCTCAGTCCAGGTGGGCTAGGCCGGCCCGGACGTCCGCGCAGGTTGCTCCGAGCAGTAGTGCGCCACGGCCCGCTCCTTGAGGTGTTCGGCCCACGTCACCAGCCGCTGGGAAGCGCGAACGTATTCAAACAGTTCCAGCGGCGTCAGGGAATCCAGGTCTGCCTCGGATAGCCGCCGGGCAAGTTCAGCTCCTGGCGGCTGCTCGGCCAACACTGTTCCTTCGCGGCGCCACTGGGTGTCTTCGGGGGTTCGCCCGCCACGAGTTGCCTGAAAAGGAAGTCGACGACGCCGGGGCTCATGGCTTTCATGGGTCCGGCGAGACCTTCGGGTGGCGTGGGAACATCGTTCATCCTGCCATGCTATTCGAACATATATTCGAAAACAAGAGCCGGACCCGCGCCGGGCCGCGCCGGCCAGACAGCCGGAGCAGTCACTGGTGCCCGGTCAGCCGTGCGCGTTGGCGACGGCCGCCAGCTGTGGACCCAGCCTTTCGGCCATCAGCCGGTAGCCGGCATTGGACCATCGGCCTGCCTGCATTGCGTGATGGAACTGCCGTAGGTGATCCATCGTTTGCCGGATCCCCCGGCAACCCTCACGTCTTCGCCCTTCAGCGACACCTCGAGCACCCTGAGGAAGCCGTACTGCGGCAGCCACAGTTGAACAGTTGATTGCGGCGGCATGGAGCCAAGATCGAGGTCAGCATAGGACTCTACCGTCGGTCCAGCTCACAGTTGGCTGTGAGACCATCGCAGCATGACTTCGCAAGAGACTGCGCCTCCGCGGAAAGCGCGCGACGGCGGCCAGGTCTCCTCCCGTCTCACAGGGATCGACGCCGCCAGGGGCGCAGCGTTGCTTGGCATGATGTCCACGCACCTACTGCCGACGTTCGGCCCCTCCCCGTCGTGGGAGCCGACATTCGTGGGACTGGTATTCTCGGGTCGGTCTGCTGCACTCTTCGCCGTCCTTGCCGGCATTGGGCTGGCGCTGAGTACGGGTAAGCAGGAACCCCGCACAGGCAACGATCTTTGGTCCGCCAGGGGCGGCGTGGCCATGCGCGCGTTGGTGATTGCGGTCGTCGGCCTCACTCTGGGAGGGCTGGACGTCAACGTCGCCGTCATCCTGGTGCATTACGCCGTACTTTTCCTGTGCGTCCTGCCGTTCCTTGGCCTTCGGCTCAAGGCACTGTGTTTCTGGGCGGCGGGCTGGGTTCTCTTATCTCCGCTGCTGGCCTACCTGGTCCGGCCCTTGTTGTTGGACGCCGCTCCTCCCCTGCAACTGGGTCACAACCCCAACGGCGAGGACCTGGGGACGCCGGCCCGCCTCCTCGCAGACCTCTTCTTCACTGGTTACTACCCGGTGTTCCAGTGGATCTCGTATCTGCTGATCGGGCTGGTGATCGGCCGGTTGGCGCTCACGACGGCGAAGGTGCAGTTGCTGCTGTTAAGCTGCGGAGTCGCTGTCGCTGCGGTGTCAAAGCTGGGTGGGTTCCTTGCCATGGAGGCATTGGGCGGCCGGGCCGCTCTGGAGGCGCTCCCCGGAACGCGCGGGTACCCGCTGGAAAACATGCTCCAGATTAATCTGACCGGGCTGGAGCAGACCGGTTCGTGGTGGTGGTTGGCCACGGCATCCCCCCATGCAGGGACCACGCTGGACCTGCTGCACACCAGCGCAACAGCCGCTGCAGTGGTGGGTTTCTTCCTCCTGCTGGGTACCGTGGCCGAACGTATCAAGGTCAATATCCTGATAGTGCTCAGCGGGCCGGGAGCCATGACGCTCAGCCTCTACTCGGCCCATGTATGGGTGGTTTCGGGGTTCACCAACCAGCCGCTCCCTGCGGGGTGGACAGAAGAGGGCATGTACTGGACCCAGGCACTGTGTGCCGTGGCAATCGGAGTCTGCTTCGCCTTGCTCCGGCGCCGCGGACCGCTGGAGTGGGTAGCCCATACGGCGTCGAAGCTGGGCAGCTACCGTCCCGCAGCGGTGGGCTGAGAGCGAAACAGCTTCACGGCGTCGCGCATTGATGCCCGGGCGCGTTTGCGGTCCCCTGAGGCGTCATAGGCGCAACTCAGCCTGAACCAGGAACGCCAGTCCTCCGGCGCCGCCTCTGCCTCGGCGCGGTACTTCTCGAACTCCGCATCCGCGGCAGCCCGGACAATCCGCCCGCCGGGCGTACGGGGCAGTGTGTCCTCGGGCAATCCGCCTTCGGCTTCCAGGACCTTGGCCATCTGCTCGGTGCGGGCGCCAAACAGGAGCTCGCGGATGAGCGCCCACGCACCGACAACGGGCAGGACCAGATAGGCCGCTCCAATGCCCTTCGCTACCAGGTTGGAGTCACCGAGGAGGAGGAACGAGCGTTGGACGGACACCACCAGGTAGAGCACCAACAGCAGGGTGATGGCGCCGACCCAGATTTTGGTGCGGTTCTTCTTCAAGGAAGTCCAGAAATTTCCCATGGACCTAGAGCCCCAGGTCCAGGTAGCCGTCCAGGCCAACCGTGAGGCCGGGGTGCGCTGCGACCTTGCGCAATCCCAGCAGGACGCCAGGCATAAAGGAAGCCCGGTCAAAGGAATCATGGCGCAATGTCAGCTGCTCACCCGGACCGCCGAAAAGGACCTCCTGGTGGGCTACCAAACCGCGGAGCCGGACACTGTGGACGCGGACACCCTCCACGTCACAGCCCCTGGCTCCATCCAACGACGTTTCAGTGGCGTCCGGGCTTGCCGGAACTCCGGCTGCCTGCCGTGCATCAGCGATCAGCTGCGCCGTACGCACCGCCGTGCCGGAGGGTGCGTCCACCTTGTTCGGGTGGTGCAGCTCGATGATCTCAACGGACTCAAAGTACTGTGAGGCTTTGGCTGCGAAAGCGGAGGCCAGTACAGACCCCAGGGCAAAGTTCGGGGCGATCAGTACGCCGGTGTCCGGCTTCTGCTCCAGCAATGCACGGAGGGACTCCAGCCTGTCGGCATTCCAGCCGGTGGTACCCACAACAGCGTGGATGCCATGCTCCACGGCAAACCGGACGTTGGTCTCGGTGGTGTCCGGGACGGTGAGGTCAACAACATACTGTGCGCCGGCGTCGAGCAGGGTTTCCAGGGAATCGCCGCGACCCAGGGCGGCTACAAGCTTCATGTCATCAGCTGCTTCCACAGCTTTCACGGCTTCAATTCCCATGCGCCCGTGGGCGCCCAGCACTGCAACAGCAAGTTGTTCGGTCATGCCGTTAACCCTACCGCCGGGCCGGCACCCGGCAGGAACCGTGACTCAGGCCTACTCCCCCGCGCCGACCCACTCGACGGTGCCGTCGGTGAAGAACTGTTCCTTCCAAATGGGAACCTGCGCTTTGACCCTGTCCACCAGCTCGGAACAGACAGCAAACGCCTGTCCCCGGTGGGCCGCCGCGACGGCACAGACCAGCGCCGGGTCACCGATCTCCAGCATCCCGATACGGTGCGCTGCCCAGATGCGGACGGGCTGATCGGCTTCGCCTGAGTGCTCGGCGACCAACTGGGCCACGACGTCGGACATGACCTGGTGCGCCGTGGGATGGGCGCTGTAACTTAGCCGGTCCACGGCCTTGCCGGAATCGTGGTTCCGGACCACGCCACTGAAGCTGACCACAGCCCCGGCGGTGTCCGATTCGACCGCCGCGATGGCTTGATCCACCGAGATGGGTTCCGCGCTGAGGACAGCGCTGACTACTTCGAAATCTGTTTCAGTGCCCATGGCTACCTTCCATTTGTTCGCACAAGTGCCCGATCACTGGGTCCAGGACAGCCAATCCATCCATAACGCCTTTCGGGGATCCCGGCAGGTTGATGATGAACGTCTTTCCCGCAGCTCCCGCGTGGCCGCGGCTCAGCATCGCCATCGGGGTTTTCGCAGCGCCCGCGCGCCGGATTCCTTCCATGATGCCGGGAATTTCGCGGTCCAGGAGCGGAAGCGTCATCTCCGGTGTCTTGTCGTCCGGGCTCAGGCCCGTTCCGCCGCTGGTGATGACGACGGCGGGGTCCTGGGTCAGGAGCGCCCTGAGGGCAGCTCCCACCGGCTCCCCGTCCGGCACCACCATGGTGGGGAACGTCTCGAAGCCGTGCTCATTGAGCCAATCGAGGATGATGGGCCCCGTCTCATCGGCATAGATTCCCGCAGCTGCCCGGGTGGAGGCGATCACGACGCCGGCCTTCCGAACAGTGTTCGGCTCGCAAGCACTCATTCGCCGGCCTCCTGGACCGGTTCCCCGGAGACGTCCCAGTCGCCGCTCTTGCCGCCACTCTTGGCCAGCACGCGGATGTCGGTCAACACGGCGTGCTTGTCCACGGCCTTGATCATGTCGTAGACACTCAGCGCCGCTACCGATGCCGCCGTCAGGGCTTCCATTTCGACGCCGGTCACGCCCTTGGTCTTGACGGTTGCCAGGATGTCCACCGAGCCGGCGCCCAAGTGGAAATCCACGGTGACTTTGGAAATCGGCAACGGATGGCACAACGGGATCAGCTCGGGCGTCTTCTTTGCCGCCATGATGCCTGCCACCCGTGCCACGGCGAGCGCGTCGCCTTTGGGCAGCTCACCGGCGCCCAAGAGGACCATTACGTCCGGTGTTGTGCGGACGGTTGCCGTGGCAGTGGCCTCGCGTGTGGTCACTGCTTTCGCGGAGACGTCCACCATCTGCGCAGTGCCATCGTGCCTCAGGTGCGTCAGGCCGCCGCCGTGTTCTGTTGTCCCGGGAGTTTCATTCACAGCATCCATACTTCCACTTCGGCTCCTGCTGTGAGTTCCGTGACGTTGCCTGGGATCTGGACCAACGCGTTGGCACGGGCGAGCGCGTGGACCAGATGGGAACCTGCGCCGCCCTCCATACGAAGGATGCCGTCCCCGGCCACCGAACCACGCCGGACCTGGTGTTTGCCCTCCGGCGAGGTCAGGGGTTCAGCCAGGCGTACGCTCCGAACGGGTCGTGGAACAGGAGTTCCCATAACCTCCGATACGGCCGGCCGGAGGAACATCTCAAAGGAGACGAGGCAGCTGACAGGGTTGCCGGGAAATCCGAGGAACGGAACGCCGTTGAAGGTCCCCAGCCCCTGCGGCCCGCCCGGCTGCATTGCCACGGGGAGGAAATCAACGGGCTGGCCGGCCATCGCCTGGCGCACCACCTCGTAGGCACCCTTGCTCACTCCCCCGGTGGTGACAATGACATCCACGGGACGGTCCGCCTCCCGGGTGTGATGGTGAAGGACAGCCAGCAGGTGTGCAGGATCGTCATCGGAGATGCCCGTACGGACAACGTCAAGGCCTGCCTGGCGCATGGACGCTTCAAGCAGCGTTCCGTTGGAGTCGAAGATCTTGCCGGGCGTGAGTTCTTCCCCCGGTTCCACTACCTCGTCTCCCGTGGTGACCAGGAGGACGCACAGGGGTTCAGGGACCTCGACAGTTGCCAGGCCCAGGGCTGCCAGCAGGCCAAGCTGGGCCGGTCCCAGCAGGGTGCCTGCTGCCAGGGCCAGGGCACCCTGGTGGATGTCGCTGCCGCTGTTCCGCACGTAAGCACCGGGAGCCACCGCGGGAAGGTCGACGACGGCATCCAAGGTGGTGGGGTCAGGGAAGGTGCTGGGGCTCGCCTTCTCGATGGGTATGACGGCGTCGGCACCCTCTGGAATCATGGCCCCGGTCATGATGGGGGCGGCGTAGCCGGCCTTCAGCGCTGTTGGTGTCGCACCTGCCGGGACGGGCGCTGCCACCCTGAGCTGCCCGCCGTCGTCGGGAATGTCTTGTGACCGGACGGCAAAGCCGTCCATCTGGGAGTTGGCGAACGGCGGCAGGGAGAGCGGCGCATGGACATCGACGGCCAGCGGCTTTCCCAGTGCGTCGAGCAACGGCACACGGTGGTTTCCCTTGGTGGTGGCAGCGCCTGCCAGCAGTTCCACCACTGCCTGGCGATGGGTCGCAACTGATCTGGGCACGGACAACCTCCTGTTGTGACACGCTGGCTTCCGGAATTTCTCCGGACGTACCCAGACTAGGGCCTTAGCCCACCTTGACGCTGATGGTGTGATAGCCCGTGGCGCCGTCCGGAGCCACGGGGGCTTTGTCCTCGGTCTGCGGCTGGCCGGTGGAGTCTGTGGCCCGCACCTGGACCTCGTAGTCGCCGGGGGTGAGGTCCACGCCCAGCTGCCACTGATACCAGGTGTCGGTGGAGATTCCGCCCGCCAGGGTAGCCGGCTGCCAGGACCCGCGGTTGACACGAATCTCCACCTTGCTGATGCCCCGGTGCTGGGCCCATGCCACCCCACCGAATTGCACTGTGCCCGCCTGGACCGTCCTGCCGCTGCGGGGTACGTCGATGCGTGACTGCGTCTTGATGGGTCCGTGGTCGCTCCAGCCGCGGGGAGTCCAATAGGCGGTGTCGTCTGCGAAGCGTGTGACTTTCAGTTCGGTCAACCATTTGGTGGCCGAGACGAATCCGTAGAGCCCGGGAACGATCATGCGGACCGGGAAGCCGTGCTCCAGCGGGAGCGGTTCGCCGTTCATGCCGACGGCCAGGATGGCGTCGCGATCGTCGGTCAAGGCCTCCAACGGTGTGCTTGCCGTCCAACCGTCGTTACTGGTGGACAGCACCATGTCTGCACCGGATTTGGGACCGGCCATGGCAAGCAGTTCGCGGAGGGGCCAGCCCAGCCAGAGCGCATTGCCGATGAGGTCGCCGCCGACGTTGTTGGACACGCAGGCGATGGTGATATGCCGTTCGATCATGGGTTTGGCGAGGAGCGTGGCGAAGTCGATCTCGATCTCCCGCTCCACCAATCCGGTGACCTTCAGCCTCCACGCCGGCGGGTCGATGGCCGGTACCGTCAGTGCCGTGTCGATTCTGTAGAAATCGGAGTTCGGGGTCACCAGGGGGCTGATGCCGTCCACGGCCAGCGAGGCCCCGGCGGGTATTGCCTGCGGTGGGGTAACGGGCTCCGGGAGCGTCATGGAACCGCGGAAACCTGACGCCACGGCGGTGGCCCGGGTGAGGACCGCGGTGACGGTTCCGGCCACGACGGCGGCTAGGGAGGTGCCGCCGAGAGCGTTCAGGAAACTTCGCCGTGCCAGGGGTGCGGGATCATGCCCCTGCAGTTCCTGACGCGTGGCCTCGGGAGCCCACGTAATGAGCCGACGAATGAGGGTACGCAACAGCAGCATCGTGACGACCGCAGCGACGATCGGGGCCAGGGCCGCCTGCGGGCTTGCTTGGGCACGCGTCACGACGGCGGTCAGGCCAGCCGCTCCTGCCAGCCCGGCCAGCACCAGCCCCAGCCGGTGCGGCGACGCTCCAGAACACCGGCCAGCGCTGCCAACAACCCCGCGACGAGACCGATGGATGCAATCAACACGATCTTGTCCGCTGTGCCGAACAACTGCACCGCCAGGTCCTTCACTCCGGGAGGCACTGCATCAATCACAGCTCCGCCCAGGGCCGTGACAGGGGAAACCAGCGGGCTCAACAAGCCGGCGGTCAGTTCACCAGCCGCGATCCCCGCACCGCCCGCCGCTACACCGGCCGCGGCAGCCCACAGACGTGGGCTGCGCTGGAGCCGGCTTTGTGATGGGGTGGAGGCCCGGGTTTCCGGCGTGTCCACACTGCTGTGCATGCTCATGATGCGCCTCCTGCGCGTTCGTCGGCTGAAGTCCCGGATGTGGCCGGGAAAGAAGATGGCTGGGGAGCCTCCGCCGGAAGGGACAGCGCAAACCGGCATCCGCCGTCGACGTTGTCCACGGTGACAGATCCCCCGTGGGCCTTGACGATGCCGGCCACCATGCTCAGTCCGATGCCCGCGCCACTGTAACTGCCTTGCAGCCCTTCAGTGGTGCCCCGGGCGCGGTCTTTCTGCCAGCCCGTCTCGAACAGATGAGGCAGGTCCTCGCTGCGGATGCCCCCGCACTGGTCCTGCACTGCGACCACTGCATTTCCGCCGTTCTGCCCCATGCCGTCCCGCCCGACGCTGACGTGGACCACAGTGTCCGGCCGGCTGTAGATAATGGCGTTGAGCAGGATGTTCCGCACGGCCCGGGCGAGGCTGGGTCCATCGGCGACGGCCATGCACTCACGGTCCCCGCCGCCGTCGAGCGTGATGCCGCGTTGAGCGGCCAAAGGTGCGAGGTCGGACAACGCATCGCTGACAAGGTCGTAAAGGTCCAGGGGTTCAGCACGGAGACGGAGAGTGCCGGCCTGGATCTTGGACAACTCCAGGAGGTCATTGACCATGGCGGTCATCTGCTCCGTCTGTCCGATGATCTTCCGGTAATAGCCCGGCACATCGGACGCCATACCGTCTTCAAGGGCCTCGGTCATGGCACGCATGCTGGCCAACGGGGTCCGGAGATCATGCGATATCCACGACACCAATTCCCGCCGGGCAGTCTCAATGGCGGCTTCACGTTCCCGTGACTCGGCGAGGCTGCGGCTGCTGGCCTCAAGTTCCTTGGCCAGTTCGGCAAGTTCGGACGTCATGGCGGGAGCTCTGGCCCGCCCCTCCGCGTGGTCCAAGGTCTCCCCACGGCCCAGGCGCCGCGCGGCAACCACCAACCGGGCAGCGTTACGGGAAACCCCCGCGCCCAGCATCAGTGACAAGGCAACGGCCACTGCTGATGCCACGGCCAGGATGTACCACATCACTTCCAGGTCCCTCGCGGAGATGAACATGGCATTGAACGCACTGACCATGCCGGCAACCAGGACCGCAACCGTAGCTACCACCACCAAGCAGATCTGCGCCAGGACCGACGCCCGCCGCAGGAGCCGCAGGCTGAACAAGGTTGTGGCGCCGATGAGGACGGCCCAGAACAGGACCCACGCCAGGATGGTCCACAGCTCACTGCCCTCCATGGCCACGCTCCCCGCCGTCGGAGTGCTCCGGCGCGCTGCCGGTGGCGGAATCGAAGCGGTACCCCACACCCCAGACCGTCTTGATCAACTCCGGCTTGGTGGGATTGGCTTCAATCTTTTCCCGCAGGCGACGCACGTGCACTGTAACTGTTGAGAGATCGCCGAAGTCCCAGCCCCACACGGCCTTGATGAGTTCCTCGCGGCTGAACACCTGGTGGGGCCGGCGCATGAGGAAAGCCAGGAGATCGAATTCGCGCACCGTCAAGGCCAACGGAACTCCATGATGGGTCACTGTCCGGGACGCGGGATCGAGTTCCAGGCCCGCGGCTTCCACCGGTGGTTCCGGCGTAAACTCCTTGATGCTGCGACGGAGCACCGATTTGACGCGGAGAACCAGCTCCCGCGGTGAGAAGGGCTTGGTGACGTAATCGTCAGCTCCCATCTCAAGGCCCAGGATCCGGTCATCTTCGGTTCCCAAAGCCGTGACCATGATCACCGGTACGCTCATGGTCCGGCGGAGCCGGCGGCACACCTCCACGCCGTCCAGTCCGGGAAGCATGCGGTCCAGGATCACCAGGTCGGGGTGGCGGGCCGCTGCCAACTGCAGGGCGGTAAATCCATCACCGGCCATGTCCACCTGGAAGCCCGCTTGCAGCAGGTAGTCGCGGACCACATCGGCGATGGTCTGTTCGTCTTCCACCAGGAGGATGCGGCGATTCCCTGGTTCCGCTGATGATGCCGTAGGTGTGGTCACGCTTTCAGCATAGGTTTGCCTGCGGTCCCCAGCACCCGATTCAGGCATCCGCGGTGCAAGTGTATGGAATCCGTAAGAACTGTATGACTGTAATTGGTGTCACTGATCCTGCCACGGTGGCGTAGCCTGAATTTATGAGTGTTCAGCTGGGAATGCCGGTGCCCCCTTCGGGTGGCCCCGCAGGCAGCAAGGAAAGTGGCGTCGCGGTACCGCCGCCGCGCCCCGCAGGAACGCCTGCGGGCCTGTGGGACCGTTATGGCCGGCGCGCTACGGATATGCGGCTGTCCCTGACGGACAAATGCAACCTGCGCTGCACTTACTGCATGCCGGCCGAGGGGTTGGAATGGCTCTCGAAACAAGCCGTGATGACCAGGGACGAAATTGTCCGGATCGTCCGCATCGGGGTCAACGCCCTGGGCGTACGGGAACTGCGCCTCACCGGCGGCGAACCCTTGGTCCGCGCTGACCTGGTGGACATCATTTCCGGCATCCGCAGCGACCACCCGGACCTCCCGATCTCCATGACCACCAACGGTGTCGGCCTGGACAAGAAGGCGGCGGCGCTGAAGGCTGCAGGCCTCACCCGCATCAACGTCTCGCTCGACTCACTGCACGAGGAAACCTTTACCAAACTCACGCGCCGGCCGTTCCTGGATCGTGTCCTGGCCGGCGTTGATGCCGCCTGGGCAGCGGGCCTGGGGCCGGTTAAACTGAACGCCGTGCTGATGCGCGGGATCAACGACACCGAATCGCCGGACTTGCTCGCCTGGGCATTGGGCCGCGGCTACGAGCTTCGCTTCATCGAACAAATGCCACTGGACGCCGATCACGGGTGGACCCGTCGCAACATGATCACGGCCGCCGAAATCCGGGATCTGCTCTCCCGCGACTTTGTGCTGGGGCACGACCCCCGCGAACGGGACGGCGCCCCGGCCGAACGCTTTGAAGTACGACGCCGGGACACGGCTTCCGGTGAAGCTACGGGTCCGGTCCTCGGTACAGTCGGCATCATCGCCTCGGTCACCGAACCGTTCTGCGCCGACTGCCGACGAACGCGCATCACGGCCGAGGGCAAGATCATGAGCTGTCTCTTCTCCCGCGAAGAATTCGACCTCCTGGGCCTGCTTCGCGACGGGTCCACGGATCATGAACTGGCGTCGCGATGGCAAGACGCCATGTGGGTCAAGCCTAAAGCCCACGGCATGGACCACACAGGTCTCGGCGCAGCGGACTTCGTCCAGCCGGACCGCAGCATGAGCGCAATCGGAGGCTGAAACCTTGCTTGTCCGTTACTTCGCTGCCGCACGCGCGGCGGCCGGTGTCGAAGAAGAACGTCACGTCCTCCCGGAAGGCACCAGCCTGGAAGCGTTGCTGGAAGCCGCCCTCGCCGTCGAACGTCCACTGCCTCCCGAAGGCACTCCGACGCTGGACCGCATCGTGGCACGGAGCAGTTTCCTCCGCAACGAGGTAGCTGTGAGGGACCGTTCAGCGCCGCTTGGAGCCCAGGATGTCATCGATGTCCTGCCGCCCTTCGCCGGAGGCTGAGGCTCAGGCCTTACGGAAGACGCTCTTCAGCAACGGGCTGAAGTCCGGTGTCCCTTCCAGCCGTAGATCGGCCGTATGCACCAGGACCCCGTCCTCCACGCGGAAGGTGTGCCTGGCGACGCCGTCGGCAGTCCTCCTGTCCAAGGTCAGAGTGCCTGCATTCCACGCTCCCCGGACCGGGCTGGCCGGCGACCTCCCCAGACTGTCTACGTAGTACCAAAGAGTGTCCCCGTGATCCCGGTCCACAGTGAACATGCCATGCCCTTCAAAGTGCGTGCCGTCTGCCTCGCGGTGCCGGTAGCTCTGGACGACGGCATACCCGCCGGCAGCCTTGGTGAAAACCACTTCCGCTTCAGCCGTCCGGGCGCTCCCCCACGGCGACGCGGCAATCTCCGTGATCCCCAGCCAGTGACCGATGAAGTCCTGCAACAGCTCCGCGGCCTGGCCGCTCGAGGGCAGATCCATCACGTCTCCAAAATCGTCAGGGCAGCATCATCACCGTGTGATCATGCTGCCCTGTTGACAGTGCGCGAGTCCAGAGGCTTAGAGGCCGAAAGTCTCGGTTTCCTCGAAAGGACCCACCACAGTGATGGTTCGGGGTGCTGCTGCAAGTTCGCGGGCCAGGTCCTGCACTTCTTCCACCGTGACGGCCTGGATCCGGGCAAGGGTTTCGTCAATGTCCTGGAATTCTCCGGAAACCAACTCTGCCCGGCCCAGCCGTGACATCCGTGATCCCGTGTCTTCCAGGGCCAGGACGATTCCACCGCTGAGCTGGCCTACGGCCTTACGGAGTTCTTCCTCCGTGATGCCCTCCTTGGCAAGCTTCTCCAGCTCGACGCCCAGGAGGTCCAGCACCTGGCGGACCTTGGACGGCGTACATCCTGCGTACATTCCGAAATAGCCGGCGTCAGCGTAAGCCGCGGTGAAGGAGTACGTGGAGTACACCAGGCCTCGCTTCTCGCGGATTTCCTGGAACAGCCTGGAGGACATGCCGCCACCCAGGACAGCGTTGAGCACGCTCATGACGAATCGTCGGTCATCGGTTGCCACAATCGTGGGGCAACCCATGATGATGTTGGCTTGCTCCACTGGGCGCTTGACCACATGGAGGCCGGACGTTCCGCTGATGACGGCGCGGTCCGTTCCACGGCGGTTGACCGGGGCTGCCTGGGGGTCGAGGTTCCAGCCCGCGGCCGTCAGGGCATCGAGGACAAGGTCGCAGACGACGTCGTGGTCCAAGCCGCCGGCAGCGGTAATGACCAGTTCCTCCGGGCGGTAGTAGCGCTGATAGTGCGCCCAGACCGCGTCCCTTGCCACAGCCTTGATGGCGTCAGGGGTTCCACCAATGGGACGGGCCAAGGGGTGGTGGCCGAGGACGGCCTCCACGAATTTCTCGTGGGCAACATCGGTGGGGTCATCGCTGTCCATTGCGATTTCCTCAAGGATGACGTCGCGCTCCTGCTCCAACTCAGCAGGATCCAGGACGGCGCCGGTGATCATGTCGGCAATAACATCGATGGCCATGGGCAGGTCTGTGTCCAGGACCCTGGCGAAGTAGCAGGTGCTTTCCTTCGCGGTGGCGGCGTTCGATTCGCCGCCCACCTCGTCAAAAGCCGAGGCGATCTCCAAGGCGGTGCGGCGCTTGGTGCCTTTGAACAGCAAGTGCTCAAGGAAGTGCGTGGAACCGTGCTGGCCGTCCGCTTCATCGCGCGAACCCACTGCCACCCAGAACCCTATGGTGGCCGAACGCTGGCCGGGCATTGCCTCGGTCAGGACGCGCACGCCGCCGGGAAGGACCGAGCGCCGTACGACGGAACCGCCCTCGGCACCATGGATCAATTCGCCGCCGGGAAGAGTTTGCTCCAGTGGCAAGGGTACGACAGTCATCAAGGCCTTTCAGGTTTTCGGGTTAAGGCCGGAAGGGCCGGTGGAGCTTTTTCAAGCCCACCGGCCCCGCCGGGTGTACTGCTTACAGACTACTCTGCGGACTCTTCAGCGGCCTCAGCCGGAGCGTCCTCGGCAACTGCGCCGTCTTCCTCGGCAACAACCGGGGAGAGGGAAAGCTTGCCGCGGTCATCGATCTTGGTGATCTCGACCTGGACCTTCTGGCCCACGGAGACTACGTCATCAACGTTGTCCACCCGCTTGCCGTTGGCCAGCTTGCGGAGCTCGGAGATGTGCAGCAGGCCGTCCTTGCCCGGGGTCAAGGAGACGAAGGCGCCGAAGGTGGTGGTCTTGACGACCGTACCCAGGTAGCGCTCACCGATTTCCGGGACCTGCGGGTTGGCGATGGCGTTGATGGCGGAACGTGCTGCATCGGCAGACGGACCGTTGGTAGCGCCGATGTAGACCGTGCCGTCATCTTCGATGGAGATGTCCGCGCCCGTGTCTTCCTGGATCTGGTTGATCATCTTGCCCTTGGGGCCAATGACCTCGCCGATCTTGTCCACGGGGATCTTGACGGCGATGACGCGCGGAGCGAACTCGGAGAGCTCATCCGGGGTGTCGATCGCTGCGTTGATGACCTCGAGGATGTGGAGGCGGGCTTCGCGGGCCTGCTTCAGTGCTGCTGCCAGCACCGAAGCGGGGATGCCGTCGAGCTTGGTGTCCAGCTGGATGGCCGTGACGAACTCGGACGTACCGGCAACCTTGAAGTCCATGTCGCCGAAAGCGTCTTCGGCGCCGAGGATGTCGGTCAGCGCTGCGTAGCGGGTCTGGCCGTCAACCTGGTCGGAAACCAGGCCCATGGCGATACCGGCAACTGCTGCCTTCAACGGCACACCGGCGTTGAGCATGGAAAGGGTCGAAGCACAGACCGAGCCCATGGACGTCGAGCCGTTGGAGCTGAGGGCCTCGGACACCTGGCGGATGGCGTACGGGAACTCTTCACGCGTCGGCAGAACCGGAACCAGGGCGCGCTCTGCAAGTGCACCGTGGCCGATTTCGCGGCGCTTCGGCGAACCGACGCGGCCGGTCTCACCGGTGGAGTACGGCGGGAAGTTGTAGTTGTGCATGTAGCGCTTGCGCGTTACCGGCGACAACGAGTCGATCTGCTGCTCCATCTTGAGCATGTTCAGCGTGGTGACACCCATGATCTGGGTCTCGCCGCGCTCGAAGATGGCCGAACCGTGGACGCGGGGAAGAACCTCTACCTCGGCGGTGAGCTGGCGGATGTCCGTTAGGCCACGGCCGTCGATGCGGATCTGGTCCTTGAGGATGCGCTGGCGCACAACCTGCTTGGTGACCGAGCGGAAAGCTGCGGAGAGTTCCTTCTCGCGGCCTTCGAAGTTACCGGCAAGCGCGCCCAGGACTTCGTCCTTGAGCTCGTCAGAGGCGGTGTCGCGGTCCTGCTTGTCAGCGATCTGGAAGACAGCAGCCAGTTTGTCGGCAGCAGCGGCTTCAACAGCGGCGTAAACATCGTCCTGGTAGTCCAGGAAAACGGGGAACTCGACGGTGGGCTTGGCAGCGCGTGCAGCCAGGTCCGCCTGTGCTTCACACAGTGCCTTGATGAACGGCTTTGCAGCCTCGAGGCCCTCGGAGACAACCTCTTCGGTGGGAGCCGTGGCGCCCTGTTCCTTGATGAGGTTCCAGGAGTTGTCCGTGGCTTCGGCTTCAACCATCATGATGGCGACGTCGTCACCCGTGATGCGGCCGGCCACAACCATGTTGAAGACGGCGTTCTCAAGCTGGGAGTGCTTGGGGAAAGCAACCCACTGCGAACCCTGTTCGTCGGCGATGAGGGCGACGCGGACGCCACCGATCGGGCCGGAGAAGGGGAGGCCGGAAAGCTGCGTGGACATCGAGGACGCGTTGATGGCGACGACGTCGTAGAGCTCATCGGGGTTGATCGCCAGGACGGTGACGACGATCTGGACCTCGTTGCGCAGGCCCTTGACGAACGCGGGGCGCAGGGGACGGTCCATGAGGCGGCAAGCCAGGATGGCTTCGGTGGACGGGCGGCCTTCGCGGCGGAAGAACGAGCCCGGGATACGGCCGGCAGCGTACATGCGCTCTTCAACGTCAACCGTCAGCGGGAAGAAGTCGAAACCTTCGCGCGGCTGCTTGCCTGCGGTGGTTGCGGAAAGCAATGCGGTGTCTTCGTCGATGTAGACCATCGAAGCGCCGGCTGCCTGCTTGGCGAGGCGGCCGGTTTCGAAGCGAATGACGCGCTTGCCGAAACGACCGTTGTCGATAATGGCTTCGGAGAACTGGATTTCGGGACCCTCCATAGAGAGTCACCTCCGTTTCTGTTAGCGGAAGTCCGCCGCATCAACCCAGGCCTCTTCTTTATTCCTGGCCTGTACGACACCCGGTCATCGATCGAGATCCACGGGGCAATCGTCACCGATTGTTCCCGGGAATCACTACCGAGGACCGCGAATGCGCGATGCGGTTGATTCCTGTTTTTAGTTGTTGGTGAAGAAGACGGCCCGTTCCACGAGGGACCGGGCCGCCCACAAAGTCAGACTAGCGACGCAGGCCGAGGCGCTCGATGAGCGCACGGTAGCGGGCGATGTCGGTGTTCTTCAGGTAGGAAAGCATGCGCTTGCGACGACCAACCATGGCCAGCAGACCGCGCTGGGTGTGGAAGTCGTGCTTGTGCTCCTTCATGTGCTCAGTCAGATCCTTGATCCGCTGGGTCAGGACTGCAACCTGTACCTCGGGCGAACCGGTGTCGCCTTCAGAGGTTGCGTATTCCTTGATGATGGACTGCTTTACAGCGGCTTCAAGTGCCACGTGAACTCCTAGAGTTGTGCCGTGCCTCCCGGTGCAGCGCCTCGCTGACGGGTTGCCTTTGGTGCGTCGCCGCACACAAAAACAGGTCCAGCCGCCACGGACTGCAGCCGGATCCACTCATCAGTTTACCGGCAGGCCGGCAGTGTTGTCGAAATGCGCCTAGCTCTGGCCCAGGAGCTCGTGCGCCTGGGCTACATCCAGGCACATTTGCTCGACCAATGCCTCGGGTCCCCGGTACGCCACCATGCCCCGGAGACGCTGGGTGAATTCAACGGCTACGGTTTGGCCATAGAGGTCGAAGTCCTCCACATTTTCCTCGGGACGATCGATCACATGGGCTTCCACCTGACGGCTGACGCCATCGAACGTGGGGTTGGAACCCACGGAAATCGCAGCCGGCCACCGGGTTCCGGACTGGTCGATCAACCAGCCGGCATAAATTCCGTCGGCAGGAACATAGCCGGTGGAATCGTGGGAAAGATTGGCGGTGGGGAATCCGAGGTCACGGCCACGGGCAGCGCCATGGACGACTTCCCCGCGCATGCGGTGGGGCCGGCCCAACACTGCGGCGGCAGTGACGACGTCTCCCTCGGACAAAGCTTCCCGCACCCAGGTGGAGGAACAGCGGCGGTCGGTATCGCCGTCGTCGTGGACCGGGAAGCCTCCCGCGCCGTACTCATTCACCACCTGAACGCTGAAGCCGAGCTGGTCGCCCAACTCCTGCATGGTGACGACATCGCCGGCATTGCCGGCGCCGAAACGGAGGTCATGCCCCACCACCAGGTGTGCGGCGTGCAGCCCGTCCAGGAGGACCCCGCGCACAAACTCCAGCGGCGTCATGGCCGCCAGGTCCAAGGTGTACTTCATGACCAGTACGGCATCGACGCCGGTGTCCGCCAGGGCTTCCAGCTTGTCTTGGAGCCCCATGATCAGTTCCGGGGCAGAATCCGGCCTGTGGACCTGGGCGGGATGGGGATCAAAGGTCACTGCTACCGACGGGATGTTGTGCCGCTTGGCGGTATCAGTCAGTTGCGCCAGGACATGCTGGTGTCCGCGATGGACACCGTCAAAGTTTCCGATGGTGACGACAGTAGCTCCGAAGTCCTTGGGGACTTCAGTGGGATCGTTCCAGATGTGGACCATCAACCTCGCCTTTTACTGCAGATATTCGTTCCGCCCGGCAACCTTCCGGCGCCGGAACATTCTAAGGTTACCCGCCAGGGCAGCTGGCTCAGGACGGCCTGCGTTTGTTGAGCCACAGGAGCCCGAGGATCGGCAGGACCAAGGGGACGAATCCGTAACCGCGCCCGAACAGCGACCAGACGGTGTCGTGCGGGAAGGCGACGGGATCGAAGAGGCTGATGGCTCCCACCACCAGCACGCCCACAAGTTCCGTCAGCACAGCCGCGAGGGAAACCTTGAACCAGGTGCGGCCGGGTTTGGCCAACGAGATGGTGGCCACGATGTACACGACGGCGGCGAAGGCCGAAAGGATGTGCGCCAAGGGAGCCTCGGCAAACTTGGTGGCGATCTGGTAGCCCGCGCGCGCCGTTGCCGACAAAGCGAAGACAGCGTAGACCGCGATCAGCAGGCGGCCCGGACCAGTATTGCGGGTGTCCTTCTGCTGCGGGTTTGCCGGGTTGGTCTCGGTTCCAGTCACGTCGTGTTCTTCCTTCAAGGTCAGTACCAGATCTGGTTCATGCGGGCACCCATGACGAGCACGGTGACGCCCACTGCGGCCAGGACGAAGTTGCTCCAACGGGTTCGTTCAAGGATGGCCCAGTAAACAGCACCCAACGGGATCATCAGGGCCGTCACCAAGTAGCCCCAGAACTCCCAGGCCTCACCGGCAATCTGCTCGCCCATGGCCACCCGGACTATCGAACCCACCAGATACACCAGGAGGACCAGCTCAACGGCGAGCACGGAGAAGATGGTGGGATCGTTCGGCGCTTTCTTCATCAGGCCTGCCACGAGGCACATGATGGTGGACACCAAACCGACGATCAGGATGGCATAGAAGTATCCGTCCATGCTTAGTGCGCCTGCCCGGTTCCGGGCCCTGTTCCCGGAGCGAAGACCAACACCGGTTTCGCGAAGCTGCCGGCGTCAGCCAGCAGTGCTACCAACTCCCCCGACGGCGCGAACGCGGCGGCGGGGTTCTCAGCGGTAGCGGCCGTGGGCGTACCTGCTCCGGGGCCGGCCGCAATACGGCGGCCAAAGGAGATCTCCGTGGTTTCTTCCTCGCTGAGCTCCCGGTTGGGCATGAGGGCCCTGGCCGCCAGGGACATCTCCAGCACGTTGAGTTCTTCCGCCAGTTCTTCCAAGGTGCGGGCCTGGTCAAGGGTGTACGGACCAACCTGGGTCCTGCGCAGGGCAGTAAGGTGGCCACCGACGTCCAGGCCATTGCCGAGGTCGCGGGCCAACGCCCTGATGTACGTGCCGGAAGAACATTCCACGGTGACGTCAACGTCAACTACCCTGCCGCCGTCGACCCTCGTTATGGAGTGGACATCGAAGCGGTGGATGGTGACCGGGCGGGCGGCGAGCTTGACTTCCTCGCCGGAGCGGACGCGGGCGTAGGAACGTTCGCCGTTGACTTTGATGGCACTGACGCTGCTGGGAACCTGCTGAATGGGTCCCGTTAGAGCGGCCACCCCGGCGGCGATGGCGTCATCGGTAACCTCCGCGGCGGTGCGGCTTTCGGTGACCTCGCCCTCGGCGTCATCGGTGATGGTGGTTTCGCCCAACCTGATGGTGGCGGTGTAGGTCTTGGAGGTGCCCACAATATAGGTCAACAGGCGCGTAGCCTTGTTGATGCCGAGCACCAGCACGCCGGTAGCCATGGGATCCAGCGTTCCCGCATGCCCCACTTTCCGGGTACCAGCCAGCCGCCGCATCCGGCCAACCACATCATGGCTGGTCCATCCCTGCGGTTTGTCAACGATTACCAGTCCAGAAAGCACGCTTACCAGTATATGGGTGGCTAGGATGGCTCCCATGCCTGAGCTTGCCGCACACGTCCGCGACGTCCCCGTGAACCAGATCCGCGAGATCACCGAAGCCGCCTGGGCTACCCCCGGAGCGATCGTCCTCAGCATCGGCGAGCCGGGCTTTGCACTGCCGCGGCACGTCCTGGACGCCGGCATTGCCTGCCTGGACCGGGATGAGACCAATTACACACCGAACGCCGGGATTCCCGCGCTCCGTGAGGCCTTCGCAGCGCGCTTCCGCGAACAGCAGCAGGTGCACATCGGTCCGGAGCGGGTCTATGTGGTGGACGGCGCGCAGCAAGGCCTGCACTTCGCCATGAGCCTCCTGCTCGCTCCAGGCGACGAGATCCTCATCCCCAATCCCGGCTACCCCACGTTCGCCATGACCAGCCGCCTCCTGCACGCAGTTCCCGTCCAGTACCCGCTGTACCCCAAGAACGACTTCCAGCCCCATATCGAGGACATCGAAGCACTCATCACGCCACGGACGCGCGTCATCATGTTGAACTCCCCCTCCAATCCTTTGGGCGCGGTCATCAGCGAAGAAGCCACGCGCCACCTCGTGGACCTGGCAGTGCGGCACGACCTCTGGATCATTTCGGACGAGTGCTATGAGGCTTTCACGTTCGATGTCCCCCATGTCAGCCCCGCCCGCTTCGACAGCGACGTTCCCGGTGAAGCCCGCGTGTTCACCTCCCTGACGCTGTCCAAGACCTACGGACTCACGGGCCTGCGCATCGGCGCCCTGGTCTGCCCGCCAGGACTGGAGCAGAAGATGAACAACGTCATGGAGTCGATAGTGTCCTGCGTCGCGTCGCCCTCCCAGTACGCCGCGCTGGCCGCCCTCACGGGCCCCCAGGACTATGTTTCCCACGCCCGCGACCACTACCGGAGCAACCGGGATGCGGCCTCGGCGGTGTTGTCGGGAAGGGAATTCCGTTCCTGGGAGCACAGGGTGCGTTCTATCTGTGGGCCGACGTCTCCCATGTCACCAACGGAGATGTCCGCACCTGGGTGCGAAAGTTCCTTGCCGATGCCGGAGTGTCCTTCGCGCCGGGAACGGCGTTCGGATCCATCGGTGAGGGATGGATCAGGATTGCCCTTTGCGGTGGGCAGCAGGACCTGCTCGACGGCGTCAGCCGGCTCCCAGCCAGGGTCTAGTTGCCGGGGACTTCAGGAAGTGGGCGCCTCCGCAGGCCGTCCGCCCTCAGTAGGCAGTCCGTCGGGAGTGGTTCAGCCAGGCCTCGAAGGGGTCATCGGACGCAGGCAACCCAGCGTGCTCTACCGGCAGCAGCCCAGGCCTGGCACCGGCGAAATATTCGTAGAACACGGCGTCATCAAAGCCCGCCCGGGCAGCACCATGCCTGTCCGCCGCGAAGTAGACATGGCCGATCCTGGCCCAGAGCGCGGCCGACAAACACAAGGGGCATGGCTCACAACTGGCGTAGAGAACAGATCCCGTGAGGTCGAACCGTTGCGTCGCGGAAGCGGCCCGGCGGATGGCCACGACTTCTGCATGGGCTGTGGGGTCATGGTCGCGGGTGACCCGGTTGACACCCTCATGGACAGTCCCGTCCGGGGTGACCACGACGGCGCCGAAGGGACCGCCGCCGTCGGAAACGTTCTGCACCGCCAGGTGGATGGCACGGTTCAGATAATCATCACGTTGCTGAGCAGTGTGCGCCGACATGCACTGATCCTAACGAGTTTGAGTACAGCTAATGCCCCTAAAACGCAGTCTTAGGGGCATTAGCTGTACAAAAACGCTGAGGTTTTAGCGGTTGGCGTCTTCGTCGAGTTCTTTATCTCCGGAGAGGTCAGTGTCCTCTTCGTCGAAGTCGTCCTCATCGATGTCTTCAGGGGCATCGCCCTTGTAGGGGTCGGCCTCGCCGGCGTGCTTGGCACTGGCAGCCAAAGCGGCTACCTCGGCATCGCGACGCTTGGCTTCGCGCAGCAACTCCTCAAGGTTCGAGGCGTTGACCGGAATCTGGTCCGCAACAAACTCGAGCGTCGGGGTAAGCCGGACGGTGATGTTACGGCCAACTTCCTGCCGAAGCACACCCTTGGCCTTCTCCAAGGCGCGGGCAGCATCAGCGTGGGCTACCTCGTCACCGAAGACGGTGTAGTAGATAGTGGCGTGCTGAAGGTCGTTGGTGACGCGGGCGTCGGTGACCGTGATGGACTCGACGCGCGGATCTTTGACCCGACGGCCGAGGGCCTCAGCGACGACGACCTTAATCCGCTGTGCCAGCTTGGCAGCGCGTGCGGGATCAGCCATGACTTCCTCCTGGAAAGTAGAAACGGGGACGGAACAGGTCCGCCGGGGCTACCCGACGGACCCGTTCCAAACGGAACCTAGACGCGCGGCTTTTCGCGCATTTCGAAGGTCTCGATGATGTCGCCTTCAGTGATGTCGTTGAAGGAGCCAAGACCGATACCACACTCGAAGTCGGTGCGGACTTCGGTGGCGTCATCCTTGAAGCGCTTGAGCGTCTCAACGGTGAGGTTGTCACCGATGACCTTGCCGTCGCGGCTGACACGTGCCTTGGTGTTACGGCGGATGATGCCCGTGCGGACGATCGAGCCTGCGATGTTGCCGAACTTGGAGGAGCGGAAGACTTCGCGGACCTCGGCAGTACCGAGCTGGACTTCTTCGTACTCCGGCTTGAGCATGCCCTTGAGGGCCATCTCAATGTCATCGATTGCTGCGTAAATGACCGAGTAGAAGCGCATGTCCACGCCTTCACGGTCAGCAAGTTCAGCAACGCGCTCGGCCGGCTTGACGTTGAAGCCGATGATGATGGCGTTGTCCACCGTGGCGAGGTTGACGTCGTTCTGCGTGATGGCACCCACACCGCGGTGGATGACACGGAGCTGAACGTCGTCATCTCCGACGTCGATCTTGAGCAAGGCGTCTTCGAGGGCTTCCACAGCACCGGACACGTCACCCTTGAGGATGAGGTTGAGGGTGTCGATCTTGCCTTCTGCAACGGCCTGGTCGAAGTCTTCCAGGCTGATGCGCTTGCGACGCTTGGCCAGTGCGGCGTTGCGGTCGGCAGCTTCACGCTTCTCAGCGATCTGGCGGGCCGTACGCTCGTCAGGGGTCACCAGGAAGGTGTCACCTGCACGCGGCACGTTGGACAGGCCGAGGACCTGGACCGGACGGGACGGCAGTGCGACATCGAGTGCCTCGCCGTTCTCGTCGAACATGGCGCGGACGCGGCCGTGGGCCGTACCGGCCACGATCGTGTCGCCCACGGCCAAGGTACCGGACTGGACCAGGACGGTAGCAACAGCACCGCGGCCCTTGTCCAGGTTCGCTTCGATGGCAATGCCTCGAGCGTCCTTGTCCGGGTTGGCGCGCAGATCCAGTGCGGCATCGGCCGTCAGCAGGACGGCGTCGATCAGTTCGTCGATGTTGAGGTTCTGGCGTGCAGAGACCTCAACGAACATGGTGTCGCCACCGTATTCTTCCGGAACCAAGCCGTACTCGGTCAGCTGGCCCTTGACCTTGTCAGGGTTGGCGCCTTCCTTGTCGATCTTGTTCACCGCGACGACGATCGGCACATTGGCTGCCTGGGCGTGGTTGAGCGCTTCCACCGTCTGCGGCATAACGCCGTCGTCGGCTGCGACAACCAGGATCGCGATATCGGTGACCTTGGCACCACGTGCACGCATGGCCGTGAAGGCCTCGTGACCGGGGGTGTCAATGAAGGTGATGTCGCGGGCAGTGCCCTCGTGGACGTGGCTGATCTGGTAGGCACCGATGTGCTGGGTGATGCCACCGTGCTCGCCGGCCACAACGTTCGAGTTGCGGATGGCATCCAACAGGCGGGTCTTACCGTGGTCAACGTGACCCATGACGGTGACAACCGGTGCGCGGGCCTCGAGAACGTCGTCGCCTTCGGCGTCGAGTTCATCCTGGATGTTGATGTCGAACTGATCCAACAGCTCGCGCTCTTCATCCTCAGGGGAAACAACCTGGAGCTTGTAGCCGAGTTCGGCGCCAAGCAGGCCAAAGGTGTCTTCGTCGAGGGACTGCGTAGCCGTTGCCATTTCACCGAGGTGGAACAGCACGGTCACCAATGATGCGGGGTTCGCGTCAATCTTCTCGGCAAAGTCCGTGATGGACGAGCCGCGACGCAGGCGGATGATGGTCTCGCCATCACCGCGGGGTACCGAAACGCCGCCCAGCGACGGAGCACTCATCTGCTCCAGTTCCTGGCGCTTTGCACGCTTCGACTTACGCTGCTTGCCACGACCGGCGCCGCCCTTGCCGAAAGCACCCTGGGTGCCACCGCGACCGCGACCACCCTTACCGAAGCCACCGCCGGCGGGAGCGCCGCCACCGGTACCTGCACCAGGTGCGCCACCGGGACGACCGGGGCCGCCACCGGGACGGCCTGCGCCACCCGGACGGCCTGCGCCACCGGGAGCCGGACGCTCAGTGCGGTTGGGCATCATGCCCGGAGTAGGACGGTTTCCGGCACCGGGACCGCCAGCGGGACGCGGGGCGCCCGGACGGGGTGCACCCGGACGCGGAGCGCCCGGACGGGGACCACCGGTGCCTGCGGCAGGACGGGGACCGCCTGCGCCGGCAGCGGGACGGGGACCACCGGGGCGTTCGCCGTCATTGCGGCGTTCGCCTCGGGGCATGCCCTGGGACGGTGCAAACGGGTTGTTACCCGGACGCGGCGGACGATCTCCGTCGCCACCACGGCCCCGGGGCATGCCCTGGGAGGTAGCAAACGGGTTGTTGCCCGGACGGGGACCGCCGGGACGGGGGGCCTGGCCACCTTGACGTGCCGGAGCCGGCGTCTCTGCCTTGGGAGCAGGACGGGCGCCGGGCTTGGCCGAAACCGGGGTGGACGCGGCGGGAGCAGCAGGTGCCGCCGGAGCCGAAGCTGCCGGAGCAGGGGCCGCAGGTGCTGCCGGAGCCGAAGCTGCCGGAGCGGGGGCTGCAGGTGCCGGGGCCGGAGCCTTCGGTGCTGCGGGGCCCGGAGCCGGAGCTGCCGGACGGGATGCTGCGGGACGGGTTGCCGCGGGAGCGGCAGCGGGAGCGGCGGCCTTGGCAGCGCCGGCACCCGGGTAGGCGTCGCGAAGTTTCTTCACGACGGGGGCCTCGATGGTTGACGAGGCGGAGCGAACGAATTCGCCCAATTCCTGCAGTTTGGTTACTGCATCTTTGGAAGTAATACCGAGCTCTTTGGCGAGCTCATGTACGCGGACCTTGGCCACATTTCTCCTGTCTCGGTCCGCACCGAGCCAGGCACGAACCGTCTACTTCTTACTGCGGGCCTTCGCCGCTTGCGCGAATGAAAGGCCCATTGCAGAGCGCAACAAAGTTGTCATCGTTACGCACTCATCGCTGGGAACTCATCGGGTTTCCATCAGTTTTCTGACCCGCTTTCAGGTTTGGACGGTTTTCCTGTGGCGGCCTGGGCCTCCACAAGTGGCGTGCCCTGCATCAGGTAACGTTCGACGGCATCCGTTTCGGCAGCGCCCGCAAGGGCCCTTCCGAAAGCGCGCCGCTTGATCGCCAATGCCAAGCACTTTTCGCTGGGGTGCAGCCACGCACCCCTGCCGGCCATCCGGCGTCGGACATCCACCAGGACGGCGGACGAACCGCTGCCTTGGGTGACCAGCCGGACAAGCTCGGACCGGGAGCCTTGCTTCCGGCATCCGATGCACGTGCGAACAGGCCCGTGGCCATGTTCAAGCAGTTCAGCCACGACGCGTCCAACCTGCCTTACGTTACTGGCGCCCGACGGGCCCCGGTCCTGCACACGCAGCTGAGGCACGCCAAAGCGCGCGGATACCGGACGTAAGCCCGGTTCCATCTAGTCTAGCCCCCCGGCCCCGCACTCCCGAAACCAGGGGCGCCGCAAGCGCGGCGCGGAACCGGCGGCATCAGCCGCCGGCTGAACCGCTAGTCGACCTTTGCCGGAGCGGCGTCAGAGACGATATCGATCCGCCAGCCAGTCAGCTTTGCGGCGAGCCGGGCATTCTGGCCTTCCTTGCCGATGGCCAGCGAAAGCTGGTAATCGGGAACCACCACGCGGGCCGAGCGGGTTGACTCGTCCGTGATTGTGACGGAATTCACCCTGGAGGGCGACAACGAGTTGGCAATGAAGGTTGCCGGGTCATCACTGAAGTCGACGATGTCGATCTTTTCGTCGTTCAGTTCAGTCATGACAGCCCGGACGCGTGAACCCATTTCACCGATGCAGGCACCCTTGGCGTTGATGCCGGGGGTGTTGGCCTTGACGGCAATCTTGGTGCGGTGGCCTGCTTCGCGGGCAAGCGCCACGATCTCCACGGAGTGGTCGGCGATTTCGGGAACTTCCATTTCGAACAGCTTGCGGACCAGTCCGGGGTGCGAACGGGACAACGTGATGGAAGGACCTTTTGCGCCGCGGTGGACGTCCACCACGAAAGCACGCAGGCGGCTTCCGTGGAGGTACTTCTCACCGGGAACCTGCTCGGGCGGCGGCAGCAGTGCCTCTACGGCTCCCAGGTTGACCTGGATCATGTGCGGGTTGTTGCCCTGCTGGATCATGCCGGCAACGAGTTCGCCTTCACGGCCCTTGAACTCGCCCAGCACGTTGTCATCCTCCACGTCGCGAAGACGCTGGAGGATGATCTGGCGGGCCGTGCTGGCCGCGATGCGGCCGAAGCCGGCCGGGGTGTCCTCGAACTCGCCGATGGGCTCGCCGTCGTCGTCAATCTCGGTGGCCCAGATGGTCACGTGGCCGCTCTTGCGGTCCAACTCTGCGCGGGCCTTCTCGAAGGCGCCGGGCGTCTTGTGGTACGCCACCAACAGAGCTTGCTCGATGGTGGGAATCAGGAGATCCAGCGGGATTTCACGCTCACGCTCCAGGAGTCTCAGTGCGCTCATGTCAATATCCATTAGGCCTCCTCGGAAGGTCCGTTGTGCTCGTCTGCCAGCGCAGCCTCGTGGAGGTGGCTGAATTCAATCTCGACTTTTCCTTGGCGGATCCTGTCGAAAGGAATAGTGATGGGGTCGCCTTGCTTGGGCTTCATGCCCTTCTTGACCTCGTGCTCGGGGATCAACGTCACGCCGTCATCCTCCACCGAGGCAATGCGGCCCAGGAGATTGTCCCCCTGGATCACGTTGACCCGGACCATACGGCCGCGGGCCCGGTGCCAGTGGCGCGGTTCGGTCAAAGGGCGGCTGACGCCCGGCGAAGACACCTCAAGGTCATACGGGCGTCCGTCGTCATGGGGGTCGTTGTCCAGAATATCGGACAGCCCGCGTGAGACATCCGCGATGGCGTCAAGGCTGACACCGCCGGTTTCCTCCTGCGGCAGGTCCACGACGACGTGGACCGTGCGGTGTGAACCGGCAACGTGGATGGAAACATCCTCGAGGTAGAGCCTGCTGGCAAGGACAGCCGGTTCAAGCAGCGCCTTAAGCCTGCTCTCTTCCGGGTTGTGGATGGTGGCCGTTGAGTTGGATTCAGAACGGTGTGTTGAAGTCGTGGCTTCCGAGTCACTCACGTTGCCCGCCGCCTCCCGATAGATGTTGTTGTGACTACTAGCCTAACGATTTTCCCGGGAACATGGTGCACGGACTTTGCCACCCACGTGACACCATGGTCTGTTGTGAGCGGGCAGACAAGCGAAAAACGACGAACACCACCCTGGGGCAGGGTCCTGCTGGTTGCCGTGGTGGCATTGCTCGTCGCAGGGACCGGAATAGTGCTTATTCCGCGTGATTCCGGCACTCCCCCGCCCGTCCCTTTCTCCGAAACGGCCCGCGCCAGGGCACTGGAGGACACCCTCCAGCTTCGCGGATCGGCTGCTGCCCTGTCCTCGGCCGCCGGCCAGGGTGCAGCACAGCCTGCCCTCCAGGACGCTGTGACTTTGCTGACAACGCAGGCTCGCGCCCTCCTGGTCCCGTCAGAAGCAACGCCCTCCGCCACCGCGACCCCTGCCGGCACAGCAGAGACCACCACGCGTGCCGCCTTTGTTGCCGCTTTGTCCGCGAGCGGAACCCAGCGCCTGGCAGACGCCTACGAGGCCGACGGCGGCATCGCCCGACTCCTCGCTGCGGTGGGATCCGCCCAAGTGCTGGGGGCCGAAAAGCTGGCTGGTGCATGGCAGTTGCCGGTCCCGAAGGATGCCGCGGCATCCAAGACCAAAAAGCCTGCCGCCACACCGTCGACGGCACCATGCCCCTCGGTCAGCCCCACGCCCGAGCCAACGTCCGCCACCACCGACGCAGCCTTGGCAGCTACGGTCCGCACACACCAGGAAGCCGTCTACGCGTACCAGGTGGCGCTCAAACGGCTGGACACAGGGGCCGCCGGCACCGCGGCCAAGGGCCTTGCAACCCACGAACTGCTGCTGCAGCAAGTGGAGGCTCTGACCCGGGCCAACTGCGGGGACGTACCTGCCAGCGAAGCCGGCTACCGTCTTCCGGGACAATTCGCGCAGGACCCCGCCGCTGCCCTGGCCGCGCTGGAATCGTCGGCTCTTCCGGTGTTGGGGGACTTGGTTGCCCTGTCCACGGGTGAGACCCGGGCATGGGCGGTGGACGGCCTCCTGGCCGCTGGGCGCAGGAGCCTGGCGTGGGGCGCGGACGTGCCTGCCCTGCCGGGCCTGACGCTCGACGCCGGGGAGTTGCCGCCGCTGCCGACGCCCGGTTCAGCGACGGGTTCAGCGACGGGTTCCGTGTCCGGCTCCGCCACCACCACACCATCCACTGAGTCCACCACAAACGGGTCCACCCCTCCCCCCGCCGGATAGGCCAGCCTAGCCATGCTGGTCAAGACCCTCCCCCGGTGCTTGGCTTGGATTATGGCTTCCCCAGACACTGCCACCGTGCACGAGAACGAACCCCACCGGGATGACCTGGCCCACCGGTTGAACTGGTTGCGGGCCGGGGTCCTGGGCGCCAATGACGGGATTGTGTCCGTTGCTGCGATCGTGGTGGGCGTGGCAGGTGCCACCACCAGCACCGGCAGCATTCTTGCCGCCGGCACCGCGGGCCTGGTGGGTGGCGCCATTTCCATGGCCTTGGGTGAATATGTCTCCGTCAGCAGCCAGAGCGACACCCAGAAGGCGCTGATCGAGAAGGAACGCCTCGAACTGGCCCAGCAACCCGAGGACGAACTCAACGAGCTGGCGGCCATCTACGAGTCCAAGGGGCTCAGTGCGAAGACTGCACGGGCGGTTGCTGAGGAGCTCACGGAGCACGATGCCCTGGCCGCCCATCTCTCTGCGGAACTGAACATCCATGAAGATGACATTGTGAGCCCGTGGAACGCGGCGTTGGCGTCCGCGGTGGCGTTCACTTTGGGGGCCATACTGCCCATGCTGGCCATCCTCCTGCCTCCCCCGGAGCTCCGGGTACCGCTGACCTTCGTGGCGGTCCTGCTTGCCTTGGCGATCACCGGAGCTGTTGGCGCCTGGATCGGTGGCGCTTCCCGGTTCCGTGCGGCCTTCCGGGTGGTGCTGGGCGGCGCGTTGGCCCTGGCTGCCACGTTCTCCCTCGGAACGCTCTTGGGTGCCAGCGGCGTTTTCTAGGGGCCACGGCTTCCCTCAGAGTTAGGCTGATCGCGTGACACTTCACGCGATGATTCCCATTCCGGGCGACCTCCACGCCCGGTACAACCGCGACTCCGCGGGACGCGACTGGCTGGCCAGCCTTCCGGGACTTATCTCAGATGCCCTGGACCGGTGGCAGCTCTCAGTTGACCTGGCACCCGGCACCGAACCATGGAACGGCCATGGAGCCTTGGTGGTGCCCGTCCTCCAGAACGGCGCCCCATCTGCGCTGAAGATCGCTTACCCGCACGACGAAGCCCAGGTGGAACGCCACGCCCTGGCACTGTGGGATGGTCACGGCGCGGTCCGCCTGCTGGCAGCGGATGCTCCCACTTGCACCATGCTCCTTGAACGGCTGGATGCCTCCCGCTGGCTCCAGGACGCCCCCATGGATCACGCGAGGGACGCCTGGGGCGCCGTCCTGCGCCGGCTCTCCATCCAACCTGACGAGCGCCTGGAGTGGCAGGCCTTGGAGCACATTGCCGCAACTGCCGAGCGATGGAGCGATGAGCTGCCGGCGGAGTGGGAACGCCTGGACCGGCCGTTTCCCAGGTGGCTGCTGGAAGCGGCACTGGAAGTGTGCCAGACGCGTGGCGCCGTGGGACGCCGTTCCGGGACGGATGTCCTGGTACACACGGACCTCCACTTCATGAACATCCTTGCTGTCCCCAGTGGCAACCGGCAGCTCCGTGGCGACTACCTGGCCATCGACCCGCAACCACAGGTTGGTGAGGCCGAGTTCGCTGTGGCACCGGTTTTGTGGAACCGGATCCATGACCTCTCCCGAACGGCCCCGGAGGCTGCGTTGCGGGAGCGCTGCCACGACTTCAGCGTCGCCGCGGGGCTCGATCCCGAGGCTGCCCGGCAATGGAGCATTGCCCGCGAGGTGGACAATGCCCTGGGCTATGCGGGAACTCCCGGTCACGGCGGGGACTTTGCGCGTTCTTTGTGGGTTGCCAGCACTCTTGCGGGCCGGACGCTTGATGACCTTCCACGGGCCCATGAGCTCCCTGTTCCCGGCGCGACGGCGTTCTAGGCCATGACACTTAACGTGGCCCTGATCGGGTCCGGGGCCATCGGCTCGAGGATCGTGGAATTGCTCGACGCCGGCACTGTCCCTGGCGTCAGGCTCGCCGGAGTTGTGCCGCATGGCAACGCCGGGACAGGGTTCAGCTTCGATGACGCGTTGGAAGTGGCGGATGTGGTGGTGGAGTGCGCCGGCGTTGCCGCCGTCGCGGAATTCGGCCCCCGCACCGTAGCAGCAGGCACGGACCTGCTGGTCACCTCGATAGGCGCCTTGTGCGACCAATCCTTACGGACAAAACTGCTCGACGACGGTCCAGGCCGAACGTTCCTCACCACCGGTGCGCTGGGTGGACTGGACGCGATCACAGCCGCGGGCGCCGGCGGTACCATTCACCGCATCACCCTGGAATCACGAAAGCTGCCCGCCGCCCTGGTGCAGCCGTGGATGGACGGGGAAACCAAGGAGGGGCTCCTCGCCGCAACCCGGCCCGTGGAGCTCCTGCGGGGTGGCCCTGCGGAGTTGATCAAGGCCTTCCCCAAGTCCACCAACGTGGTCTCCGCGCTTGCCTTGGCAGCGGGCAGCTGGGAGGTGGTGGAAGCCGTTCTCATCGCAGATCCGGGAGCCAGCCGGACGGCCCATCATGTGGTGGCGGAGACCAACCTGGGTACGTTCGATATCTGCGTCACCAACGAAGCCTCCCCCGGAAACCCGGCGTCCAGCGCTTTGGTGCCGCACGCCGTCGTCCGCGGTTTGAAATCGCTGGCCAATGCCAGCGGAAGTTTCATCTGACGTCTGCGTGGGAATCAGCCCGCGAAGTTCTCATTCCAGACGTCAATGCCGAGCTTGATAATCAACGCCGCAACAACAATCAGGAAGACTACGCGCACAAAACCGCTCCCCTTGGCTACGGCGGTGCGCGCACCTAGGTAGCCGCCAGCCATGTTGGCCAGGCCCAGGACCAGCCCTACGCCCCACAGCAGGGAGCCGTGGGGAAGGAAAAAGATCAGGGCGCCCGCGTTGGTGGCCATATTGACGATCTTTGCCTTGGCGCTGGCTTCCAGGAACGCGTAACCCATGGCCGACACCAGGGCGATCACCAGGAAAGAGCCGGTGCCGGGGCCGATCAGGCCGTCGTAGAAGCCAATCACGGCGCCAATGAGGCATGCCACCACATAGTGCTTGTGGCCGTCGTGGCGGAGGGCGGTCAGCTCGCCCGCGCGGGGGCGCAAGGCCGTGAAAATGGCCACGGCGATCAACGCCACCACGATGATCGGCTTGAACACGCTGGCCGGCAGCGAAGCGGCCAGGATGGCCCCACCGAAGCTCCCCGCCAACGCTATGACCGCCATGGGCACAGCTGTTTTGAGATCGGGTCCCACGCGCCGGTAGTACGTCACCGCGCTGGTGGTGGTGCCGAAAATGGACCCCATCTTGTTGGTGGCCAAGGCCTGCACCGGCGTGATGCCGGGGACCAGCAGCAGGGCGGGGAGCTGGATCAGTCCCCCGCCCCCTACAACAGCGTCCACCCAGCCGGCGGCGAATCCAGCCACCACAATCAGAATGAGAGTGGTGAGCTGGATTGATTCGAAGCCGGAAATCACCGGTTTCGTACGGCGTTGACCACGTAATCCACAGCCTTGTCCACCGCAACGTTCTCGGCTTCGCCGCTGCGGCGATCCTTGATTTCCACCACACCGTCTACAAGTCCCCGGCCAACGGCCAGGATGGTGGGCACGCCAACAAGCTCTGCATCGCCGAACTTCACGCCGGGAGAAACCTTCGGGCGGTCGTCGAAAATGACGTCCAGACCGGCAGCTTCAAGCTCAGCGGAGAGCTTTTCAGCAGCCTCGAAGATTTCATCACCACGGCCGACGGCCACCACATGGACGTCTGCCGGAGCCACTGAGCGCGGCCACACGAGACCGCGGTCGTCATGGTTTGCTTCAGCCAAAGCAGCCACGGCGCGGGTAACACCAACGCCGTAGGAGCCCATGGTGACAACCTGCTGCTTGCCGTTCTGGTCCAGCACCTTCAAGTCCAAGGCCGCGGCATACTTACGGCCGAGCTGGAAGATGTGGCCCATTTCGATGCCGCGGGCAGTTTCCAGCGGACCGGATCCGTCCGGGGCGGGGTCGCCTGCACGCACTTCGGTACTTTCAATGACGCCATCCCACGCGAAGTCGCGGCCGGCGACCAGCCCGAAGACATGCTTGCCCTCGGCGTTGGCGCCCGTAACCCAGCTGGTGCCGGAGACGACACGGGGATCCACCAGGAAGAGCACTTTGGACGAGCCCTCGATGCCCAGCACAGGCTGGTCCAGGGACAGGCCGGGGCCGATGTAGCCCTTGACCAGCCACGGCAGCTTCTTGAGGTCCTCTTCGTTGGCAGCCTCCAGACCGATCTCGCCGGCAATCGGCAAGTGGGAGCCGATGTTGGCTTCCACGCGCTTGAGGTCCACTCCGCGGTCGCCGGGGACACCGATCACCACGATCTGGCGCTCACCCGTGGGCAGCGTCACGGCAAGGACAACGTTCTTGAGCGTGTCAGCGGCAGTCCAGGCGCCGCCGTCGGCCTCGCTGCGCGGAGCCAACTGGTTTGCTGCGGCCACCAAAGTTTCAATGGTGGGAGTGTTCGGGGTGTCCAGGACCTGGGCGTCCGGTGCGTTGCTGAAATCGATCTCGTCCGGGACAACAGTGGTCACGGCCTCGACGTTGGCGTAGTAGCCACCGGCCGAGCGGACGAACGTGTCCTCGCCAATCTCGGTGGGGAACAGGAATTCCTCGCTCTTGGAGCCGCCCATGGCGCCAGCGGTGGCGGCAACGGGGATGACCTCCAGGCCGAGGCGCTCAAAGATCTTGAGGTATGCGGCGCGGTGGGCGGCGTAGCTGGCATCCAAACCGGCGTCGTCAATGTCGAAGGAGTACGAGTCCTTCATGATGAACTCGCGGCCACGGAGGAGGCCGGCGCGCGGACGTGCTTCATCGCGGTACTTGTTCTGGATCTGGTAGAGGCTCAGCGGCAGGTCCTTGTACGAGGAGTACAGGTCCTTCACCAGGAGCGTGAACATTTCCTCATGCGTGGGGGCAAGGAGATAGTCCGCGCCCTTACGGTCCTGGAGGCGGAACAGGCCTTCGCCGTATTCGGTCCAGCGATTGGTGGCCTCGTAGGGCTCGCGGGGCAGCAGCGCCGGGAAGTGGACTTCCTGGGCGCCGATGGCCGACATTTCCTGGCGGATGATCTCTTCGACCTTGCGCAGGACGCTCAGTCCCAGCGGCAGCCACGTGTAAATGCCGGGTGCTGCGCGGCGGATGTAGCCGGCGCGGACCAGGAGCTTGTGGCTGGCGACCTCAGCGTCAACGGGATCTTCACGCAGGGTGCGCAGGAATAACTGGGAAAGGCGAAGGACCACGGGTACGTATCCGTTTCTATGGCAGATGTGGCAAAAACAACTGTCTACTAATCTACCGGGTGCCCACACACAGAAGAGCCACGCCGTCGCGTGTGGAAGCCCCTGGCCCCAATGGGCTGGTCATCCTGCGATGGCGTGGCTCAGCGGCCGGCCGGCCGCAGACTCTGTCCTGGGACTAGATCGCCGTTCCCTCCAGCGGAACGGGATCATCTGCGACTGGGAAGCATGGGTCACTGCCGAGCTCACGGATGGTGTGGGCGCCAACGACGCCTGTCAAGGTCTTGATCATGAGTCCCCCCGATACCACCCGCACCCCAACGACACGGCTTGGGTAGAACCTATGTGATAGCCGACACATTTTCAAGGCTGGGCGGCATACTGCCCGGCAGCAGCGTTGACGCTACTTAATCAGCGCTGCGGCCTGGTCCATGAGTGCCCCGGCAGCTGCTGCGCCGCCGTTTTCGGCGTTCTTTCCTGAGGCCGTGGCGGAGATGAGGACGCCGTCCTTGATGGCAGCGGCCATCAGTGTGGACTGTGTCTGGCCGTCCGGGAGGGTCATGGTGGTCTTGATGCCCAGTGTTCCGGGTACTGAACCGATACCGTCGAACTTTTCCGTCTTCATGGTCATGGTGGTGCCGGACATGGACATCGTCATGTTCGCGCACGTGGTGATCTGGTCTTCGTTGCTCTTGACGTTGTTCTCCAGCACGTCCTTGGAGACGCCGGATGCCAGGGTCACACTGGAAATGACACCGGAAGCAGCGTCAATTTTTGCACCGCTGGCGCCAGTGGCGCCTTCGATCGGCTGCGAAGCGCCGGCCATGGCCAGATCCTTGCACTCGGCGGGCTCAATGTTCATGGAGCCCAGGAGCTCCTTCAGGGGATCCTGCTGACCGGCGAGATCGTCGACGGAGGAAACCATCAGCTCCGTTCCGTCGGCGGCCTTGATCTGCTTCACCAGGTCCGTGAGTTCCTGGGTGGTGTACTGCTTTGCCTGGGCGGGCGCAGGTGCCGGCGTCTCACTGGCAGGAGCAGATGCAGCATCCGTAGAGGTACCGGCACCGCCGCACGCGGTGAGGCTCATGACCAACAGTCCTGACACGGCAAAACCGCGCAGCGCATTCTTCTTCATTTGTTCCCCAAGGAAGTTCGAGTGATGGTTGGCGTGCGCCAACCGGGACAAGACTACAAGTTCCCGGCGGGAGGCTAAAAAAGGACCGTTGCGAAGGTGCCCACTTGCTCAAAGCCCACCCGTTCGTAGGTGGCGCGGGCTTTGGCGTTGTAGTCGTTGACGTACAGGCTGGTCACCGGGGCAAAGGTCTTTGAAAGATTCACGACGGCGGCCATGTAGCCGGCGCTCTGGCCGCGTCCCCGGAGTTCCGGATTCATCCACACGCCTTGGACCTGGGTCACGTCCGCAGTGACAGCACCGAGTTCAGCTTTGAAGACCACCGTGCCTCCGGCGTCAATGTGGACCAGGGAATGCCCCTGCCGGATCAAACCGGCCACCCGCCTGCTGTAGTACTCCTGGCCTCCGAGGAAGGGGGAATATCCAACTTCTTCCTCGAACATGGCGGCGCAGGCCGGAAGGATGCGGTCGAAGTCCTCCATGGCACCAAACGTCAGGGCTGGATTGGCGCCGATGGCCGGTCCTCCGGAGATGGTCAGGAGGGGTTGGCGGGACCGGATCTCGTGGGCGGCATGGCCCAGTTGTTCGAAGCGTGAGTAGAGGGCCAGCACGGTGTCGGCGGGGCCAAAAATGGAAGCGTAGCGGCGTCCCGTTTGGTGGGCCGCCGTTGCTGCATAGCCCGCCAATGCAGGATCAAGTTGCACAGGAACAAGGTTGGCCCCGGCCCAGCAGGCACCCAAGAGCGTTTGATCGTGGAACACGCCAAAAATACTGGCACCACCGCTGGTGGGCGCAGCCGTCCCCGTGCTGTCCAGGTGGGCCAGGATGAAGACGTTGGCCACCGCATCTTCGCTGGCCAGCGCGCGAAGAGCCAGGGTGTCGGCTTTGCCGAGCACCCTGACTCCCAAGCCGTTCTCGTTACGAGACGCTAACCACGGGGCTACCCTTGACAGCATCTTCGCCATCGGCCTCCCCCATCTCTTCGGCGATGCGCATGGCCTCTTCGATCAGTGTCTCAACAATTTCGCTCTCAGGCACAGTCTTGATGACTTCGCCCTTCACGAAAATCTGGCCCTTGCCGTTTCCGGAGGCCACGCCGAGGTCTGCTTCACGGGCCTCACCGGGTCCGTTGACGACGCAGCCCATGACGGCGACGCGCAGGGGAATCTCCATGCCTTCCAGCCCGGCCGTTACCTGCTCCGCCAGCGTGTAAACATCAACCTGAGCACGGCCACAGGACGGGCAGGAGACGATTTCCAGCTTGCGGGGGCGCAGGTTCAGCGACTGCAGGATCTGGTTGCCCACCTTGATCTCCTCCACCGGCGGCGCCGAAAGGGAAACACGGATGGTGTCGCCGATGCCGCGGGACAGGAGCGCACCGAAAGCCGTTGCCGACTTGATGGTGCCCTGGAATGCCGGCCCGGCCTCGGTCACGCCGAGGTGCAAGGGCCAGTCGCCTTTCTCTGCCAGCATCTCGTACGCGGCCACCATGATGACGGGGTCGTTGTGCTTGACAGAGATCTTGAAGTCATGGAAGCCGTGTTCCTCGAACAGGGACGCTTCCCACACAGCGGATTCCACCAGGGCTTCCGGTGTTGCCTTGCCGTACTTCTTCATGATGCCCGGCTCCAGGGAACCGGCATTGACGCCGATCCGGATGGACGTGCCGTGGTCCCTTGCCGCTGCCGCGATTTCCTTGACCTGGTCATCGAACTTGCGGATGTTGCCGGGGTTCACACGCACAGCCGCGCATCCGGCTTCAATGGCCGCGAAAACGTACTTGGGCTGGAAGTGGATATCGGCGATCACGGGGATCTGGGACTTTCGGGCGATGATGGGCAGCGCTTCGGCGTCGTCCGCCGAAGGACAGGCAACACGCACGATGTCGCAGCCGGATGCCGTCAGTTCAGCAATCTGCTGAAGAGTGGCGTTGATATCCGTGGTGGGCGTCGTGGTCATGGACTGAACGCTGATGGGCGAATCAGAACCAACACCAACGGACCCAACCTTGATCTGCCGCGTCTTACGGCGCGGGGCAAGGACGGGGGGTGGGGCGGCTGGCATTCCCAGGCTGACCGAGGTCACGTGGACTCCTTGGATTGGGGTGGATCGTTGTGGTGGAGAACGCCCGGCTAGGACGCGTGGGCTGCCAGGACCCCGATAATGGGGGCCCATTCAGTGGTGCGGATGCCGGCAACCACGCCTGCTTCGGCAAACGGATCCTGCTTGAGGAGGTCGTTGAGCCCGGCTTCATCCGCGGACTTGAAGATCAGGAGGGCACCGGCACCGTCACCGTACGGGCCGCTGGCAAGGAGCTTGCCTTCCTCGGCCAGTTCGCCCAGCCAGGCACGGTGCGCGGGGCGGGCTTCGTCGCGAAGGGCGCCGGAGTCGGCGACGTATACGTACTCAACAGCGAAAACATTCATGGTGCTAGCCTATCCCGCCTGCTCCGCCGGAAATATTCATGCTGAGCCGAAAGATGTTCATGGCTCAGCCGAAAATGTTCACGGGCTTCACGATGTCCGCGTAGATCAGCAGGGCACCCATGGCCATCAGCAGCGCAGCCACCACGTAGGTCAGCGGCAACAGCTTCGCGATGTCGAACGAACCCGGATCCGGCTTGCCCCTCAACCTGGCCACTTGGCGCCGTGCGCCCTCGTACAAAGCCCCCGCCACATGGCCGCCGTCGAGGGGAAGCAAGGGGATGAGGTTGAAGATGGCCAACGCGAAGTTCAGCCCTGCAAGCAGCCCGACCAGGGTTCCGATGCGGGCCTGCATCGGCACCTGTTCCATGGCCGCGACTTCGCCGGCCACGCGGCCAACGCCCACTACGCTGATGGGGCCGTTCGGATCCCGGGGTTCCTCGCTGAAGGCGGCTTTCGCCACCCCGGCCACCCTGGCCGGCAGGTTGAAGATCACACCGGAAATTTGTTTGATGTTCTCCCCCGCCATGGGGAGAACGGCCGACGCCGGTTGGGGAACCAAGGCGCTTTGGGCACCGATCCCAAGGAAGCCGACCTCCTGGTATTGCAGAACTCCGTTGGCGTCCTGCGCCTGGCGTCCATCGGAGCCAACCACGGGACGGGAGGAGAGCACCGGGGTGACGGTGGTCTCCACGGGAGAACCGTTGCGCTGCACGGTGACGGCCACATCCTTGCCTGCCGAGGCACGGATCCAGCCCGTCAGTTCATCCCAACTGGTGACGGTCTTTCCGTCAAAGGACGTGATGGTGTCGTTCGGCTGAAGCCCTGCGGCTGCTGCCGGTGTGGGTTTGCAGTCCGCTGAGTCCGGGTCCACGGTTTCGCCCGCGGCAACCTGGCATTTGGAAACGTCCGCGATGGTGGTGGTCGCCTGCGCCGTGCCGAAGCCCATGACCAGCACGGCCAACAGGATCAACCCGATGATCATGTTCATGGCGGGGCCACCGAGCATGACAATGATCTTCTTCCACACGGGCAATTTGTAGAAGACGCGGTTTTCGTCCCCCGGCCCCACTTCTTCGTGCGCCATGGAGCGCGCTTCCGTGGCCAGCGTTTGGAACATCCCCGTGCTGGAAGGGCGGACAGCGCCGTCCACCTTGTTGGGTGGGTACATGCCGATCATGGAGACGTATCCACCCAGTGGAAGGGCTTTGAATCCGTACTCCGTCTCGCCCTTCTTCCTGGACCAAAGGGTGGGGCCGAAGCCGATCATGTACTTGGTGACACGGACTTTGAAGAGCTTCGCCGGCACCAGGTGGCCTACCTCGTGCAGCGCGATGGAAACGGCGACGCCGATGGCGACGAAGACGACTCCGAGAATGAAGAGAAGGACGGGACTCATGCCGGTGGGACTGCTTCCATAAGGGTTCTGAGCTACAGGGCGCTGCTGGCTAAACGATCAAGGGTGCGGGCGCGTGCCCACTTCTCAGCATCCAGCACGGACTCCACCGTTAGCTCGGAGGAGCCTGAATGTTCACTGAGGACGGACTCCACGGTATCCACGATGTCCGTGAAGCGGATACGCCCGGCGTGGAAGGCATGGACGGCCTCCTCATTGGCGGCGTTGAATACCGCTGGGAAGGTGCTGCCTTGTTTGGCCGCGTCCTTGGCCAGGTCCACGGCGGGAAATGCCACAGTGTCCAAGGGCTCGAACGTCCAACTGGTGGCCTTGGTCCAGTCGCAGGGCTTGGCAGCATGCGGGACGCGATCCGGCCAGCCCAGCCCCAGCGCGATAGGCAGGCGCATGTCCGGGGGTGATGCTTGGGCAATGATGGAACCGTCCACAAACTGGACCATGGAGTGAACCACCGACTGGGGGTGGACCACCACCTCGATCCTGTCCAGGGGAACATCGAACAACAAGTGCGCCTCGATGACTTCCAGGCCCTTGTTGACCAGGCTGGCGGAGTTGGTGGTGACCATGAGGCCCATGTCCCAGGTGGGGTGGGCCAGTGCTTCCTGCGGTGTGACCCCGTGAAGCTGATCGCGCGTGCGTCCGCGGAACGGACCGCCGGATGCGGTCAGGATCAGCTTCTCCACTTCCTGCTCGGTCCCGGACCGCAAGCATTGGGCGATGGCGGAGTGCTCAGAGTCGACGGGCACTATCTGTCCCGGCCGGGCGGCGGCCTTGACCAGGGCACCACCTACGATCAGTGATTCCTTGTTGGCCAGTGCCAGCGTTGCGCCGGTGCTGAGCGCGGCCAAGGTAGGTGCCAGGCCAATGGAACCGGTGATGCCGTTGAGGACGACGTCACACTCAATGGCTGCGATCCGGGTGGAGGCATCCGGGCCGACGAAGATTTCCGGCGTGAAGTCCGGCACCCCCGCGGCCGAGGCTGCCGCGTCAATCAGTTGCCGCAGGACCGCGGGGTCTCCCTGGGCGATGCCCACAGCCTGCGCCCTGGTGTGGACCGCCTGCCGGGCGATGAGTTCCAGGTTCCCTCCACCTGCGCTGAGCGCCACCACCTCAAAACGGTGCGGGGCAGCATCGACGACGTCAATCGCTTGTGTGCCGATGGAACCCGTGGACCCGAGGATGACGATCTTGCGCGGCTGCATTCTCCAAGTATCCCAGCCAGTAACGCGAGCGGCGAACGGAGCAGGGACGATGCCGGGAAAACCTGCATCGCTTGACCATCCACAGCCCGCGCGTACGGTGGAAAGGTGGAGTGGCTGTCCTGGTTTGATGCGCGGGACTATGAGTTCGCCCGGCAGGTGTTGCAGCGCGGCACGGCTGCGCTGTATCTGGTCGCCTTTCTTTCCACCATGAACCAGTTCCCGGCACTCCTCGGCGAGCGCGGGCTGCTGCCGGTACCGGCTTTCCTGGACATGGCCCGCAGACTGGCCAGGCCCACCCTCTTCCGTTGGCATTACTCCGATGCGCTCCTGACATCGGTGTGCTGGACGGGGATCGGCGTGGCTGCCTTGCTGGTGATCGGCCTCCCCCAAACGGGTCCTCCATGGCTGCCCATGCTGGCATTCCTGATCATGTGGTTCCTCTACATGTCGATCGTCAACGTCGGCCAGACGTTCTACGGCTTCGGCTGGGAGATCCTGCTTCTTGAGGCCGGGTTCACTGTGGCTTTCCTGGGCTCGGACCAGACTCCCCGCCCACCACCATCCTGATCCTCATTGTGTGGCTGGTTTTCCGGCTCGAGTTCGGGGCGGGAATGATCAAGATCCGAGGCGGCCGCGAGTGGCGCGACATGACGGCCATGTTTTACCACCATGAGACACAGCCCATGCCTGGCCCGCTCAGCAGGCAAGCACATCTGCTGCCGCGTCCGTTGCATAAAGTGGAAGTGGCGGGCAACCATTTCGCTCAGCTGGTGGTGCCGTTTTTCCTCTTCGCGCCACAGCCCCTGGCCGGCATTGCGGCAGGCATCATCATCCTGACCCAGCTGTGGCTGGTAGGGACCGGGAATTTTGCCTGGTTGAACTGGGTGGCGATCGTCCTTGCCTTCGCGGCCGTCAGCGACCCCCTCGCCCACGCGGTCTTTCCATTCATCCCGCTGGAGTGGCACCAGGGCGCCGATACCCCGGCGTGGTGGCTCACCGTCGTCGTGCTGGTGACTGTGGTGTTGCTGGTGTTCAGCTACCGGCCGCTCCTGAACCTTTTCTCCAGCCGGCAGCTGATGAATGCCAGCTTCAACCGTTGGCGTCTGGTCAACGCCTATGGGGCCTTCGGGACGGTCACCAAGCAGCGGATAGAGATCGTGGTGGAAGGCACGCTGGCCGAGGAACCGGACGCCGCGGATGAGCACTGGCTTGAGTACGGTTTCAAGGGCAAGCCCGGCGAGGTGCGGCGGCTGCCGCGGCAGTGGGCGCCGTACCATCTACGCCTGGATTGGCTGATGTGGTTCCTGCCGCTGCGGACCGTCCACGAGGATTGGTTCTACGCTTTCCTGGACAAGCTGCTCGAGGCAGACAAGCCCACGCTTGGGCTGCTTCGCCATGACCCGTTCGACGGCGAACGCCCCCGTTGGGTGCGCGCACGCAGCTACCTGTACCGTTTCGCCAGCCGAGCGGAGTTCCGGGGGAACGGCGAGCGCTGGGTGCGGGTGTTGCTGTCTGACGCCATTGGACCCGTGCAGCTAAACCCGCGACGCCGCTTTCTTTCGTGAGCCGAGGTCCACGGGGGGTGCCGTGGATTCCCGGACCACCAGGTGGGTGGCGAGTTCCACGCGCCGGGAGTCGATGTCTTCGCCCTGCATCTGGCGAAGGATGAAGTTCAGCGCCGATCGCCCGATCTCTTGAAGCGGCTGGCTCACGGAGGTGAGGGGCGGTGTGGATTCTTCGGCCTGATAGGTGCCGTCGAACCCCACCAGGCTCATTTCCTCGGGAATCCGCACGTCCTGCCTTCGGGCCTCGGCCAGCACCCCCATGGCGATGCTGTCGCTGCCGGCGAAGACTGCCGTGGGCGGATCCTCCAGCGCCAACAGGGCCTTGAAGGCGGCGGCCCCGGTCTCGGGCCGGAAGGGGCCTGCCGAAACATATTCGTGTTCCACCGTGATTCCTGCGGCCATGAGTGCGGCCATGTAGCCGTGCAGCCTGGCCTGGCTGCATTCGGCGGTGGCAGGGCCGCCGATGAAAGCAATCCGTCGGTGCCCCAGCCCCAGGAGGTGCGTCGCGGCGGCTTTCCCGCCGGCCCAGTTGCTGGCGCCCACACTGAACAGGTCAGCCGGGGGCGGGTTGAGGGGGTCGATCACCACGATGGGAATTTGACGCCTTTGGAAGGCCTCCAAGTGCGCAGTGCCAAAGGCGGAGGTCACCACGATCATCCCGCTGCGGCCTTCATCGACCATCCGTTGAGCGCGTTCTTCCGGTCCCAGCGGAGGCGCCGCCTGAAGACCGGTCACGGACAGGATCACTTCCATGTCGGAGACGTTTGCCTGCTCCATGATCCCCTTGAGGACTTCCATGTTGTAGGCCGAATTGAGGGAATCAAAGACCGCTTCGACTGTCCGCTGCGCCGGGTTGCTTTTGCGCTGGAGGGGAGATTTATAGCCTGTGCGCTGCAGAGCCGCCAACACGCGGGCCCGGGTGGCTTGCGCTACGTCCCCGCGCCCGTTGACCACTTTGGAGACCGTGGGCACAGATACTCCCACCTCCTGCGCGACGGCAGAAAGGGTCAGTTTGGAGGGCCTATCGTCGATGCTCACGGTTATCACTTTCGAAAAGTTTCGGATGCAGACAGTGTGCATCGCCGTCGGCTCGCCCGTCAACAGGGGTCTCATGGTTGCGGCGATTCCTGAAAATTGACCCTTGACGGTGACGTGGCTCACGGCTAAGTTGGGTGGGCACTTCCGAAAGGACCTTCGAAACATTTCGAAAAGTCAGCGGAAACGGACGATCGAAGCTGATCCCCACACCGCGGAGTGCGGCTTTTACACGAACAACCGGGCCATCAGCGTCGAGCCCGAAGGACGAATGGAAACTGCACATGAATAGTCTCAAGTTGCGCACCGCCGGAATGGCCGTTTCTGCAGCCGCATTGTCGATCGCACTCGCAGCCTGCGGGTCCTCAGGGCCGGCCGGAACAGGAGCCTCCGGAGATTCGGCAACCATGTGGGGCCTCACTGGCGGTGACCAGCCCGTAGTCCAGGCAGCCGTGGACTCCTGGAACAAGGCACACCCCGATTCGGCCATCAAGCTCGACTTCTTCGCCAACGATGCCTACAAGACCAAAGTCCGCACCGCCGTGGGAGCCGGCCAGGGGCCCACCCTCGTCTACGGCTGGGGCGGCGGAGTCCTCAAGTCCTACGTTGATGCCGGTCAGGTGGATGACCTCACAGGATTCCTCAAGGAAAACCCGGAAGTCCAGAACCGCTACCTTCCCTCCATCCTGGAAAGCGGCGTGATCGACGGCAAGACCTATGCCCTCCCCAACAACAAAGTGCAGCCCGTAGTTCTCTACTACAACAAGGAAGTCTTCGACAAGATCGGCGCCGAGGCCCCCAAGACCTGGGAAGAACTCATGGCACTGGTGCCCAAGTTCAAGGCCGCAGGCGTGGCACCCTTCTCCTTGGGTGGGCAGTCCAAGTGGCCGGACCTCATGTGGCTCGAATACCTGGTGGACCGCATCGGCGGCCCGGAAGTGTTCGCCAGCATCGCCGCCAACAAACCCGGTGCCTGGTCCGATCCCGCCGTGATCGAAGCACTGACCAAAATCCAGGAACTGGTGGATGCAGGCGGCTTCATCAACGGATTCTCCTCCATAGCCGCGGACAGCAACGCCGACCAGGCCCTGCTCTACACCGGCAAGGCCGCCATGATCCTGCAGGGCAGCTGGATCTACCAGGGAATGAAGAAGGACGCAGCGGACTTCGTCAACAGCGGCAAGCTCGGATACACCCCCTTCCCCACCGTCGAGGGCGGCAAAGGTGACCCGGCCAACGTAGTGGGCAACCCCACCAACTTCTGGTCGGTTTCCTCCAAAGCCACCGAAGAACAGAAGAAAACGGCCCTTGAGTACGTCAAGGACGGAATGTTCACCGATGAGAACGTCCAAGGCCTTATCGACTCAGGAGCCGTACCCGTGGTCACCGGTATTGAAGACAAGCTGGCGGCATCCCCTGACAAGGACTTCCTGACCTACGTTTATGGGCTCGCCAAAGATGCACCGGACTTCACCCTGTCCTGGGACCAGGCCCTCAGCCCCGCGCAGGGCGATGCCATGCTGGCCAACCTGGACCAGATCTTCCTGAAGAAGATCACCCCGGAACAGTTCGCTTCCACCATGAACGCAACGATCGGAAAGTAGCCCGGTGTCGTCCACTACTGCGCACCGCCGGACCGCCCGGGTACAACCGTCCCGACGGACCCTCGAGAAGGGTCCGTCGGGGTGGCTGGCCGCCCCGGCGCTCGCGTTCTTCATGCTGTTCGCCATCCTTCCGCTCCTGGGAGTCCTGTTCCTGAGCTTCACCCGCTGGGATGGCCTGGGCGAGATCAAGCTCGACGGCCTGTCCAGCTGGAACACCGTCCTGGCCGATCCTGTGACGGGCAACGCCTTGCTGGTCACGGCCAAGATCATGTTCTTCTCCTTCATCGTCCAGGCACCCATCAGTCTCCTGCTGGGCGTCTTCACCGCCGCGAACCAGAAGTATCGTGCCGCCTTGGCCGTCCTGTACTTCGTTCCATTGCTGCTTTCTTCTGCGGCTGTGGCCATCGCCTTCAAGGCCCTGCTGGACCCGAACTTCGGCCTCGGCCCCGGCTTGGGTTTGCCGTTCCTGGCGCAGGACTGGCTGGGCAACTCCGATCTGGTCCTGTTCGTGGTGGTCTTCGTCATCGCGTGGCAGTTTGTTCCGTTCCACACCCTGATCTACCAAGGCGGCGTCCGGCAGATCCCCGCTTCACTCTACGAAGCCGCGCAGATCGACGGCGCCGGCCGCATGCAGCAGTTCTTCAACATCACGCTCCCCCAGTTGAAGTACACCATCATCACTTCCTCCACCCTCATGGTGGTGGGGTCCCTGGCCTACTTTGACCTGGTGTTCGTGCTGACCGCGGGCGGCCCCGGCTATTCCACCAGGCTGTTGCCGCTGCACATGTACCTCACTGGCTTCAAAGCCAACGACATGGGCGCGGCGAGCGCGCTGGGAGTGATCCTGGTAGTCATCGGGCTGGCCCTGGCAGTGTTCCTTCAACGACTCGGCGGCAAGAACCGCAACGCCAGCCAATTGGAAGGTGCGTAATGGCTTCCACCACACAACTCCCCACAGCACCGGCACCACTGACCGAACCGGCGGCCGCCCGCCGTCGTCCGCAGAAAATGGGCCGCTCACGGCCCAACTTCCTCGGCGGACTGGGTGGCTGGCTCTGGCTCGCGGTCATCATTGTGCCCGTGTACTACGTGGTGATCACCAGCTTGAAGAACCAGGCAGGCTTCTTCACTTCCAATCCGCTGCTGCCCCCGGCGGAACCAACACTGGACAACTACAAACTGGTCTTGGAGAACGAGTTCGCCAAGTACTTCACCAACAGCCTGATCGTGACGGTGGGCAGCGTGGTTCCAGCCCTCTTTGTAGCCTTCATGGCGGCGTACGCGATTGTGCGCGGCAAAGGGAGGTTCCTGAGCTGGACCAACAACGTGTTCCTCCTTGGCCTGGCCATTCCCCTGCATGCCACGATCATCCCGATCTACTGGATGATCACCAAAGCCCACATGTACGACACTTTGCTGGCACTCATCCTGCCTTCGATTGCGTTTGCCATCCCCATTTCCGTGCTGATTCTCTCCAACTTCATGAGGGACGTCCCCAACGAGCTTTTTGAGTCGATGCGGCTGGACGGATGCTCCGACTGGGCCATGATGTGGCGCCTTGCGTTGCCGATGACCAAGCCTGCTGTCATCACGGTTGGCATCTACAACGCACTGCATGTATGGAACGGATTCCTGTTCCCGCTGATCTTGACCCAAAGCCCGGACACCCGCGTTCTGCCGTTGTCGCTCTGGACCTTCCAAGGTGAGTTCAGCGTCAATATTCCTGCGGTGCTCGCCTCGGTTGTCCTGGCCACGCTCCCGCTGCTGGTGATTTACGTCGTGGCACGGCGCCAATTGCTCAGTGGCCTGACCGCCGGTTTCAGCAAATAACTGGCTGTTGCCAGTAGAAAGGAACCACGCATGACACAGCCACAACCCTTGCGCGTAGGCATGGTGGGCTACTCATTCATGGGAGCCGCCCACTCCCACGCCTGGCGGACAGCGCCGCGCTTCTTCGACCTGCCGCTGAGGCCTGAATTGACTGCCGTGGCCGGCCGCAACGACGCCGGTGTCCGGGCAGCAGCCAGCAAATTCGGTTGGGACTCAGCCGAAACTGACTGGCGTCGTCTGATAGAGCGCGAAGACATCGACCTCATCGATATCTGTACGCCGGGCAACACGCACGCGGAGATCGCCATCGCCGCTCTCGATGCGGGAAAGCATGTCCTCTGCGAAAAACCGCTGGCCAATTCCGTGGAGGAAGCGGAGAAAATGACGGCAGTGGCCCAAGCGGCAGCCGAACGCGGAGTGTTCTCCATGTGCGGCTTCAGCTACCGCCGCACACCGGCGTTGGCACTGGCCAAGCGGATGGTGGCCGACGGCCGGCTGGGCACCATCCGGCACGTCCGCGCACAGTATCTGCAGGACTGGCTCAGCGACGACGATGCGCCACTGACCTGGCGGATGGACAAGTCCAAGTCCGGTTCCGGATCACTGGGCGATATCGGCGCGCACAGCATCGACGCCGCGCAATGGATCACCGGCCTGAACATCAGCGGCGTCTCGGCCTTGCTGGAGACATTCGTCAAGGAACGCCCGGTGGGCGGAGACCTTGTGGGGCTTGGTGGCCACGGCGGCGCAGATGGTCCTCGAGGGCCAGTAACGGTGGACGACGCGGCGCTGTTTACCGCCCGTTTTGAGGCCAACAACGACGACGGCGCTGACGCAGGCTCACGCGTCAACGGCGCTTCCGGCCCCATCGGCATCTTCGAAGCTACCCGGTTTGCCTTGGGCCGCAAGAACGCCATGCGCCTGGAACTGAACGGCACTAAGGGGTCGCTGGCCTTCGATTTCGAGGACATGAACTCCCTGCAGTTTTACGATGCCGCCTTGGAACCTGACGCGGGCTTCCGAAAAATCATGGTCACCGAACCTTCCCACCCCTACGTCGGCAACTGGTGGCCCACCGGCCACGGGCTGGGGTACGAACACGGCTTCACGCATCAGGTGGTGGACCTCGTGACTGCCATCGGCGCAGGCGAGCAGCCGTCGCCGTCGTTCGCTGACGCTTTGCAGGTCCAAAAGGTTCTGGCCGCCGTCGAGGCGAGCGCGGATGACTCAAGCCGCTGGCAGAAAGTCTGAAAGGAAAACATGACAAGCGAGAACAAAACAGCGTTGGCGGTTCGAGGCGGTTGGGACGGCCACCAACCGGTGGAAGCCACCGAACTGTTCATTCCCTTCCTCAGGGACAATGGCTACGACGTGCGGGTGGAAGAATCCCCCAAGATCTATGCCGACTCCGAGTACATGGCGGGCGTGGACCTGATAGTGCAATGCATGACCATGACGACCATCGAGAAACACGAATTCGAGGGTCTCCGCGCTGCGGTCGAAAACGGCACAGGCCTGGCTGGCTGGCACGGGGGCATCGCCGACTCCTATCGCAACAACTCGGACTACCTGCACCTGATCGGCGGCCAGTTTGCCTGCCACCCCGGCAAGCACGCGGACCAGCGGATCGGCGAGCAGTCGGACAACTACGTCCCTTACACCGTGAACATGCTGCCCGCCGCCGCCGACCACCCCATTACGCAGGGAATCAGCGACTTCGACCTCGTCACGGAGCAGTACTGGGTCCTGTCCGATGACTACATCGACGTCCTGGCCACCACCACACAAAAAGTGCGGGAATGGGATCCCTGGAATCGTGAGGTCACCTCGCCTGCCATCTGGACACGTCAGTGGGGCGAAGGCAGGATCTTCGTCTGCACCCCCGGCCACCGCGTGGAAATCCTCCAGGACAGCAACGTCCGAACCATCATTGAAAGGGGCATGCTGTGGGCAAGCCGCTGAACGTTGGAGTGATTGGCTGTGGCGCCATCATCGCCCAGTACCTGACCACCTTCCGCCGGCTCGATTCCATCAATCTGGTGGCCGTTGCTGATCTTGATCCGGCGCGGGCGCAGGCGGTTGCCGACTCCTACGACGGCGTTCGGGCCCTGACCGTGGACGGACTCCTGGCCGCCGATGACGTGGATCTGGTCCTGAACCTGACCATCCCTGCGGCCCACGCCGACATCGCGCTGAGGGCTATCGCCGCTGGCAAGTCCGTGTACGGCGAGAAGCCGCTGGCTGCCACCACGGCGGAAGCCCAGCAGGTGCTGGATGCAGCCGCAGCGGCTGGAGTTGCTGTCGGCTGCGCCCCTGACACTGTGTTGGGTACAGGAATCCAGACCGCCCGCAAGGCAATCGATGACGGCCTGATCGGAGCGCCCGTTTCCGCCACGGCCACCATGGCAACTCCCGGCCACGAGCGCTGGCATCCCAACCCCGACTTCTATTACCAGCCCGGCGGTGGTCCCCTGCTGGACATGGGACCGTACTACGTCTCGGCCCTGGTCACGCTGTTGGGTCCCGTGGTGTCTGTGGTGGGGGCTGCCAGCCATACCCGGACCGAACGCACCATCGGTTCGGGCCCCCGACAGGGAGAGTCGGTGCCAGTGGACATTGACTCGCACGTCACCGGCGTCCTGGTCCACGCGTCCGGTGCTTTGTCCACCCTGTTCATGAGCTTCGACGCCGTCAAGACCAAGAGCCCCAACATCGAGATCCACGGGGAAAGGGGCTCGTTGATCGTCCCGGACCCCAACCACTTCGACGGCGATGTGCAGCTTTTCGCGCTGGGCGCAGGGGAATGGGAGACGCTCCCCGTTTCGGCCGGCTACGTGGACTCGGGCCGCGGCTTCGGCATCGCCGATCTCGCAGCGACCCCTGCGGGCCAGGAACCACGCGCGGGCGGACACCTGGCCTTCCACGCGCTGGAGGTCATGGAATCGGTGCTCGAGTCCGCCAAAAGCGGGAAGGCGGTAACCATCAAGAGCAAGGCAGCACGGCCCGCCGCTGTTGAACTGACGGAACTGACGACGGCGGTACGCGCCTAGCGCTCTGACCGCCCGCCGAAACTCCAGTTAATGCCCATGTTGTGCGGAAACATGGGCATTAACTGCCACCTCGCTAGGTGCCTGTGCCTTGGAAGCGGTGCCCTGCCCGGCGGAGTGTCGCTTGGGCGTGCTTGAGGATGGGCCCGTCGATCATCTTGCCCTTGAACTGGAACACCCCCGTGCCTGCCGCTTCCGCTGCAGCCAAGAGCTCGGTGGCTTCGGCCACCACTTCCGCGGAGGGAGCGTAGGCCTCCCGCACTACGGCCACCTGGTTGGGGTGGATGCAGGCCTTGGCACCGAATCCACTGGCTACGGCGTCGTGGGATTCCGCCGACAATCCTTCCAGATCCGGGATGTCCACATACACGGAGTCGATGGCTTCCTTGCCCGCAGCCTTTGCGGCAAGCAGTACCGCGGACCGTGAGTGCAGCGCGACAGCCCGGTACCCGCCGTCGTCGTTCCTGCTGGAGAGCCCGCCCAGGGAAGCCAACAAATCCTCAGCACCCCACATCAGTCCCACGGCGTTCGGCTCGGCCGCAATGGAGAAGGCGTTGACGATGCCCGCTGCTGTCTCGCAGAGCGCAATGACCTGGTAGCCGGCCAGGGACTTCAGTTGCCCGGCACTTTCCGCCTTGGCCAGCATGACGGTCCGGTAGGGCGTCTTCGCCAGCGTCTGGAGATCGAGCTCGAACTCAGGAGTCCCCACAGGGTTCACCCGGACAATAGTGCTGCCCGGATCCAGCTCGCCGGCACCCAACTGCTCAAGAACCGCTTCGCGGGCCCGGGGCTTGTCCGCCGGGGCCACTGCATCTTCGAGGTCCAGGATCACGGCATCGGATCGGTCGGCTGCCTTCCTGAAACGCTCCGGCCGGTCGGCTGGACAGAACAGGAGGGCCGGACCCATGGTGAACGGCAGAACCGCTGAGGGAGACGACGGGTCGGGAGAGGGCATGCGGATTCCTAGCTTGTAGTTCTGGCAAGGGACTGGGGCGGTGCTAAGACTGCGCTGTGTTCTAAGGCTGCGCTGGGTGCTAAGACTGCGCTGTGTGCGCTTCCTTGGTCCACATCAGGCAGGTTCGGGTGGCCAGCGCCACCACCGCCCCATCCTGGTTGCGGCCGGTGTGCTGCATGGTCACCACGCCTTGACCGGGTCGGGAGGACGACAACCTCTTTTCCGTGATCACCGTTTCCGTGTACAAGGTATCGCCGTGATACAGCGGGTGCGGAAAGGTGACATCGGTCAGCCCCAGTTGCGCGATGATGGTGCCCTGGGTCAGCTGGGTGACCGACTGCCCCACCATGGTGGACAAGGTGAACATGGAGTTCATAAGCCGCTGCCCGAAGGGCTGGGTGGAACTCCATGCCGCGTCCAAGTGGAGCGCCTGGGTATTCATGGTCATGGTGGTGAAAAGAACGTTGTCCGCTTCTGTCACGGTCCGCCCGGGCTTATGGGCGTAGGTCACGCCCTCTTCGAGTTCGTCGAAGTACAACCCCCGCTGCTCAACAACCCGCGTCATACGGTGAGCTCCTGGTCTTCCTCGAAAAGGTCGGCTCCGGTTGCTGCCAGGACGTCCTCAAGTGTGACGTTGGGGGCCAGCTCGCGAAGGACCAGCCGCGGGTCCCCTTGGTCCTTGACGACGTCGATGACGGCGAGGTCGGTGATGATCCGGTCTACGCACCCTTGACCCGTCAAGGGCAGCGTGCAGTCCTGAACAATCTTGGGTCGGCCGCTGCGGTCCACGTGTTCCATCATGACGATGACCTTCTTGGCACCGAACACCAGGTCCATGGCGCCGCCCATCCCCTTGACCATCTTGCCGGGAATCATCCAGTTTGCGAGGTCCCCGTTGGCAGCCACCTCCATGGCACCGAGCACCGCGACGTCCACGTGCCCGCCGCGGATCATGCCGAAGGACGCCGCCGAATCGAAGAACGCGGCCCCCGCATTCGTGGTGACGGTTTCCTTGCCGGCGTTGATGAGGTCCGGATCAATCTTGTCCTCTGCAGGGTAAGGACCGACACCCAGGATCCCATTTTCGGAGTGAAGGATGACCTCCACACCATCAGGGATGTAATTGGGGATCAGGGTGGGCATCCCAATTCCCAGGTTCACGTACTGGCCGTTGGTGAGCTCCTTGGCTACCCGGGCGGCCAGTTCGTTGCGGGTCCAGCCTTTGGCCTCGTGAGGTTCGACGTCGGCGCGACGGTACTCGTGTCGGACGGCTTCCGGGCGGGGCGGGATGTCGTGGAACGTGTTGTCGGTCATCGTTCCGTTCCTGTCTGGCTTGCGCCCGCCTGTCCAATGCCCGCTTGGTCTGAGCCCGCTTGGTCTGTGCCCGAACCGGGGGTCAGCGCCACAGTCCGCTTTTCTATCCGCTTCTCGCTGGAGGTCGCCTGCACCACCCGTTGGACGAAAATTCCCGGCGTATGAATGTGCTCAGGGTCAAGCTCGCCGGGTTCCACCAGCTCCTCCACTTCGGCAATGGTGGTCTTTGCCGCCATGGCACAGAGCGGGTTGAAATTCATGGCCGTTGCATGGAACACCAGGTTGCCGTGCCGGTCACCCTTCCACGCGTGAACCAAACCGAAATCCGGCGTCAAAGACTCCTCCAGGACGTAATCGGCGTCGTTGAAGGTGCGGACCTCCTTCGGCGACGAGGCCAGCGCAACGTTCCCTTCGGCGTCGTACTTTTGCGGAAGCCCACCCTCCGACACCTGGGTTCCCACACCGGCCTTGGTGTAGAAGGCCGGTATGCCGGCGCCACCCGCGCGGAGCTTCTCCGCCAAAGTTCCCTGCGGGGTGAGGACGACTTCCAGCTCCCCCGCCAGGTATTGGCGGGCAAATTCCTTGTTCTCCCCCACGTACGAGCTGATGGTGCGGCGGATGCGACCGTCCTTCAGGAGAATGCCCAGGCCCCAGTCGTCCACGCCGCAGTTGTTGCTGACAGTCTCAAGATCAGTGGTGCCTTGGCTGTGCAGGGCCTCGATCAGGGAGACGGGAATACCGCAGAGCCCAAACCCTCCCACAGCCAAAGAGGCGCCGTCCGGGATGTCCTTCACCGCTTCCGCGGCGCTGGCAACAACCTTGTCAATCATCCTTGATCCTTCCCGTACGGTTACAGACCCAGCTCGCGGGCGATCAGCATCAACTGGACCTCGGTGGTGCCTTCCCCGATTTCAAGGATCTTGGAATCGCGGTAGTGGCGTGCCACCGTGAATTCGTTGATGAAACCATAGCCGCCGAACACCTGGGTGGCGTCCCGCGCGTTGTCCATGGCTGCCTCGCCTGCGACCATCTTAGCGATGGCCGCTTCGGTCTTGAACGGCTTCCCCGCCAGCATCCGGGAGGCGGCATCGTAGTAGGCAAGGCGTGCGGTGTGGGCCCGTGCCTGCATCCGGGCGATCTTGAACTGGATGGCCTGGTACTTGCCGATGTTCTGCCCGAAGGCGCTGCGTTCCTTGGCATACTTCACGGAGAGGTCCACGCAACCCTGGGCTGCACCGGTGGCCAGTGCGGCGATGGCGATACGGCCCTCGTCAAGGATGGACAGGAAGTTGGCGTAGCCCCGGCCACGCTCCCCCAGCAGGTTCGCTTCGGGAACGTGGACATTGTCCAGAGTGAGCGGGTGGGTATCGGAAGCGTTCCAGCCCACCTTGTTGTACGGCTTTTCCGCCCTGAACCCGGGCGTGTCCGTCGGCACCAGGATGGTGGAGATCTCCTTCTTGGTGCTGCCGTCCGCATTCTGCTTCTGGCCCGTGACTGCCGTGACCGTCACCAGGGTGGTGATGTCCGTACCGGAGTTGGTGATGAACTCCTTGTTGCCGTTGATAACCCACTCGCCGTTTTCCAGGTGGGCGTTGGTTTTGGTGCCGCCGGCATCCGACCCTGCTTCGCGCTCGGTCAGGCCGAACCCGGCCAAGGAACGTCCCGACGCCAGCTGCGGCAGCCATTCTTCTTTCTGCGCGTCCGTTCCGAATCGGTACACCGGCATGGCACCCAGCGAGACACCGGCTTCCAAGGTGATGGCCACCGACTGGTCCACCCGCCCCAGCTGCTCCAATGCCAGTGCCAGGGCGAAGTAGTCGCCGCCCATTCCGCCGAACTCCTCGGGGAAGGGCAGACCGAACAAGCCCATCTCCCCCATCTGCTTCACAACCTCGTAGGGGAAGCTGTGCTCTTCGTCATGCTTGGCGGACACTGGAGCGACAACCTCGTCGGCGAACTCGCGGACGGAGTCGCTGAGGTCCTGGTACTCCTCATTGAGTTCAAACGTGCTCATGGCTGGATTTCCTCGTCTGTGTTTGTGGTCTCTGCGTCTACGTGAATGGTGGCGAGCACCTGGTCGGCCTTGACCAGGTCGCCGGGTTTGCTGGTGAGGTGGACGGTTCCAGCAACGGATGCCACCAGGTGATGCTCCATCTTCATGGCCTCGACGGCCAAGAGCACCCGGCCCTCCTCCACCGTCTCGCCATCGGAAACCGACACCGACACCACCGTTCCGGGCATCGGCGAGCGCACTTCCGGGTCCGCTGCCCCTTCGTCGCGCTGGATCCCTGCAAGCATCCGCCGCAGCCGCTCGGCGCGGTTCAGGACCTCGAGCCTGCAGGACCAGCCATCGGTGCCGATGTGGATGTCGCGGACACTGCCCTGTTCGCTGACACCGTTCTGCCCGCGTGGGTCCACGCCAACCGCGTAGGTGACAAGGCCGCCGTCGAACTCCAGGACAATCCCGTCCACGCTGCGGTCCGCTACCCGGACGTTGACCGGCTGCCCACCGTCGATGCTTGCCATGACAGTACCGTCCTCTTCGGTGACGGACACCGTGGCGACGTTGCCTCCGGGAATCCCCAGAGTGGCCGTCCAGGCGCCCCGGGCACCAACACGCCAGGAGTCCGGCGATGCCCAGGCGTCTCCCGCCGGGGCCGATCCCGTGCGCTCCAGCCACAGCGTGAGCGCAGCAGCAATCAGTTCGTCGGAACCGGCGTGCCGGAAGGACATCGACGGAAGTTTGCGCTCGATCAATCCGGTATCCAACTGCCCGGCGCGGACCTCGGAATCGTTGATCAGCAACCGCAGATACTCCACGTTGGTATCCACCCCAAGCAGCGTGTAACGGCCCAGCGCAGCATCAAGGGTATCCAGCGCCGCCGTCCTGTCCTCACCCCAGGCGATGACCTTGGCCAGCATGGGATCGTAGTCCCCTGTGATCTCCAGGTTGTGGCGCATGGCGGAATCAATCCGAACGTTTGCCTGCACCGTTTGATGGCCCGAAACGGTTGCATCCGAGGGACCGTGCTCTGCGAGCGCCACGATCCGCCCCATCGATGGCATGAAGTTCCGCTCCGGCACCTCGGCGTAAACACGCGCCTCCACGGCGTGGCCTCGAAGCACGACGTCGGACTGCGCCACGGTGAGCACCTCACCGGCGGCGATCCTCACCTGCCATTCAACGAGGTCGATGCCGGTGACCATCTCAGTGACAGGATGCTCCACCTGCAGGCGGGTGTTCATCTCCATGAAGAAGAACTCGTCGGGGTGTTCGTCGGACACCAGGAATTCGACGGTGCCGGCACCGCTGTAGTTCACCGAACGGGCCGCGTTGCAGGCCGCCTCGCCAATGCGGGCCCGCTGCTCCGCGCCGTCGGGCAGTGACTCAAAGAGGGCCGACGGCGCTTCTTCGATGACCTTCTGGTGGCGTCGCTGGAGTGAGCACTCGCGCTCGCCGAGATGGATCACATTGCCGTGGTTGTCCGCCAGCACCTGGACCTCGATGTGCCGGGGCGTGCTGATGAGCCGTTCCAGGAAGAGGGTGTCGTCGCCAAAAGCGGATGCTGCCACGCGCCTCGCTGTGACGAGCGTGGACGCCATGTCCTCAGCCCGTTCCACCACGTGCATGCCTTTGCCGCCACCACCCGCGGACGGTTTGATCAGCAGGGGAAAACCTACCGCCGCCGCAGCGTCGATCAGTTCCTGGTCGCTAAGTCCAGGTTGTGCAATGCCGGGAACGCAGGGGACGCCGTAGGTCATGACGTGGTTCTTGGAACGGATTTTGTCGCCCATGACGTCGATGGCGTTGATTCCCGGCCCAATGAAGGTGATTCCTGCGGCGTCAAGCGCCTTGGCGAACTCAACATTCTCCGACAAGAACCCGTAGCCCGGATGGACCGCTTCAGCTCCGGTGCGGCGGCACGCGTCGATGACGGCGTCGATCTTCAAGTAGCTTTCGGCTGGTGCCGTGCCACCGATGGCGACGGCGGTATCGGCGAGGGCCACATGCCTGGCATCTTTGTCCGCGTCCGAGTACACAGCCACGGAACGTATGCCCATCTCCTTCAGTGTCCGGATGACGCGGCAGGCGATCTCTCCGCGGTTGGCGACGAGGACGGCGCTGAAGGTCCGGGCAGCGACGGCCGGGGTGGGTGGCGCTGTGGTTGTTGTTGGGAGGGTCATGGTCACATCCTGAAGAGACCGAAGGAGGTCTCGGGCAGTTGTTGGCGGGAGACAACGTCCAGGGCCATCCCCAGGACGCGCCGCGTGTCAGCGGGGTCGATGATGCCGTCGTCCCACAGCCTTGCGGTGGAGTAATAGGGGCTTCCTTGTTCTTCGTATTGCTGCTTGATGGGGGCTTTAAAGGCTTCCTCATCCTCAGCAGACCATTCCTGCCCGGAGGCCTCGTACTGATCCCGTTTGACCGTTGCCAGGACGCTGGAGGCCTGATTTCCGCCCATCACGGAGATCCTCGCGGCCGGCCACATCCAGAGGAACCGCGGCGAATACGCGCGGCCGCACATGGAATAGTTGCCCGCGCCGAAGGAACCACCGATGACCACCGTCAGCTTGGGCACGCGGGCCGTAGCCACTGCGGTGACCATTTTGGCGCCGTTCTTGGCGATGCCGCCTTGCTCGTAGTCCTTGCCCACCATGAAGCCGGAGAGGTTCTGCAGGAAGATCAGGGGAATGCCGCGCTGATCGCAGAGCTCGATGAAATGGGCGCCTTTGAGTGAGGATTCGCTGAAGAGGACGCCATTGTTGGCCACGATGCCCACGGGATGCCCGTGGAGGTGAGCGAATCCGGTCACCAGGGTGGTGCCGTAGTTCTTTTTGAACTCGTGGAATTCGGAACCGTCCACGAGCCTCGCGATGACTTCGCGGACGTCGTACTGGGCGTTGACGTCCGTGGGAACCACACCGTATATCCCGGAAGGATCGACGACGGGCGGCAGGACGACGTCGGACATGTCCCATGCCGGCTGTGCCGGCTTCGGTAACGTGGCCACGATGTCCCGAACGATCTCCAGGGCGTGCTGGTCGTTCTCGGCCAGGTGGTCGGTGACCCCGGAAATCCTTGAATGGACGTCCCCGCCGCCCAGTTCCTCGGCAGTGACGATCTCGCCAATCGCTGCCTTAACCAGGGGCGGGCCACCCAGGAAGATGGTGCCCTGGTTCCGGACGATGACCGTCTCGTCGCTCATGGCGGGTACGTAGGCACCGCCGGCCGTGCACGACCCCATGACCGATGCAATCTGGGGGATCTTGGCCGCCGACATTTTGGCCTGGTTGTAGAAGATCCGGCCGAAGTGCTCCTTGTCGGGGAAGACCTCGTCCTGTTTCGGCAGGAATGCTCCGCCTGAATCCACGAGGTAGATGCAAGGAAGCTTGTTCTCCAAAGCGATTTCCTGGGCCCGGAGGTGCTTCTTCACGGTCATGGGATAGTAGGTGCCGCCCTTGACGGTGGCGTCATTGGAGATCACCAGGACATGGCGGCCATGGACCAGGCCGATGCCGGCAATGACCCCGGCGCCCGGGGAATCGTCGTTGTACATGCCATTGGCAGCCAAAGGTGCAATCTCAAGGAACGGGCTGCCGTCATCCAGCAGGTAGTCGATGCGTTCCCGCGGGAGAAGTTTTCCGCGGGCGATGTGCCGCTCACGCGACGTGGCCGGGCCGCCGAGAGCCGCAGTCGCCAGGCGTTCCTTCAGCTCTGCCACCAGGGCCAGTTGCGCCTCCCGGTTGGCTTCAAAGGTACCGCCGGCGGTTCCTATCAGGCTGGCAATTGTCTCCATTGACCCCTGTTCCATTCCTGGCCACAGGCCATTTCGGTTAGTGCCGCGTAACTGAAATTTAGGTTAGTCTTTATTAACTGTGATGTCCAGCACAGTCGATCCCGCGAGTATCGGGTCCGCCCTGGCGCCAAGGAGGAAAAGTGACCGGAGGTCCGGAAGCAAGCAACAACGGCACCCGAGCCGCCGCCACGCAACGGGGGCAGGCCAAGGAAGTCCGACGATTGGCGTTGTTGTCCGCTGCCGCGGGACTTTTTGCGGAGAACGGCTTTACCCGCGTATCGCTTGAGGACCTCGGCGCCGCAGCGGGCGTCAGTGGGCCCGCCGTCTACCGACATTTTCCCGGCAAGCAAGCGGTCCTCGGCGAACTTCTCCTCAGCGTCAGCCGGGACTTGCTGGATGGTGGATCGCGGGTGGTGTCAGAGTCGGACGATCCCCTGACCGCCCTGAACGGCCTGATCCAGTTCCAGGTTGACTTCGCGCTCAGCAATCCCGACGTCATCCGCGTCCAAGACCGGGACTTTGGAAGTCTCAGCGACGCCGACCAGGCAGAAGTCAGGTCCCTCCAGCGGAGCTACGTTGAAACGTGGGTGGACGTCCTTGCCCGCATTCATACCGACGCCGATGTCCCCGGCCTCCGCGTCCGGGCGCATGCGGCCTTTGGTTTGATCAACTCCACACCCCACTCGGTGCGCCACCACGGCAGGAAAATTGCCGCAAAGTCAGCCAGGCCCATCCTGGAACAGATGGCCTTGGCTGCCCTCACTTCGGCATAACTGTCTTATTTTCTTGGGCGGCTGGGGCCGACTTCCTTTGTCAGCTAAAAATGTCAGACCCCTCTGACATGCTGTTTTTATGGAAGAAACAGGGCAGTCGACAGCACTGAGGGCGGAATGGTCCCCTGCTGTGGCTGCCCTCACCGCTGTCCGGGCACGACGTTTCTTGAGTATGCCGGACTTGGTAAAGGCCGGGTTCAGGGATTCGACGGCGACCGTCACCTGGGTCGGCCACTTCCACGACGCTGGGCTGCTCAACAGTAAGCCCAAGTCGGCTCCGGCTTCATCGGACACCGGCCCCGCGCTGGCCGACGATTCGGCCCAAAGTACAGGATCGGCCCCTGAACCACAGCGGAATCCCCAGACCGGCCATGGCTCAAAGTCTGCTCAGCCAGTCCAACGTTTCGACACTCAGCGTCCAGATCCCAAGGCAGCTGGCAGGCGGGACCTGACGGCTGCCGGGCCGGACCGGACGACTGACGAGCCGGACCGGACGGCTGCCGGACCGGACCTGACGGCTGCCGGACCGGACCTGACGGCGCTCCTTGACGACAGCGCGGCACTTCTGGACTCCGCACGCGTGTCCGCTGCCAACGAGGCCTCTCTGCTGAGGTTTGGTGAGGCGGCTGATTTTGCCGGCAAGGTCGAGGAGATCGCCCGGTCGGTGGAGTACTTGCAGGTGGTCGCGGCCCGAGCTGTGGAACGGACCCGGACCGAAGCACTAACGGCCGGTCCGGGGTCCTCGGCAGCAGCGCCGGAATGGCGGACCGGCTGGACGGAGCAAGCCACGGGCGAAACGGCTCCGGGGGCAACGGTTCCGGGAGCGGCCAGTGTCCTGGATGACGGATACTGGAACGCGGCGCAGTTCCTGCGGGCACGGTTGCGGATCGGCATCGGCGAGGCCAAGCGCAGGCTCGCTCTCGCCCCGGACGTCCTCCCCCAGACAGGGATCGCCGGGCAGGAGATCCCGGCCCGCCGCGAAATACTCGCCCAAGCGGTTGGTTCCGCGCTGGTGCCTTCCCGCTCGGCGTCGATCATCATCGCCGCCCTGGACAAAGTCCGGCACCTCACCGACGAGGACACCCTCACCCGGATGGAACACGCCCTCACCACCACCGCGGTCGAAACCGACCCGGACTTCGTCACCAAAATGGCCAAACGCTGGATCGACGTCATCGACCACGACGGCCCCGAACCCACCGAAGAAATCCTCCGCCAACTCCAAGGCGTGTTCCTCCGCCGCCGACGCCGCCACGGCCTCCACCACCTCGAAATCTTCGCCACCGACGAACAATACGAAATCCTCACCACCGCCATGAACGTCGCCACCAACCCACGCCTCACCACCACCGGAACCGACGCCGATACCGCAGCCGATGCCGATGCCGATCAGACGGGCCCCGCCGGCCCGGACCTGGACCGACGCACCCGACCACAGAAACTCCTCAACGGCCTCACCAGCGCCTGCAGCCTCGCCATGCGCACAGAAAAACTACCCTCCAACGGCGGCCTCCCAGCCCAACTCACCGTCACCATCGGCTACCAAGAACTCCTCGAACAAGTCCACAACCACCAACACCACAACACCGGCACCGCGACGTTCATAGGCCCGAACCAGCCCAGCACCAGAACAGAGACAGGGACAGGGACAGGGACTGGGATAGGGGCTGGGGCTGGGGCTGGGACAGGCACGGCAACGTTCAGCGGACCGATGCACCCGAACACCATCCGCAAAATCGCCTGCGACGCCGAGATCATCCCCGTCCTGCTCGGCAGCGACTCCCGCGTCCTGGACATCGGCCGCACCACCCGGACCTTCCCACCCCACATCCGCAAAGCCATCACCGCCCGCGACGGCGGCTGCGCCTTCCCCGACTGCACCATGCCCGCACCCTGGTGCGAAGCACACCACACCACCTACTGGTCCCACGGCGGCACCACCTCAACAGACAACGGCACCCTGCTCTGCAGCCACCACCACCACCTCATCCACAAAGAACAATGGCGCATCGACATGAAAACCGGCGTCCCCTGGTTCATCCCCCCACCCCACATCGACCCACACCAAACACCCCGACGCAACCACCACCACACACCACAGAGAACATAGGAAAAGCGTTGGCAGAACATCAACACGCCCAAATACGGCGCCGGGCGGCGCCCAAGAGTGTCCGAATGGGACTGTCCGAATAACGGTGTGTGGGCAGGCCCGATGCTCGGCGGCACCCCGTCATGGCGAAGGACGGACCCCACGTATAACCCGGCCTGATGCTGGGCGCGTCCGGCCCTGTGCTGCGTAGGCCGGAGTAGTGCCAGGGCAAAAGAAGCTGCCCGGCAAAAACTGCCGAGCGAGCGGGCAACCCGAGCGAGCGGCAACCTGTTTGGTTATCCTCGTATGCCCTTGGGTCGTTCGTGTCTTCCTAGGACTCCCAGGGCCAGCCTGGGAGGCTGTTTTCTGCCTCCTCGCCGCCTAGGCTGAAACTCGAACCTTGCTGACTCTGCAAAGCAGCTGAATCAACAAGGCGACAGGGTCAGGGACCAGCCACTATCGAGGAGCACACCATGAGGATTGCCGTCACGGGCGGAAGCGGAAAACTGGGTAGGAGCGTAGTCCGACGGCTCACGCAGGATGGCCACCAGGTGCTCAACATTGACCGTGCCGGCATCCGTGGCAAGGGCTACGTCAGCGTCGATCTCCGCAATTACGGGCAGGTGCTGGATGTCATTCTGGGCTTGGATGACCAGCACCACGGCTTGGACGCTATTGTTCACCTGGCCGCCATCCCCGCACCAGGCCTTGCCCCCGACGCCGCAATTTTCGAGAACAATATGGTGTCCACCTACAACGTGTTCCAGGCTGCCCGGCGGGCCGGCATCAAGAAGGTGGTCTATGCCTCCAGCGAGACGGTACTGGGACTCCCCTTCGACATCGTTCCTCCCTACATTCCCGTGGATGAGGAGTACGCGGCCCGGCCGGAAAGCACCTACTCGCTGGTCAAGCATCTCGAGGAGCAGATGGCCATCCAGCTCACGCGATGGGATCCGGAACTGAGCATCACGGCGCTGCGTTTCTCCAACGTCATGGACCCCGAGGACTACGACGCCTTCCCGTCCTTCGACTCTGACGCAAACCTTCGGAAATGGAACCTGTGGGGCTACATCGACGCCCGCGACGGTGCACTGGCAGTGGTCAGAGCCCTGGAACATGGCGTGCCGGGCTTTGAGACCTTCATCATCGCCGCCGCTGACACCGTGATGAGCCGAAGCAGCGCCGATTTGGCCGCGGAAGTCTTCCCCGGCGTCGAGGTCCTCAAGGAACTGGACGAGCACGAAACCATGCTGTCCATCGACAAAGCGCGCAGGCTCCTGGGTTTTGAGCCGGAACACAGTTGGCGCAATGTCCACTCCAACCGGACGACGCCCACCGAAGACTGACCAACCCAGGACTGACCCAAACCGAGGATTGAAACCACCTGCCCGCTGACGCGCGGCGGCCCACCCCTTAACCGCAGTTTCCTGCAAGCACTCGTAAAGGGATGGGCCGGCGCAGCTTCAGTTACCGCTAGATCATGGTCATGACCATGGCGGGATCTGCCAGGATGGAGCCCAGATCCGCGAGGAACCGTGACCCCTGTTCGCCGTCCACCAAGCGGTGGTCGAAGGACAGGCTCAGGGACATAACCTGGCGGACGGCGAGTTCGTCATTCACCACCCATGGCGCCTTCCGCACAGCACCCAATGCCACAATGGCGGCCTCTCCCGGGTTCAGGATGGGAGTCCCGGCGTCGATGCCAAACACGCCAATATTGGTGATGGAGATGGTCCCCCCGGACAAGTCCGCCGGGGACGTCTTGCCCGCCCGGGCAGTATCGGTCAGTTCAGTGAGCGCCGTGGAGAGCTCACGCAGTGTCAGCCGGTCAGCGTCCTTGATATTCGGTACCGTCAGGCCACGCGGCGTTGCTGCAGCGATGCCCAGGTTCACATAGTTGAACTGGACAATTTCCTGGCTCGCCTCATCCCAGCGGGAATTCAGCGACGGGTTGTTCCCCAGCGCCACCAGGACCGCCTTGGCTGCGATGGTCAGCGGCGTCAACTTGTAGCCTTCGAACGTCCGGTTGGCTTTGAGCCGGGCCAACAACTCCATGGTTGCCGTGACGTCGACGGTCAGGAACTCCGTCACGTGCGGCGCAGTGAAAGCACTTTGCACCATGGCGGCGGCCGTGAACTTCCTGACTCCCTTGATCGGCGTCCTTGTTTCCCGCCCACCCTGTACATCCGAAATCCGGGCTGCGGCTGGAGCTTCCGGGGCTTCGGAGAAGTTCTGGACATCCTCGCGGGTGATAAGTCCGCCCGGCCCGGTTCCGCGAACCAATTCCAGATGGATCCCGAGGTCACGGGCGAGCTTTCGCACTGGCGGAGTGGAACGTGGTCGCTCAGGGGTTCCTTCCTCTGCCCGACGCGCCGCTGTGGGCTCGATGGTCACTGGCGCCTCCGGCGTTGCCATTGCTTCCGGGGCCGCAGGTGCTTCCGACCTTGCCGCCGTCGGGACCTTGATGTCCCGTACATGCCCCCGGGCGCGCCGTGTCGGGCGGCCGGAATGTTCGACGACGGCGCCGTACCCCACCAGGTTCGGCTCACGTTTCGCTGGGGCTCCCACCGCTTCAGCGCCGGCAGTTGCCAGCGAGGCGTCGGCAGAGCTTTCGACGGCGGTCCGCTCACCAACGGAACCGGTGCCAGCAGTCGGTGCGCGACCCCCGTTGGAGGACCCGGCGTCGTCAACCTCGAACGATACGATCGGCTTACCAACCTCCACCACCGTGCCGGGCTGCTCATGAAGTTCTGCAACCACTCCTGCGAAGGGAGAGGGCAACTCCACAACGGCCTTGGCGGTTTCCACCTCAGCGATCACCTGGTTCAGCGTGACGGTGTCCCCCACAGCCACCTTCCAGCTCAGGATCTCCGATTCCGTGAGGCCTTCGCCAAGATCCGGCAGCCTGAATTCCTTGATCATGGTGGCGGTCATCCTTCCAGTCCACTCAGCGAGTTGGGGCGGCCCAAGGCGCGGTCGACGCCGTCGAGAATCCTGTCCAAATCCGGCAGGTGGTGCATTTCGAGCTTCGAGTAGGGGTAGGGCACATCGAAACCGGTGATGCGGACGGGGGCAGACTCCAGATAGTGGAAGCACCGTTCAGTGATGCTGGCGGCGATTTCCGCACCCAGGCCGCCGGACTGGCCGGCTTCGTGGGTGATGACCAAGCGGCCCGTCTTGCGGACAGATGCTTCCACCACGGGGTAGTCGATGGGGGCCAGTGAACGGAGGTCGATGACTTCCACGGAAATTCCATCGTCAGCCGCTGCCATCGCGGCGTCCTTGGCTGTTTTCACCAGTGGACCGTAGGCAACCAGCGTCACGTCAGAACCGGCACTGACCACAGCGGCCTTGTCCAACGGAAGTGCCGTGGAAAGGTCGATGGTTTCGTCCACGTCGCCCTTGTCGTGATACCGACGCTTGGGCTCAAAGTAGAGAACGGGATCATCGGAGGCGATCGCCTGCTGGATCATGGTGTAGGCATCCTGCGGATTGGACACTGCCACAACCCGGAGACCGGAGGTGTGGGTGAAGTAGGCCTCTGGCGACTCTGAATGGTGCTCGGGCGAGCCGATGCCGCCGCCGAAGGGAACGCGGATGGTGATGGGCATCCTGACCCGCCCTTGGGTGCGGTAGTGCATCTTGGCTACCTGGCTGACAATCTGGTCAAACGCAGGGTAGATGAAGCCATCGAACTGGATCTCGCACACTGGACGGTAGCCGCGGTAGGCCAGGCCAACCGCGGTGCCGATAATGCCTGACTCGGCTAGGGGGGAATCGATGACCCGGTGCTTTCCGAAGTCTTTCTGGAGTCCGTCGGTGACGCGGAAAACACCACCGAGCGCGCCAATATCCTCACCCATCAGGACCACTTTGGGATCGTTTTCGAGCGACTTCCGGAGGCCGGCGTTGATGGCCCGGGCAAACGTGAGCTTGGACATCAGAGTGCACCTTTCTCGACTGGCTGGTTGAAGCTGTTCAGGTAGCGCGAGTAGTGGTCTTTCTGGCGTTCGATCCAGGAATTGGGCGTGCTGTAGACGTGGTTGAAGACGTCCAACGGCTGCGGATCCGGCATCTCGATGCAGTTGGAACGGAGCTCGGCCGCCACGGCATCAGCCTTCGCTGTGACGCGGGCCTCGACGTCCTCGGTGAGGAGGCCTTTGGCCTCCAGGAGCTTGCGCAGCCGCAGGATGGGATCCTTGGCGGCCCAGTCTTCGAGTTCGATCGGGTCGCGGTACCGGGTGGGGTCATCGGCTGTGGTGTGCGGACCCATACGGTAAGTAACGGCCTCGATGAAGGTGGGCCCGCCGCCCTTGCGTGCACGGTCCAGAGCTACCCTCGTGGCAGCCATGACAGCGAGGACATCGTTGCCGTCAACCCGCATGCTCGGTATTCCGAATCCGGTGGGTCTGTCGGCCAATTGCACGTGCGACTGTACCCGCACAGGTTCGGAAATGGCCCAATGGTTGTTCTGGCAGAAGAACACCACGGGAGCCTGGTAACTCGCGGCGAACACCATGGCCTCGTTCACGTCACCTTCACTCGTGGCGCCATCGCCGAAGTAGGCCAGAACCGCTGTGTTTGCTCCATCCAGCTGGACGCCCATGGCGTAGCCCGTGGCGTGCAGGCTCTGGGATCCGATGATGATCTGGGGCGTCGCCAGGTTGATGCGCTGCGGGTCCCAGCCATAGGAGGCATTGCCCCGCCACACCCTGGCGATCTCGGAGAGGTGGGCTCCACGAACGTAGGCGACGCCGCTTTCGCGGTAGCTGGGGAAGACGAATTCGTCATCGCGCAGGGAGCGGCTGGAGCCGATCTGCGACGCTTCCTGGCCCAGGAGCGGTGGCCACAATGCCAGTTCGCCCTGACGTTGGAGTGCCGTCGCCTCGGCATCGATGCGGCGGATGACCGTCATGTCCTCATACAAGGAACACAACTGCTCATCTCCGACATCCTTGACCCAGACATCGAATTCGGGATGGCTGATCCGCTCGCCTTCCGGCGACACCAACTGGAGCAGATTGCCGCCAGTCCTCAGGGGATTTTGTGCACTATGTCCAGGGCCCGGAGTGTCATGATGCACTCCCTTGCCCGCCTGATCCGTCAACACAGGTGATCGCAACCTTCCGGCTCGTTTTCGTCGGCGCTGACTGGACTTGTGATCCTGCCGCAGACCGGCCCTCCGGCACCTTCGCCGAAGTTAATTGTGACCCTACTCACAACGCGCATCGGGTACAACTACCCTTCTGGAAATTGCGCATCCTGCCCTGTCTCGGCTGAGCCCACCGTGCTAATCTTGCGCATTATGCAACCCTTGGATGGCACTGACACCCGGCTCCTTTCCGCGATGGCAAAGGACCCCCGCGGGACAGTGGTGGCGCTGGCCCAAAGGCTGGGCCTGTCCCGCAATACGGTGCAAGCCCGCATGGCCCAGCTGGAGAAGAAGCACGCCTTCCTCTCCTTTGAGCGAAGGATCAACCCGGTCGCCCTGGGCTATCCGTTGACGGCATTCATCACGGTCCACGTCCAACAACAAAAGCTCGCCTCCTTGGCGCAGGACCTGGCAGACATTCCGGAAATCCTCGAAGGCTTCGGCCTCACGGGCTCAGCGGACCTGCTGTTGCGTGTTGTTGCCTTGGACGCGGAGGACCTCTACCGCATCAATGGAAAAATTCTCGGCTGCGATGGGGTTGAACGGACTGACACAGCACTGGCGATGCGCGAGATGATCCCGTACCGCGTACAGCCGCTCCTGGGAAGACGCTCCGGGGACTGAACTCCCTCCTCACCTGCGGTTATTCGCAGCCCGGTACTTGCCCGTCGGACCCGCATGCGATTTGATGCAAGAGGACGTACCGGGGGCCGGCCAGAGGACCCCGGCCATGTGGTGGCGCTGCCGAAGGCTGCCGAAAGGGGCACTACCGTGAGCAACCCGCAACAACCCGAGCAACCCGAGCCTAACTACCCGGGCCAGAACCCACCGCCGGTGCCGCCAGGGCCCGGGTACCCCCCTCAGACCGGCGGTGCGCCGCAGTGGCAACAGCCGCCGTCGTCCGCTGCTCCCCAAGCCGGCGGCCCACAAACCGGTGGCCCCCAAACCGGCGCGCCCCAGTACGCAGCGCCCGGCCAGGAGCCGTACGCCCAGAACCCCTATCCGCAGGGCCAATTCCAGTCCGGGCAGTACCCTCCGGGCCAATTCGGCCAGCCACCGGCCCGGAAGAGCAGGAAGGTTTTGTGGATCGTCCTCAGTATCGTTGCCGGCGTGATCGTGCTGGCAGTGGTGGGCGTACTCCTGCTGGTCAACCTGGTGGGCAATGCGACGTCAAAAGCCAGGTCCTTGGCGGACGAATTCACCAACTTAGTGGTCTCAGGCCAAACCGAGCAGGCTTACGACAATTACCTGAGCCAGCCACTGAAGGACGAGCTGGACAAGGAGTCGTTCGTGGACGGCATTGCCAGCCTGGAACTGGATAGCTCGTGCAAGCCGAACTATAACTCGGTGAACGTCAACAACAACAACGGCAACAACAAGGCCGATCTCTCCGGCACCTTGCAATGCGACGGCAAGACCATCGATCTCCACTACGTCTTCGAGGGCAGCAACGACCTCAAGATGAGCAGCATCCGCCTCCGCCCCTAGCCGCCGGAAAGAATTTCCGTACCACCACCCATCCACCTGCGCTTATGGTCCGAATCACTGCTTGAGAGCCCCACCCGGGGCTCAGCAGGACGGCCGGAATATCCGGCCATCACCGGAAGGTTCGGACCATGCGTACTTCGCCCAATCGCCTGATCGCCACCATCTTCGGAGCCGTCTACCTCCTGGTAGGCGTGCTCGGATTCTTTGTCACCTCGGGAATCGGCTTCTTCGCCACCGAAGGCGCCAACTTGATCATCTTCGCCGTGAACCCGCTTCACAACATCATCCACCTGGCCATCGGCGCCGCCCTTCTGTACGCCGGCATGAACAGCGTCACGCTGTCCAAATCAGTCAACACGGCAGTAGGCGGTGTGTACCTGCTGGTGGGTATCCTCGGACTCTTCCTGGTGGGTTCGTCCCTGAACATCATCGCCCTCAACGGCGCAGACAATGTGCTGCACCTCGCCAGCGCTGTGGTCCTGCTGGGTGTTGCCCTGTCCCAGGACAAGGCAACCGTAGCTTCCGCCCACGCCTGATCCGCCTGATCACCGAGTAAAGCAGCGAGAGGACGGCAAGAACCATGGAACGCAGATACCACCCCACGCTGAACGCAGCGACCCTCCTGTTCGTGTACTTCGCAGCGATGGCCGCCGGGATGGTTGAGCTTTCCCTTGCCGCCGGATATCTCACCGGAACAGCATCAGCGACCGCCGGGATGGTGGTTGCCGGCGTGGCAACCCTTGCGGCGGGCCTGGCCTTCTTGGCCTGGTCCCTGCGGGGGTTGCACCGCAACGCCCTGGACTTCGCACGGTTCGCGCTTCCTGTCCTCGCCGTTTCTGCTGCTGCGCACCTCGCAGTCACAGTTACCGGGATCAGCTCCCAGCGCTCACTGGACGTGAGCCACTTTGCCGCCCTCGGCCTGACGCTCATGGCACTTGCCGGAGCCGGCTGGCTGAGGCGGCAGCACAAGACCAACGACGGCGGCGCCCACGGCCAGCCAAGGACCGGGCGGCTTCTGGCAGCCGCGTTCGGAGCCGCCGTCGTTGTTGCTTCAGTGGCAACACCGGGACTGGCCGCCTCGATGGCAGGACAGCACGCTGTCCCTCATGGCGAGCACGGCCAGGCCCCGCACGGAGAAAACGGCCAGGGCTCCAATCCCGCCCTGGACCCGGGTCGCCACCACTAGTTGACGGCGACCGACCGGCGCACCATTGACACTGCCCACTGTTGATGGTGCGCCTGGTTCGTGGATCATGGAGCCATGGATCCCATAGAGGCGCTCGACGAAATCTCCTTTTGGCTCGAACGCAGCCAAGCCCCCACCTTCAAGGTCCAGGCCTTCCGGAAAGCGGCCGACGCCGTGCGGCAGCTTTCGCCCGAAGAGCTGGCGAAGCTTGTGGGGACCGGGAGGATCACCAGCCTCAAAGGCGTCGGCAGCCGCAGCGCCGAAGTCATCACACAAGCCCTCGAAGACCGGATCCCCGAGTACCTTGCGGACCTGCGCGAACGTGGCACGGAATCGTTGGCCTCCGGAGGAGACACGCTTCGGTCGGCACTGCGCGGCGATCTACACAGCCACAGCAACTGGTCCGACGGCGGCTCCCCCATCGAATCCATGGTAGCAGCGGCACGGACCCTCGGCCGCGAGTATCTTGCCCTCACCGATCACTCCCCCAATCTCACCATCGCCAATGGACTGAGCGTGGAGCGGCTTGAGAAGCAACTCGGCGTCGTGGAGGGAATCAACTCATCCAAGGACGGCTTCCGCCTCCTCAAAGGCATTGAAGTGGACATCCTCGAAGACGGAACCCTGGACCAGACTCCCCACATGTTGGGCCAACTGGACGTGGTGGTGGCCAGTGTCCACTCCAAACTCCGGTCCGACAAAAAGACCATGACCACCCGGATGTTGGGCGGCATCAGCGATCCCCACACCAATGTCCTGGGACATTGCACCGGTCGGCTAGTCCAGGGATCACGGGGTACCCGGCCCGAGTCCGAGTTCGATGCCGCGAGAGTCTTCAAGGAGTGCGCGGAGTGGGGCGTCGCCGTCGAAATCAACTCCCGTCCCGAGCGTCAAGACCCACCGGACAACCTCATCAAGATGGCCTTGGACGCCGGCTGCCTGTTCAGCATCGACAGTGATGCCCATGCTCCTGGCCAACTCGACTTCCTGCAATACGGTGCAGAACGTGCCGAAGCCTTGGGCGTCCCCGAAGAACGGATTGTCACCACCTGGCCGCTGGAACAGCTGACGGAGTGGCTCAGCCTGAAGAAGTAAGCTCAGTCCCAAGAAATAGGCGAAGCCTGAAGGGGAACCGGCCGACACCCAAAAGGAAGGCTCCCCCTGCACGTTGTTCACAGGAGGAGCCTTCCTTTTGGGTAGTGACTTTGTTCGAGCCGGTGCTAGTGGTCTACTGCCTTCTCGGCACCGACGCCGGTCAGCGAGCGCACTTCCATTTCCGCCTGCTTGGCCGGATCTTCGCGCCGCTTGTCCAGAACGGTTCCGAGCCATCCCAGGAAGAAGGCCAACGGGATGGACACGATGCCCGGGTTGCTCAGCGGGAACAGGGCGAAGTTCGCTCCGGGGATCATGGACGTCTTGGCGCCCGACACCACGGGTGAGAACGTGATGAGCAGGATGGCCGCAGCCAAACCGCCATACATGCTCCAGACTGCGCCCTGGGTGGTGAACTTCTTCCAGAACAGGGAGTAGACGATGGTGGGCAGGTTCGCCGAGGCTGCAACTGCGAAGGCGAGCGCCACCAGGAAGGCCACGTTCTGGCCGTTGGCAAAGATGCCGCCCAGGATGGCAAGCACGCCGATCACCAGTACCGTCCGACGGGCCACCTTCACCTCGGTGACTGCATCCGCTTTGCCCTTGGCAATGACATTTGCGTAGATGTCGTGGGCGAAGGATGCAGCCGCCGTGATGGTCAGACCGGCCACCACCGCCAGGATGGTGGCGAAGGCAACCGCCGAAATGAAGCCCAGGAGCAACGGGCCACCCAGGTGGAAGGCCAGCAGAGGTGCGGCAGAGTTGACGCCGCCGGGTGCGGATTTGATGGTTTCCGCCCCCACCAGGGCTGCTGCACCGTAGCCCAGCACCAGGGTGAAGAGGTAGAACAGGCCGATCAGCCAGATCGCCCAGACCACGGACTTGCGGGCTTCCTTGGCTGTCGGGACAGTGTAGAAGCGCATCAGCACGTGCGGCAGTGCGGCTGTACCGAGGACCAGGGCAAGCCCGAGGGACATGAAGTCGAGCTTGGACGTTTCGGTCTTTCCATACTGCAGCCCGGGGTTCAGGATGGCCGGGTTGTTGGCGGCTTCAGCTGCGGAGCCCAGCAGGCTGGACAGGTTGAAACCGTAGATCGCAAGCACCATGGCTGTCATGACCCCTGCACCGGCAATGAGCAGGATGGCTTTGATGATCTGCACCCAGGTGGTGCCCTTCATGCCGCCGATCAGTACGTACATGATCATCAAGGCCCCGACGACGATGATCACCAAGGCCTGACCGCCCCAGTCGCTGATGCCCAGCAGGAGCGAAATCAGGCTGCCTGCTCCTGCCATCTGGGCGAGGAGGTAGAAGAAGCAGACGGCCAAGGTGGAGAGGGCAGCCGCAATCCGGACAGGGCGCTGACGCAAGCGGAAGGACAGAACGTCAGCCATGGTGAACTTGCCGGTGTTGCGGAGCAATTCAGCCACCAGGAGCAAAGCGACGAGCCAGGCGACGAGGAAGCCGATGGAGTACAGGAAGCCGTCGTAGCCGTTGATGGCGATGGCGCCGGTGATGCCGAGGAAGGATGCCGCCGACAGGTAGTCTCCGGCGATGGCCGTGCCGTTCTGCGAACCAGTAAACGATCGGCCTGCTGCGTAGTAATCGGCTGCGGTCTTGTTGTTCCGGCTGGCCCGGAAGACGATCACCATGGTGACCGCCACGAAGAGGGCGAAAATGCCCATGTTGAGCAGGGTGGTGTCTTTCAGCGCTTCGACGTTGACTGCTGCCGGGACCATGGTGTTCATTTGACTCCCCCGCTGATCACATTGCCGTCCTTATCAAATTCATGGCCCTCGATCTCGTTGCGGATTTCAGCAGCGATGGGGTCCAGCTTCCTGTTGGAGTAGCTCACGTACCATGCCGTGATGCCGAAGGTAGTGACGAACTGCAGCAGGCCAAGGATCAGCCCGACGTTGATGTTGCCCCATACTTTGATGGACATGAAGCCCACCGCGTAGTCGGCCAAAAGAACATATGCGAAATACCAGAGCAGGAATACGACTGCCATCGGGAAGACAAAGCTGCGGTGCCGCTTGCGCAGTGTCTTGAACCGTTCCGTCTGTTGAACTTCCTGGAAGTCCACGGACGCTTTTTCGTCCTGGGTTTGGGCCTCATTACCCATGGTTCCTCCTGATTGTGATGTGTCCACACCAGCTCCACACGCCTTGCCAATGTGACTGCAATCACTATCGAACGCCGCCCGGTGCCTGTTCCAGAGCATCGCGCGCTGCCATCGCTCAGCGGTTGCGGTGCTGCGCCAAACGGTGGGATGTGAACCACCTTCCGTGGCATCGGACCGAGGTGGAGGGGCATCCGGCTACGCTGGCCTTATGCCCGACTCCCCGCTGTTCACCGCCGCCGCCATCGCCGTGATCGTGCTGGCCATCGCCGTCGTTGTGGGTGTTGGGCTGAAGGTGATGCGTTCCTTCCGGGACTTGGGCACCGACGCTGAACGGGCCACCTACAACACTTTGCACGCGGCCTCCCGGGCCGGGCAGCATCTCCGTGGCGGCCTCCAACCGGCCGGTGCGGCGAAAGCGAGTAAGCAGCTGCGCGTACTGCTGGGCTGCGATGCCTTGGCCATCACGGACACCGATTCTGTGCTCGCGTGGGACGGTACAGCCGAGGAACTCAGGCCATCGTTGATGCGTCTTGCTGCCGAGGTCCTGGCCACTGGCAGAACCGCGGTGGTACCCGACGCCGGTCATCGGACCACTGGCAAAGCCGAGCATGGAAACCATGACTTCAGTGCCGTGATTGCTCCTATCCGCTCCGGTTCCAGGGTGGTCGGCTCGGTGGCAGCCCTGGCCCCGGCGGCCGGTGCCGGGCTGGTCAGGGCCACCAGCGAGGTGGCCGACTGGATTGCCGCCCAGCTGGAACTGACGGAACTCGAAGCCTCCCGAACCTTGCTGATGGAGGCTGAGGTCAGGGCGCTGCGTGCCCAAATCAGCCCGCATTTCATCTACAACTCCCTCAATGCCATCGCCTCGTTCATCAACACCGACCCCGCCCGGGCCCGGGAGTTGGTGGTGGAGTTCGCCGACTTCACCCGGTACTCCTTCCGGCGCCACGGCGACTTCACCACTTTGGCCGAGGAACTGCGCTGCATCGACCGTTATCTTCTGTTGGAACGGGCACGCTTCGGCGAACGCGTCCAGGTGAGCCTGAGGATCGCCCCCGAGGTCCTCAGCACTGTCATCCCGTTCCTCAGCCTGCAACCTTTGGTGGAGAACGCGGTCCGGCACGGGCTTGAAGCCAAGGAGGGTCCGGGCCATATCACCATCTGCGCCAACGACTCCGGTGCGTTCGCTGAAGTAACCATCGAGGACGACGGCGTGGGTATGGACCCTGAGCACCTGCGATCAGTGCTGGCCGGGCACACGGATGGGATCCACGTGGGACTGCGCAACGTGGATGCCCGCTTGCGCCAGGTGTACGGGGACGAGCACGGGCTGGTCATCGACACTGCTCCCGGAGAAGGAACCCTGATCACCATGCGGGTACCCAAATCCCAGCCCGGTCATGACGCCTGAGGTGGCGGTTAGTCTTTAAACATGATCAACGTGCTCGTCGCTGATGACGAACTTCCCGCCGTGGAGGAGCTTGCCTTCCTGCTGGGACGGGATGAACGGATTGGTGCCATCCACCGCGCCTCCTCCGGAGCTGAGGCGCTGCGGACCCTGGAAACGGAGTCCGTCGACGCCGTGTTCCTCGACATCCATATGCCGGCATTGTCTGGCCTGGACATCGCACGGGCCATTGCCCGCAGCAGCCATCCGCCCGCCGTCGTTTTTGTCACCGCTGATGAAGAGTGCGCGCTGGAAGCTTTCGACCTCGCCGCGATCGACTACCTGCTCAAGCCGCTGCGCGCGGAACGGCTGTCCCGTTCCGTGGACCGAATCAGTGACCTGATCAAGGAAGGCACCCCTGCACCGGAGATGATCACTGTGGACCTCGGCAGCACCACCCGCATGATCCGCCGGGACGATGTCACCTACGTCCAGGCCCAGGGCGATTACGCGAGGCTGCACACAGCCGAAGCAAGCTATCTCATCCGGGTTCCCCTCAGCGACCTTGAACAGAAGTGGGCAGAGGCAGGGTTCATCCGGATCCACCGCTCGTACCTGATCGCCCTGAACCACGTCCAGCACCTCAAGTTGTCTGCGACGGGTCCCAGCGTAGCCGTGGCCGGAGCTGAATTGCCCATCAGCCGACGCCACCTGCCCTCTGTCCGGGACAAGCTGCAGTCCACGCGCATCCGGCCGCAGGGATGACGCGCGTCCGGGTGACGGCGCCCCGCCAATTGGCCACCGCGGCTCCCGGCCGGCTGCCCTACCCGCGCGAGGTCGCCGAAGACTCCGACGCCGGCAAGCTCTTCATCCGGTCCCTGATCCGCTCGCAATTGCGCTTGGCGCTGGTGGTGGCCTGTTGCTTCCTGATCATCCTCGTGGTGATCGCATTGTTCCTGGTGTATGGGCCTGGCGTGGCAGAAACACGGATATTCGGCATCCCACTGGACTGGATGGTGCTGGGCGCCGGCATCTACCCGGTGATTGGTTTGAGCGCCTGGCTGTACAACCGCGCGGCGGCCCGCAACGAGGCCCGCTACAGGGACCTGGTGGAGGACAAATGAACCCGGCTGTGGGCCTTTTCGCGTTCCTTGCCGTGTCGCTGGCGACAGCAGTCATCGGCTTCTACGGTCTGCGCATCTCGCGGACAACCGGCGACTTCTACGTGGCCTCGCGAACCGTCCCGCCCTGGTGGAATGCCTCTGCAATCGGCGGCGAGTACCTGTCCGCCGCCAGCTTTCTGGGCGTGGCCGGACTGATCCTGCTCTCGGGAACGGACGCGCTCTGGTTCCCCGTGGGCTACACCGCCGGTTACTTGATGCTGTTGCTCTTTGTCGCCGCTCCCCTCCGTCGTTCAGGCGCCTACACCATTCCCGACTTCACCGAAGCCCGCCTGGATTCGGCGCTGGTCCGCCGCGTGACCAGCCTGGTGGTGGTTGCCGTTGGCTGGCTGTACATCGTCCCGCAACTCCACGGGGCGGCGCTCACCATCCGCATCACCACCGGACTGCCGTCGTGGGTAGGTTCGACGGCGGTTGTTGTGGTGGTGTGCCTCACCGTGGTGGCAGGTGGCATGCGTTCCATCACGTTTGTCCAGGCGTTCCAATATTGGTTGAAACTGACTGCCCTGGCAGTTCCGGTGGTCTTCGTGCTGCTGGTGCTGGCCGGTAACGGAACGGCACCCCAGGCGCCGCTTCCCATCAACCCCACCGGCCAGGCCTCCGCCGGCGCGTACCAGCACATTTCCCTGTTGGTGGCGTTGCTCTTCGGAACCCTGGGCCTGCCCCACGTCCTGGTGCGGTTCTACACCAACCCGGACGGGCAATCCGCCCGCAGAACAACACTCATTGTGCTGGGCCTGCTCTCCGTCTTTTATCTTTTTCCCACCGTGTCCGGCGCGGTGGGACGAATGTTCGCGCCCGAACTCGCACAGTCCGGCCAGGCCGATGCCTTGGTCCTTCTGCTCCCCGGCAAGCTGATAGGGGGCACCGCCGGAGACCTTCTCTCCGCCCTCGTCGTCGCCGGAGCCTTCGCCGCTTTCCTGTCCACCACCTCAGGGTTGGTGGTTTCGCTGTCAGGCGTCATCAGCCAGGACCTCTTCGGCGGAAGCGTCAAGGGCTTCCGCCTCGCAGCGGTGCTGGCCGCCGTCGTGCCGTTGGGCTTTGCCTTGATGACCGACACCCTGGCCCTTGCCGGGAGCGTTGGCCTGGTCTTCGCGTTCACGGCCTCCACCATCTGCCCGGTCCTGCTCCTGGGAATCTGGTGGCGCGGCCTGACCGACGCCGGTGCGATTGCCGGAATGCTGACCGGTGCACTCCTCTGCGGTGGTGCCATGGTGGTGGGTACGCTCATGGGATCAGGAAACGCACCCGCGTGGCTTGCCCAGCCGGCGGCGTGGAGCGTTCCGGCAGCGTTCGCGGTGACGGTGGTCGTTTCCCTTGCAACGAAAAGCCGTGTGCCGGCGTCTGTGAACCGCGTCATGTCGCGGCTGCACGTTCCGGAGCGGCCGGTGGTCACCGAGCGCTAGGCCCGGCCTGTTGTCCGCGCAGCAGCCAGGGTGGACAATGACGCCATGTCCGAGGAACCGGGCGCCTCAAGCCCAGAGCCGCCGGCAAGACCGACGGAGTTGTCACCGAGTGTCCGCGCGCAATTGCTGGCCACCGAACACTGGAGCCTGCTCGCCTCACGCAGTACCACCCAAGGAGAAGTCCTCACCCGCATCAGCATGTTCCTGACCTTCACTTCGGCAAGCCTGTTGAGTGTGGCGCTGGTGGGTAACGCCACACAGTTTTCAGATGCCTTCAGGGCCTTCGCGCTGACCGTCCTCAGTATCGACCTTGTGGTTGGCCTGCTCACTCACGTCCGCGTCATGAGTGTGGGCATGGAGGACCTGATGTACGTCCTGGCGATGAACCGCTTGCGGGCGGCCTACGTCGACATGGATCCCGGCATAAGGCCGTACCTGATGGCCGGCGCCCACGATGACGAAGAAGGCGCCAAAAGGACGTATTACTTCCTGGGCGTTCGGACGGACTTCAGCCAGGTCGCTGGCAGCAGCATGGTCTTCATGGGGTTCGTCAACTCGGCCTTGATCGCCCTGCTGCTGGGATCGGCACTCCTGACAGCCGGGCTTCCCCCCGTGGTGGCAGTCCCCGTGGCCGTCCTGGTCGCCCTGGCCTTCTTCGGCACGTCGCTGGCACGCGGCCACAGACGCTACATGGCAGTGTGGAAGAACAACCCGCCTGTTTCCCCCAGCACTCACTAGCCCGCCCGATGAGCGGGGTGTGGATTAGTCGATGGCCGCCATGAGCTCTACGGCGCGGGCCAGGAAAGCGTCCACCTGGGCTTCTTCGTAGCCTTCATCGCCCTTGGCCGCCCGGAACACGGCCCGGCGGACAGTGTCCACGCTCAGGACCTGGTCGTGCTCAAGGTATCCCACCAGTTCAGCACACAGGGCGTCCACGTCCTGGATGTTGTAGCTGCGCGCCCGCCTACTGGAAGGTCGACGGAACCGCTCGCCATCGGGCCGGTGAAGGCGGCCCCGCAGGATGCCGGAGAGTTTGCCGATCTGGCGCAGCCAGGCTTCTTCGCCCTGCTGGCTGATCAGGTCGTCACGCTCGCGGCGTGCAAATGCATCCTCGAGACGGTCCAGGGCGGCGTCCACGCTATGGGCGTCGTACCCACCTTTGACGGGATCAAAGGCCACGTCCCGCACGTCCACGCTGGCCACCTGGTCAGCGGTACCCACGGGGTTCTCGAACGATGTCCTGGCACGCTGGAGGAACTCGTCAACTTGTTTGGCGTTATAGCCGTACTTGCTGCGCTCCACGCGATCGAACGTTGCGGGAATCTGGCGTCGAATATCCACGGACACTAATTTTCCTTCGTTGATTGTCAGACGCCGCTGAGCAGCGCGAACAGAACATAGGCTACAGGGGCCGCGAACACAATGGAGTCCAGGCGGTCCATGACGCCACCGTGGCCAGGCAGGATACTGCTCATGTCCTTGACGCCCAGTTCACGTTTGACCATGGACTCGGCGAGGTCGCCTGCCGTAGCTGCGGCCACCATGCCAACGGCCAGGAGCAAGCCCACCCACCAGGGCTTGTCGAGGAGGAAGATACAGGCCAGGACGCCAATCAGCATGGCTCCACCCACCGACCCCGCGAAACCCTCCCACGACTTTTTGGGACTGATTTTTGGAGCCATGGGGTGCTTCCCGAAGGACGCCCCAACGATGTACCCAAACGTGTCGTTGGAAACAACCAACAGCAGCATGGACGCAATCTGCCATGCCCCTTCGGGGATCCCGTCCGGCCAAAAGCCCACAGGGGTGGGGCCGCTGGTGGTGTGCAAGGACAGCGACGCGAAGCTGATGAGGAAAGGAATCCACGCCAGGGTGAACACACCGGCGAACACGCTCCGCGGCGCTCCAGCGGCGCTCTCGATGGAGCGCCACAGCAGGACGGCCACGGAACTCGCCGTCATGGTGAACAGCAAACCTTCAAGGCCGCCAAAATAGGCCGATACCGGCATCACCAGGCTGCCAACCATCACGGGGATGATCGGCATCCTGGTGCCCTGGGCTTCGAGGGCCCGGAAAACTTCCCACACACCCAACACAGCAAATGCCGTGGTGAGCAGGACGAATCCCAAGGGGAGGAAAAGCAGTCCGCCCAAAACCGCCAAAAGCATGGAAAGCCCGACGCCGATGGCCGCCGGGAGGTTCCGGCCGGCCTTTGGCGTGGGGTTCGTCCGTACGCGCCTGGCGCGCTGAGGGGTATCGCGTGTCGGGACCCGTCCAGCGGGTGCCGGCTCAGCCTGGTTCATCAGACCTCGAGCAGCTCGGCTTCCTTGCGCTTGAGCAGCTCGTCGATGCTGTCAACGTGCTGCTTGGTCAGGGCGTCGAGCTCCTTCTCAGCGCGGGCACCCTCATCTTCGCCGGCTTCGCCGTCCTTGACGAGCTTGTCCAGGGTGTCCTTTGCCTTGCGGCGGATGCTGCGGATGGAGACCTTGGCATCCTCACCCTTGCCCTTGACAATCTTGACGTACTCCTTGCGACGCTCCTTGGTGAGTTCAGGAATGGTCACGCGGATGACGTTGCCGTCGTTCGAGGGGTTGGCACCAACCTCGGAATCGCTCAACGCCTTCTCAATGTCGCGCAGAGCGGTTTTGTCGTAGGGCGTGATGAGGATGGTCCGGGCGTCGGGAACACCGAAGGAAGCCAACTGCTGGAGCGGCGTGGGGGTGCCGTAGTACTCGACAATCACCTTGTTGTAGAGACCGGGGTTCGCCCGACCCGTACGGATCGTGGCGAAATCGTCCTTGGCTACCTCAACCGCCTTGTCCATCTTTTCGCCGGCTTCGAGCAAGGTCTCTTCGATCACGGGTTTCTCCTCAGAAATAAGTTGCTGCCCTCATGCAGGCCGCAGTGCACAGTAAAGATCCGCCGTGAGAGGCGGAAGGTCCTAGAAATATCCTAGCCCTTGCTAGGGAGTAACCCGGGTTCCCAGCGTCTCGCCGAGGATGGCACGGGTAACGTTGCCCTCGCCTTCCATGCCGAAGACCACCATGGACAGTTTGTTGTCCTTGCACATGGTCATGGCCGTCTGGTCCATGACGCGGATGTCCCGGCGCAGGGCGTCGTCGTAGCTGAGGACATCCAGCTTCTCGGCTGTGGGGTCTTTCTTGGGATCGGCAGTGTAGACGCCATCCACACCGCTCTTGGCCATGAGGACCACGTCGGCATGGACTTCGAGGGCACGCTGGGCTGCCACGGTATCAGTGGAGAAGTAGGGCAGTCCGGCGCCTGCACCGAAGATGACGACGCGGCCCTTCTCCATGTGGCGGATGGCACGGCGGGGAATGTAGGCCTCGGCAACCTGGCCCATCGTGATGGCGCTCTGGACGCGGGTTTCAACGCCTGCCTGCTCCAGGAAGTCCTGCAGGGCCAGGCAGTTCATGACCGTGCCGAGCATGCCCATGTAGTCGGCGCGGGAACGGTCCATGCCGCTCTGCGACAGCTCTGCGCCGCGGAAGAAGTTACCTCCACCTACGACGATTGCCACCTCGACGTCGGAGACAGCTGCGGCGATCTGCTTGGCGATGGCCCGGACGGTTTCAGGATCGACGCCGAGCTTGCCTCCGCCGATGACCTCACCGGAAAGTTTCAGAAGTACACGTCGGCGGGTCTTCTCGGGCTGGATTGCAGTGTTGACGGTTTCCATGGTGCCTCCCGTTGGTGGACTCTGGCTAGATTATCGTGCTGTGGGTCCGCGCAGGTACTACCCGGACGGGTGCATGAAAAAGGGGCGGCCACCGAAGTGACCACCCCTTTTCATGAATTACTAGTTTCCTACGCGGAAACGGGTTACTGCGGTTGCCTTGACGCCGGCTTCTTCGAGGACCTGTGCAACAGTCTTCTTGGAATCCTTGGCGAATGCCTGGTCAACCAGAACTTCGCCCTTGTAGAAGCCCGTAACGCGGCCTTCAACGATCTTCGAAAGAGCAGCTTCGGGCTTGCCTTCAGCCTTGGCGGTCTCTTCGGCGATGCGTCGCTCGGACTCGACCAGTTCGGCCGGAACGTCGTCGCGGGTCAGGTAGTTCGGAGCCATGGCTGCAACGTGGACAGCGATGTCGTGCGCGGCGGTGGCAGCGGCTTCGCCTTCACCGTCAACAGCGAACAGGACGCCGACCTGGGCCGGGAGGTCCTTGGACGTCTTGTGCAGGTAGGCGTCAACCGTGGTTCCCTCAACGCGGGAGATACGACGGACAACAACCTTTTCGCCGAGGACAGCGCCCTCTTCGACAACAACCTCGGACAACGGCTTGCCGTCGACCTCGGTGGCCAGCAGGGTCTCGAGATCGGCTGCGCCGGACTCGACTGCAACGTTGAGGACCTTGTCAGCCAGCTGGATGAACTTGTCAGCCTTGGCAACGAAGTCAGTTTCGCAGTTGACCTCGATCATTACGCCAACGCCGCCGTTGACCTTGGCAGCAACCAGGCCTTCAGCAGTCGAACGGCCTTCGCGCTTGGTAGCGCCCTTGAGGCCCTTGATGCGGATGATCTCGATGGCCTTCTCGGCGTCACCGTTAGCTTCGTCAAGAGCCTTCTTGACGTCCATCATGCCGGCGCCGGTGCGCTCGCGCAGGGCCTTGATGTCAGCAGCAGTGTAGTTCGCCATGTGAACCCCTCTGTCTAGAATTTGTGTGTTTACGGACTGACAGGACGGCCGCCCACCATGTGAGCTGCCATCCTGTCAGTTGCCCCCGATGCTGTTTGCGGCATCAGGGAAGGTCCAGATTTACTTGGCTGCTTCGGCTTCGCCGGCTGCAGCTTCAGTTGCTTCGGGAGCCTCAGCTGCGGGAGCTTCTGCTGCCGGAGCCTCAGCTGCGGGAGCTTCTGCCGCCGGAGCCTCGGTTGCCGCTGCTTCTTCGGCCTTGCTGCCTTCGAGGAGCTCGCGCTCCCACTCAGCCAGCGGCTCTTCCGGAGCCTCGGTGGTGCCCGTTGCGCGCTGGTTGCGGGCGATGAGGCCCTCAGCTACAGCGTCGGCAACAACGCGGGTCAGCAGGTTGACGGAGCGGATGGCGTCGTCGTTACCCGGGATCGGGAAGTCAACTTCGTCGGGATCGCAGTTGGTGTCCAGGATGGCAACAACCGGGATGTTCAGCTTCTTGGCTTCGTCAACAGCAAGGTGTTCCTTCTTGGTGTCAACAACCCACAGAACCGAGGGAGCCTTGGTCAGGTTGCGGATACCACCGAGGTTGGACTCAAGCTTGGTGAGTTCGCGCTTGAGGAGCAGGAGCTCCTTCTTGGTGTAAGCCGAGCCTGCGACGTCGTCGAAGTTGATCTCTTCGAGTTCCTTCATGCGCTGGATGCGCTTGGCGACGGTCTGGAAGTTGGTGAGCATACCGCCCAACCAACGCTGGTTGACGTACGGCTGGCCAACACGGGTAGCCTGCTCGGCAATTGCTTCCTGAGCCTGCTTCTTGGTGCCGACGAACAGGACGGTGCCGCCGTGGGCGACAGTAGCCTTGACGAACTCGTAGGCGCGGTCGATGTAGGACAGCGACTGCTGGAGGTCAATGATGTAGATGCCGTTGCGCTCCGTGAAGATGAATCGCTTCATCTTCGGGTTCCAACGACGGGTCTGGTGTCCAAAGTGGACGCCGCTGTCAAGCAGCTGGCGCATAGTTACGACGGGCATGCCGACGCTCCTTCCGGCAGGTCATTCATGAGAGAGCCCATGGGGCTGCTCTTACCCTGCCAATAGTTGACGGTTGTTTAGCCTTTGCCCGGATGGGCGCGGCTCCTGGCATCCATTGCGCTTCTCATCCGGAGTGAAGCCAAAGGCTTGTCCGGACCGCAAGAGGCACAATCCTCCGCAGCCTGAAGCCACGTGGCTTCGCTGGTGGAGGGCTGGATACGCGTAGTCAGCCTGGGACCCTCACATATCTGAATGAGACATGTTCCTGAACAAGCTTGAGGGCACAGCAAACTGCTCCACCAAGTGTACTACAGCGACCCCACCTGTTTGACCGCCATCGCAGCCCGTTGTCCACATACGAAAGACCGGGGATCGACCCGCCGCGGGCTCCCCGGAAGGCTTGGTCCATGACCCTCGCAAAGTCCTTGACGACCCTGCTGGCTACCGTGGCAATGGCTGCGGGCGCACTTGGCGCATCCGTGCCGGCTGCGCCGGATCCGGCGTCCGCCCGGTGGAGTTGGCCACTCTCCCCCAAACCCGGCGTGCTTCGGATCTTCGATCCCCCGGACAAACCGTGGCTGAGTGGCCATCGGGGCGTGGATGTGGGACCAGCGTCCGACGGCGGAAAGGTCACCGCGCCGTCGGACGGCGTGGTGACCTTTGCCGGCGTCGTGGTGGATCGTCCGGTACTGACCATCGATCACGGCGATGGCCTCAAAAGCAGCTTCGAACCCGTGACCAGCGAACTCAAAGCCGGCGACGTCGTCCGCAAGGGCAAGGCCATAGGGACCGTGGAACCCGGACATTGCGGTGTCAGTACCTGCCTGCATTGGGGTGTTCGCCGGGGCGAGGTCTACCTGAACCCGCTGGGCTTCGTGTCGGACCTGCGCCCGTCAATCCTGCTCCCGCTCTACTGAGTCCCCACCCATCCGGGACACCACCCCGGTCAGCGGACTATTTAGACGATGGCCGAGACGCCCGTGATGGCCCGGCCGGTGACCAGCGTGTTGATCTCGTGCGTGCCTTCGTAGGAGTAAATGGCCTCGGCATCGGAGAAGATCTTGGCCATCCCATAGTCCGTGACGATCCCATTGCCGCCCAGGATGCTGCGGCCCAGGGCGACGCTTTCGCGCATGCGTGCGGTGGTGAAGGCCTTGGCCAAGGCTGACTGCTCGTCCTTGGCTACACCTGCGTCTTCGAGTTGGGCCAGACGGACCATCATGCCCATGGAAGCAACGGTGTTCCCGAGGATCTGGACCAGCTGGTTCTGCACCAACTGGAAAGCCGCCAGCGGCCGTCCGAACTGCTGACGCTCGACGGCGTAGCTGCGGGCGACGTCGAAGGCTGCCATTTGAAGCCCCACTGCCTGCCAAGCGACTGCCAAACGCGTGACTTTGAGGACCTTGTTGGTGTCCCGGAAGCTGTTGCCGTTGGCAAGTTTGAAGAAGTCCGGCACCACCACGTTATCCAGGGTGATGTCCGCGTTCTGGACCGTACGAAGGGAGATCTTGTTCTCGATCTTGCTCGCAGAGAAGCCGGGCAGCGCGGTGTCCACCAAGAACGCCTTCACCTGGTTGTCGGCCACGTCCTTGGCGTAGATGACCACCCAGTCGGAGAAAGTAGCGTTGCCGATCCAGCGCTTGGCGCCGTTGAGGATCCAGGTGTCGCCGTCGCGCTGGGCCGTGGTCCGGGTGCCGCCGGCAACATCAGAGCCGCCCAACGGTTCGGTGAGGCCGAAAGCGCCGATCTTCTTCAGTGAGTAGATATCCGGGAGCCAGGCGTCCTTCTGCTCCTGGGAAGCGAGGGCTTCAATGGAGCCGGTGAACAAGCCGTCGTGGACACCCATGAAGGTAGCAATGGAAGCATCCGCCCGGGTCACCTCCGCATGGAGCATTCCGGCGAACAGGTTGGAGTACCCCTGGCGGCGGACAGGGCTGACAAGGTCCAGTTCGCCGAGCTTGGGAATGAGATCCATGGGGAACTCGCCACGGTTCCAGCAATCCACGGCGATTGGTTTGACCTCGCGGGCCAGGAATTCGCGGACCTCGGCCAGGCGATCCTGCTCTTTGCCTGTCAGCATCTGCTCAAAGGCATAGAAGTCGCCGTCGGCATACGGAAGGTTGGTGGCGTCGAATGCAGCGTTGGACATGTTCGCTCCTTCAAGGGTGGTCACCTGCGACCAAGACTAAGTTACTGAGGAGTAACTTACCGCACCCAGGGGGAACGCAAAAGAGCCGTGGCCGACAATCATGGATTGTCGGCCACGGCTCTTGCGTGAAATGTAGGGCTACTCGGACTTGAACCGAGGACCTTAGGATTATGAGTCCCGCGCTCTAACCAGCTGAGCTATAGCCCCGTGACGCCCGGAAGAGCCACCGCAAAGCAGCAGTTCCGGGCAAAGCACTCCAGCAATTCTAGTAGGTGCCGGGGAGTGCTTTTGTCACACCACCATGTCCTCATAGGAAGCCCCGCGGTAGAGGTCCTCGAACGTCTGGAGCGTGCCGTTGATGCTGTGGGGCTCCACCATCTCGCGGCTCAGCTTGCCCATGGCTTCCAGCTCATGCTTGGGAAGCTCCACCAGCTGGGTGATCTTGGCTGCCAGTTCATCACTGTTGTTCGGCGTGAAGAGATAGCCGTTCTCACCATCACGGACCAGATGCGGCAGGGCCATGGCGTTGGCCAGCAGCACCGGAGTGGAAGCAGACATGGCTTCCAGGGTCACCAGTGACTGGAGCTCGGCTGTTCCGGGCATGCAGAAAATGTCGGCCTTGATGTAGGCCTCGCGCAAGTCTTCGTCGCTAGCGAGTCCGAGGAACCTGACCCTGTCGCCCAGCCCCAGCTTCGCTACCTGCGCCTCAAGGGCAGGCCGGACTTCGCCGCCCCCAACAATCTCCAGGTGCACGTTCAACGCCGGGGACGTCTTGGCCACGGCGTCGATCAGGACGTTGACATGCTTTTCTTCGGCCAGACGTCCGGCAAACAGCACCGTGGGGTTGGCATGCGGCTCGATGGTCTCACCGGGCTGGAGTTCATAAGCCGAGGAATCAATGCCGTTGGAGAGCGGCAGGACCTTACGCAGGAACGCGTGCTGGTGCATGGCCTTGGCAGCGAGTGGAGTGGGCGTGGTGACCACATCGGCCTGGCTCATCACCTTGCCCATGTCCTTCCAGGAGATGCGGCCAACGATGTCCTTGAACCACTGCGGGAACGGCAGGAAGGGATTCAGGTTTTCCGGCATGAAGTGGTTGGTGGCAACAACCCGGATGCCACGCTTCACGGCCTCGTACAGGACCTGCTCGCCAATCATGTAATGGCTTTGGATGTGGACGACGTCCGGTTGGACTTTGTCGAACAGCAGGCTGATTTCCTTCTTGATTTCCCACGGGAAGCAAATGCGGAAGTACTCATGGGTGAAAACGCCATGGGAACGGAGCCGGTGAACAGTAGCTTCGTCGCGGAACTCCGTAAAGCTCTTGCCCGTGTCCGGACGGCAGGCCAACACGTGGACGTTGTGTCCTCGTGCCGTCATTCCCTTGGCCAGGCGGTAGCCAAACTGCGCGGCACCGTTGACATGCGGCGGGTAAGTATCCGCAGCAATCAGAAGAGTGAGGGGCTTGTTGGTGTCGGGAATGGTCACGTGGAGAACTCCTGATGTTCACGGTGCGGACAGCACTGCTTGTGGCAATACTGCGGTGTCGCCGGGTTGCCGGTCCGCGTGCAGCGGCGGCGCAAGGTACAGCTATGCCCTAGGCCTTCTTGGCTGCAGCCGCCTTTGCGTCCTTCTTGCGTTTGGTGACTTCCGGATGGTGCCGGCTCAGGGCAATAACCCCCACGATAGCAAGCGTAGCGGCCACAGCCATGGCGATGGCCATCACGGCGTGGACATCGGGACGAAGCTCACCAAGGATCACAATGCCGATGGCGATGCCCACCATGGGGTCGATAACAGTCAGCCCGGCGATGACCAGGTCCGGTGGGCCACCGGAGTAGGCACTCTGCACGAACCAGGATCCCAACCCCCGGCGGCCACAATGGCTATGAGGGTGTACCACTGGACGTTGAGCAGGAACAGCCCGTTGGGATCAAGAAGGTGCTTGCCGATAATGCGGGTCAGCACGGCCACGAAGCCGAACAGGACGCCGGCCCCGAGGATGTAAACGAAGGCGCTCATCCGGTGCTTGAAAAGAACCGCCAGCGTTCCAAAGACGCCCACCGCCAGCGCGAGGAGCAGGACGATTGTCAGCTCGTCCTCGGCGTTGACCTGGTGGTTCTCCTGGGTGACGAACACTGCCAGCAAGACGAACAATGCCGACCCTGTAACACAGGCGCTGATGGCCACCACCGTTGCACGATTGATGCTCAGGCCCTGGTCCTTGGCATTGACCACGGTGGTGATGACCAGCGCAATGGCACCAATAGGTTGCACCACGGTGAGGGGCGCAGACACCAAGGCGACGGCATTCAGTGCCATACCCAGGGTCAGGAACAGCAGGCCAAGCATCCACCGCGGGTTGCGCAGGAGACGCACGAAGCCATGGGAGCTAAGCGCGAGGCCACCCGTATCGGCCTTGACCGCGCTGCCCTGCCGCTGGGCGCCGATAGCGAGGAAAAATGCGCCGAGCAGCGCGAGAAAAACTGCCAGCCAAACCATCAGCCGTGTCCGCCGTCGTCGTTTTTCAGTTCTTTACCCTTACGCAAGATGGCCCAGAAATAGTTGTAGGCCGCAATCCAGTGTCCCAGCAGCCCGAAGCCCAGGAACGTCCAAGCGGCTACGAAGTAGACCTCAGTGAACGGGATGGGCAATTTGGAGAGGACAAGCAACGGAGTGCCGAGCAGCAACAGCGCTGTGCGGATTTTCCCAATGATGCTCACTGGAAGGTCCGGGTGGCTGCGGAAGTAGATCAGGGAAGCAATGGCCAGGATGGCGTCCGGAACCAACAGCGCGGCCAGGTACCACCACTGCACGACGCCGGCAATCGCCAGCGTGAAGGCAACGGCCAGCAGCGCGGCCCGATCCGCCATGGGATCCAGGATGCGGCCCAGCTTGGAGGTCTGGTCGAAGCGCCGGGCGATGTAGCCATCAACCCAGTCGGTGCTGCCCATGATCACAAGCACCAGGACGGCGAAGCCGTACTCCTGCTCCGACAAAACGAGCCACACGAACAGCGGGACCCCCATGAAGCGGAGGACCGTGAGGATGTTGGGGACAGTGAAGATGAGGTCGTGGTCAACCTGCGGCCGGTCAGGGTTCGAACCAGCACCGATCAATTTCACGCGTGTCCCCCTTCCTCGTTGTCAGTGTTTGGCGCTGCGGATATCTACCTACTTTTTCAGCAGCTTCCGCAGGGCAACAACGAACACCACAGCAGCAGTGGCAAACGCGGCGAGGTCCTTCCACCGGGCGGCGAGCCGCTCGGTGAGGCTTTCGGGGACGGAGTCTCCGAGGTCGGCAAACTTCGCTGCAGCGAACTCCTTGCCCTCCTGGAACTTCCCGCCGGCGCTGTTCAGCAGGGCCTGCCCCTGCTTCTTGACGTCCAACTGCTCGCCGAGCTCGTCGCGGACCCCCGTCAGATGTTCGCGGCGCTTCTTCAGGCGCGAGCGAAGCTCCGCTTCCGTAGGTGCCTTGACGGCGTCCGCTTCCTTGGCGGCTTCCTTCGCAGCCTTCTCTGCCTTGGCTTTCTCCGCTGCAGCTTCCTTCCCGGCCTTGGCCGCCTTGGCAGCGGGCGAGTTGGGATCGAGGATGGACTCATCGAAGGCTGAACCCTCTTTGGCAATTCCAAGATCGTGCTTGATGCCCCGGATGGTGTCCTCGGGCACCAGGGGCATGGCCTTCTTGAACTTGGCGATTCCAATCAGGGATGCGATGGCCACGATAATCAAGAAGAACGCTGCGACGATCAGCGCCGCGAGCCATCCCGGCATGATGGTCGACAGCCCCAGGATGGCGGCAACAACGAGGGCGATCACCAACAGCGCAAGGAAGACAAGGGCCACGCCAAAGAACGCGCCGGCTATTCCAACCTGGGTGGCCTTGCGTTTGAGTTCCACCTTTGCCAAGGCAATTTCGTCGTTGATTTGCCGTGGGGCCAACCGTGCAACGAGCTTGAGGGTCTTCGGCAAAGTGCGAATGGCAGGTCCTTGACTGGTCCGGCCGGTGTGACGTCCACTCATGGGTTCCGCCTAACTGCTTTCCTCTGGGCATCGTATGGGGCGAACGCGGACTGAAATCTCTCACCGCGGACACCTGTCCTCAAAGCTATCATTCAGGTTCCTGCTGAACTTTCGAGACCACACTCCGGCGCGCCTGTCATACGTCCAATAAATATGATCCGGGCCATAGGATAGATGATCGTGACCTCTCCCATTGCTCCGGGCGACTCCCTGAGCCGACGCGAAAAACTTGTCTACATTCTCCTGTTGGGTGCACTGACTGCGCTGGGTCCCTTCACGATCGACCTTTACCTCCCGGCGTTCCCGGCGCTGGAGGAGAGTTTCGACGTCTCGGCTGCGGCCATCCAGCTCACCCTGACGGGAACCACCGTAGGCTTCGGGCTTGGCCAACTGGTGGTGGGTCCCTTCAGCGATAAAGTGGGGCGCCGGCTCCCGCTGATCCTTGCCACCGCCGTCCACATCGGTTCCTCGATCGGTGCAGCGCTGGCAACAGACATCGGGATGCTGTCCCTGTTCCGCGTCCTCATGGGCATCGGCGCCGCAGGCGGCGGCGTAGTGGCCATGGCCATGGTCAGGGACCTCTTCCACGGCTATTCCATGGTCCGCATGTTCTCGAGGATGTCACTGGTCAACGGCCTTGCTCCCATCCTGGCCCCTGTTATCGGATCGCAGTTGCTGCTGGTCTTCCCGTGGCCCGGTATTTTCTACTTCCTGGCCGCCTACGGGTTGCTGGTCATCCTTGCCTCCATCTTCTTCATCCGGGAGACGCTGCCCGCAGCCCAGCGCGGCAAATCCACCATCACGGTGGGACAGCGCTACAAATCGGTCCTCACGGACCGGATCTTTGTGGGCATGGTGCTGGTGGGAAGCCTGAACTTCGGTGGTTTGTTCGCTTACCTTTCCGCGTCTACTTTCCTGTTCCAGGACATTTACGGATTCTCGCCGCAGGAATACGGACTCCTGTTCGGCATCAATTCACTGGGCATTGTTGCGGGCGTACAGATCAGTTCACGCCTGATCAGGCGGGTGGCCCCGCAGTGGATCGTGGCCGGGGCTACGTTGTTCATGCTGTTCACTGCCCTCGTGATCGTGGTGCTTGACCTCTTGCACGTGGGACTCTGGGGCATCCTCATTCCGTTGTGGTTCTACATCTGCGCCACCGGGTTCATGTTCCCCTGTGTCCAGGTCCTGTCCCTCGCCAATCACGGCGCCCAGGCTGGCACGGCAGCGTCCCTCCTGGGGGCATCCCAGTTCATGATGGCCGGAATTGTCCCGCCGGTAGTGGGCTGGCTGGGCGTCAGCTCGGCTGTTCCCATGGGCTCCGTCATGGCTGTGTGCATCACCGGGGCCATCGCCGCACTCTGGCTGGTGGTCCGGCCCCGCACCGTTCCCTCCATCCATTAGGAAGCCACCCGTAGGCTGACACCATGACCAAGAAACCGCACCGCAACGGCAGGGGCCTCTTCCTCGGCGCCCTGCTTGGCGCCACTGCCGGCGCGCTCATCGGCCGCGCCGCAGGAAGCGCCCTGTTCGGCGCGATTCTCGGTGCCGTGATTGGCGCCGCCGTCCTTTACCGGGTGAACCCCGGCCCTTGGAAACGGGACTAGACCCACCGCACCAAACGCGACCCGCCGCCGTCGGGACTGTCCAGCCTCTCCCCTTAGAGCGTCCCGCAAGGCAGAATGGTGGCCAGCCGGGCTAACCGGTGCCGGACCGGTGAAGGGGACATCACATGAGCGCGGCTGGTGGATTGCGGGGCGGTGTCCGCGGCCTGGCAACGGTGCGCCGGCTGCCACTGACACTGGGCCTGGCAGTACTGCTGTTGATCCTGGGGGCTGCGACAGGGAGCCTGTTGAATGGACCCAGCGAGGCGTTGCTGGACCAAGTGGGGCTGGGATTGGCAGTGGAGCCAGGGCCATGGTGGTCAATTTTCACGTCGGCGTTCTTTGCTTCTTCCCTGTTGGACTACCTTGCCTGCACGGCCGCGATCCTGGTGGGAGTGGGAATCGCCGAGCGTGTCATGGGCCCATGGCTGGCGCTTGCAGCGTTCGTGGCGGGCTCGGCCCTCAGCGCCCTGGTTCTGGTGGCGCTTGTGGCGTTCGGAACCGATGCCAGCGATCAGTGGCTCAGCTTCCTGGGCGGCGAATACGTTGTTGGAGCTTACGGCGGCGCTGCGGCCGCGCTGGGATGCGCGACGGCGGCACTGGACGCACTGTGGCGCCGTCGGCTGAGGACGTGGCTGCTGGCCGCGACGCTGATGTTTGCCCTGTTTGTGGGAGTGGCCCAAACCCTTCAGGCGCTGGCCGGAGCCGTGATGGGCATCCTGGCGGGCTGGGCCGTCCAGTCCCTGATGCTCCGCCGCAGGGCAGGATCACTGCATTCCTCGACTCTCCGTGAGACCCGCTTTCTGGTGGGCACTGTGGTGGGTGTCTTCGCAGTGGGACCTTTGCTCACACAACTCACCGGCACGTGGGAAATAGGCCCTTTGTCCGTGGTCTCGGAGGTTATGCTCCAAGCCAGCCCCGACGCCGATGAAGTCAAGGAGGCCTGCAACAACGACACCAACTGCGTCACCTTGCAGGGCATCGTAGGCGTCCAAAGCTTCGGCGCAGCAATCCTTACACTGATTCCGGTTCTCCTGCTGCTTGTTTGCGCCGAGGGACTCCGCCGCGGCCGCCGGCTCGCCTACCGCCTGACATTGGTGATTCAGGCGTATCTCGCAGCAGTGACCGTCCTGTCCATCGTCCAATACGTCACCGATCCGGACGTCGCTCTGGGCGATGACGATGTCGGCTACCTCCTGCTTTATGCAGTTCCCGCGGTCCTCGCACCGGTGATCATCGTGGCATTGCTGTTGGCCAACCGCCACAAGTTCCGGGTGGAGTCCAGCGACGCCGGATACAGGGTCCTGGGCAGGACCTCCCTGATCCTGGCAGTCGCCGCAATAGTTCTCTATGTGGCGTTCTGGTTCGTCGAAGGCAATCCGGGACGTTCCACTCTGTGGGACCTTGCAGGGCAGTTGACACACATCCTGGTCCCCTTCCCTGTTCCGTTTGTGGTGGCCCTTCCCCAAGGCCTGCTGAGCACCGTGGTGTACGGGCTGGGCGGGGACATCATCTGGCTCTGCATCCTGGTGCTGGTCCTGAACAACTTCCGGCGGTTCAGGATGCTTGCCATGGATCCGGAGGCTGATCTGGGGCACACCCGGGTGTTGCTCCATCACGGCGGCGGCACGCTGTCCTGGATGTCCTTATGGGACAACAACCAGTACTGGTTCACACCGGACCGGAAGGCCGGCGTTGCGTATCAAGTGCACAACGGCGTGGCCTTGACGGTTGCGGGTCCCTTCGGGGCTGAAGAGCACCACGCTGAAGCCGCCACGGGGTTCCTGAAGCACTGCGCCGGCCTGGGACTCACCCCGTGCTTCTACTCAGCCACTGCAGACCTGGACGGCCCGCTCCTCCCCCGTGGGTTCCGCAAGCTGGAAGTGGCGGAAGAAACCCTTCTCAACGTCCAGGCCATGACCTTCAAGGGCAAGGAATGGCAGAACGTGCGTACCGCCCTTAACCGGGCAGAGAAGCTCTCCATCAAGGACCATTGGTATCCCTACCAGGGGATGCCGCCGGGAGTCAGGGCTCAACTGGCAGAGATCTCCGAAGAGTGGGTCGCGGACAAAGCCCTCCCGGAAATGGGTTTTACCCTGGGAGGTTTGAATGAGCTGAAAGATCCCGAAGTCCTCTGCTGCGTGGCCCTGGACGACGAGGGCTTGGTCCATGGAGTCACCAGTTGGTTGCCCGTGTTCCGCAACGGCGTCATCTCGGGATGGACCTTGGACTTCATGCGGCGGCGGACCACCGGTTTCAAGGGCGTCATGGAGTTCCTCATTGCCTCGGCCGTGACCCACTTCAAGGAAGAAGTCCCCCAGATCTCCTTGTCCGGCTCGCCCCTTGCCAATGCCGGGGCTGACACCGTGGAGGGTGACCGGAGCTCCCTGGACCGCGTCCTGGCGCTGCTCGGCAATGCTTTGGAGCCCATGTATGGCTTCAAGTCCCTGGCCGCTTTCAAGTCGCGGTTCCAACCCGAGCACCGCACCCTGTACATGTACTACCAGGACCCTTTGGCCTTACCATCCATTGGCATCGCGGTGGGCTCCGCCTACCTGCCGGGCCTCTCCCCCGCGCAAAGCGCAGGCCTCCTGCGCCAAATGGTCATCAGGGAGCCCGCAGCATGAGAAGCGGGCGGAGTTCCTAACCATGGACGACCTCCTGAAAGTTGAGATCAGCGGCCCCGTAGTCATGACCATTGCCGGGGCGATCGGCGTCGTGTTCTTCCTGGTGCTTTTCCTCAGGCCGTCCGCCCGGTGGGCGCTGACCGCGATCATTGCCGTTGTGTCCGCTGCGCTGCTGGGGTGGCTGACTGTGTGGATCATCGAGGACGTCATGGACGTCTTCCATGTTGGCCTGACTCCGCGCGTATGGTTCTGGGCCATCTCCTGCTTCGCCGCGCTGGGACTGTCCGTGGTCAGCTTCCGCCACAGCCGTGCGTGGCGGAAAGTGGTGGCTGCAGTCTCCATCCCCGTTTTTGTCCTCGTCGCGGGGCTGGGCATCAACACCGAGTTCGGGCTGAACAAGACCTTGGGCTCGGCCCTGGGGATTTCCACTGAGGGCGCCATTCAGTTGAACAAGCCCAACCCTGATGCGTCCATACCGGCAGGACCACTCTGGCAAAGCTGGAAACCCCCGGCCACCATGCCGTCCAAGGGCAAGGTGGGCACCCAGGTGATACCGGCAACGGCCTCCGGCTTTGACGCCAGGCCCGCCGGCATCTACCTGCCTCCCGCAGCCCTGACGGACAATCCGCCCCGGCTGCCACTGTTCGTCCTCATGATGGGCCAACCCGGCCTTCCCGACCCCCAGTACGTCTCGGCAGCACTGGATGAATTCGCGGCGAAGAACAACGGCCTGGCGCCGATTGCGATCGTGGCTGACCAGATCGGCCCGGATGAGAACGACAACCTCTGTTTGGACACCGCCAAGTACGGCAACGTGGAGAAGTACATCAATGAGGACGTGGTGAACTGGGCCAAAGCCAACCTCACCATCCTCCCGGATCGGGAGCATTGGACCATCGCCGGTTACTCCAACGGCGGCCAGTGCGCCATCTCCTTCGCCGTCAAGTACCCGAAGATGTGGGGCAACGTGGTGGACATCTCCGGTGAAGAGTTCCCGGGAGCCGAAGACCCCGCGGGCAACCTCGCAACCATTTTCGGCGGCAATCAGGCGGACTACGACGCCCAGAAGCCCATCAACATCATGAAAGGCAAGCAATTCCCTGATACGACGGCCGTTTTCACTGTCGGCTCCGACGACGTGACGTATGTGGCCGCCGCAAAAGCTGTCTCCGCCGCGGCGCGGTCGGCCGGCATGACGGTGACCTATTACGAGGTCCCCAACGGCGGTCACGTGGGACTGGCCCTCAACGATGGCCTGACCAAAGGTTTCGAGGTGCTTTACCCCCGGTTGGGACTCTCCCGCTAGGGCTTCCCCTGTCGCGCGCCCCGCACCGGCGATAAAGTTGAGGTGTGCCACATTGGCAAGAGCTGCAGCCGCTTCCGGCACCCTGGCAGCGTCGGGATGAACGCATCCTGCCGCTGTGGTGGGACCGTCTGTGCTCGGTGACCAGCCCCCAGTCGGCTGCCCTCTACGCCGCAGGCCTCTTTACGGACGACCGCCGGCGACCCATCGCCCAGTGGTACAACCCCGAGGCCGACGCCGCCCTGCTGGTTGCGCCGGAGACTTCCCCTGAGTGGCCGGTCCAGCGATTCGGAATCTTCTATGCCCCGCCCGGTGGCGGCTTCACCCGCGTCTACTCAGCCCCGCACGAGTGGCATCCGCGCGACCCCAGGACCCCGCCCACTGAGCAGGATTCGTTCCTGGCAGCTGTGGCCGAGGCCGCCCGTTTCCTGCAGGTGGAGATGGATTTCGTCTAGGAAAAGATGAACCCCGCACCGGCGTGACGCCGATGCGGGGTTCTGATGCTCCTCCGACTGGACTTGAACCAGTAACCCTTCGATTAACAGTCGAATGCTCTGCCAATTGAGCTACGGAGGAATGAAGCGGTTATGACTTTAGCAAAGGTTCTACCGGAATGCGAAATCGACTCCGCATACCCCACGGGGGTATAAAAATACCCCCGCTCCGAAAACTCGGAACGGGGGTATTGTGCGCTCCTCCGACTGGACTTGAACCAGTAACCCTTCGATTAACAGTCGAATGCTCTGCCAATTGAGCTACGGAGGAATGAAGCGGTTACTAGCTTAACAGGGGCCCGCCGGAAAACGAAATCGAGGTTCTCAGCCGTCCGATCGCAAGGACCGGCGCTCCATTTCCAGCAGCATCAGCTCACGATTCAGCCGCTGGAATTCTTCCGGATTGGCTCCTGCATCCAGGCGTTGCAGCTGGCCCATCTTGTCTGCCTTGATACGGGTGATCTGCAGCTCGAAGAGGCGGGCCAGGATGTCGCGGCAGTACCGCTGCATGGCCTCCGGTGTACTGGCGGGCAAGGGTGTCACTGCCAACTCGGACACCAAGGGCCGCAAAGGTTCGGGAACTTCCTGGCGTACCTGCTCCACCCACGCCACAGGATCAGCCGCGTGGCCAAGTCCGGCAGCCCGCACGGCCGTGTGGACCGCCGCATACGCAGGGGTGGCGAAGTGCGAGGCCTCGAAACGCTCCCAGGCTCCCCCGCCCAGCACCCCCGGCTCCTGGAGGACAACTTCCAGCGCCTGGCGTTCCATACCTGCGATGGGGTCCCTGGGATCGGGCCGTTGAAACACAGGACTGCTCGACGGCGGGGCTGACGCGGCCGATTGCCCGCCTGGGCCGGCCGGAGCAGACGCATTGCCACCGGATGCGGCGCGCTTGGCGGCCGCCCCAACGTAGCTGCTGACTTCCTCGATAGGCATACCCAGCCAGCCGGCCAGGTTGCGCGTGTAGCCGGGCCTCGTGGCGGAATCCCTGATCTGCGCCACCACGGGGGCGGCTTCGCGCAGTGCCGCCACGCGGCCTTCCACCGTGTCCAGGTTGTGCCGGCGAAGCGTGGCCCGGATGGCGAACTCAAAGAGGGGCTTCCGGGTACCGATGAGGTCGCGTACCGCGGCGTCGCCCTTGAGCTGGCGAAGATCGCAGGGATCCGCGCCGGAGGGTTCCACGGCGACGTACGTCTGGGCCGTGAACCGCTGGTCTTCCTCGAAGGCCCTCAGGGCGGCCTTCTGTCCTGCGGCGTCGCCGTCGAAGGTGAAGATGACCTCGCCGCCGCTGCCGTCGTCCGAAAGGAGCCGCCGGGCTACCTTGATGTGTTCGGTGCCGAACGCAGTACCGCAGGTGGCTACCGCCGTCGTGACTCCTGCCAGGTGGCAGGCCATGACGTCCGTGTACCCTTCCACCACCACCAGTTGCCGTTCCTTGGCGATGTTCCGCTTGGCGATGTCGATCCCGTAGAGGACCTGGGACTTTTTGTAGAGTGTGGTTTCCGGGGTGTTCAGGTACTTGGGGCCTTGATCGTCCTCGTAGAGCTTGCGGGCGCCGAATCCGATGGTGTCCCCGGCGATGTCGCGGATGGGCCAGATGAGCCTCCCCCGGAAGCGGTCATAGATGCCCCGGTTTCCTTCGGAGAACATCCCTGTGAGTTTCAACTCAGCATCCGTGAACCCGCGTCCGCGGAGGTGCTTCAGCAATGCGTCCCAGCCTTGGGGCGCATATCCCACGCCAAAATGCTCGGCAGCGGCGCGGTCGAAACCGCGGCCATCGAGGAAGTTGCGCCCTTCGGCCGCGCCGGGGGTCAGCAGCTGGGCGCGGAAGAACTCGTCGGCGATCTTGTGGGCGTCCAACAGACGCTGTCGCTTTCCCACTTCCTCGCGGCTGGGACCGGTGCCGCCGTCCTCGTAACGCAGCTCGTAGCCGATCCTGGCGGCAAGCTTCTCGACAGCCTCGTGGAAGGAGCTGTGGTCCATCTTCTGGACGAAGGAGATGGCATCGCCGTCCTCGCCGCAGCCGAAGCAGTGGTACCTGCCCACTTGCGGGCGAACAGTGAAAGAGGGCGAGCGTTCGTCGTGGAAGGGGCACAGGCCCTTGAAACTCCCCAGCCCGGCGCCCTTGAGGGTGACGTAACCGTCAACGACTTCCTTGATATCCGTGCGCTGGCGTACTTCGTCGATATCTTCACGTTTGATCAGGCCAGCCACGTCACCATCCTAGTCGCTTGCCCCCAGAGTCCCCGCCGTTAACGTCAGCGGCTCCAGAGTTACCAGAGTGACGGAAGGCTGCCCACAAGGCGTTCGTAGACGGCCAGCGCGGAGACGTCCGTCAGCGATGCGACCTGGTCGATCACCACACGCAAGCGGGCACCGTCGTCGGCGGCGTCACGCCAGTCCGCGGCGAACATCGGCTCCAGGTGGCGGTCGCCGGAGGCGTTCAAAACACCCACGAGTGCGTGCAGCACTTCGCGCTGGCGCTCGTACACGGGCTGGCGGTGGTCTGTGGAGATGACAAACGTGGTGGCCAAGCCCTTGAGCACCGCGATTTCGGTGACGGTGTCCTCGGGAACCATGAGTTCTGCGTCATAGCGGGTCAGGTTGGCCGGGCCAAAGTGGGCCCGCGTGGTTTCCATGGCGCTTTGGCAGAACCGGCCGATCAACTGGCTGGTCATATCCTTCAGGGCGGCCATCGATTTACGGCTGCCATCCGCCTCGCGGACCCAGACCTTGGTGGCTTCCAGCCGGGCCAGGGCGGCATCGATTTCGGCGGGGTCGTTGTGCGGCAGGTACCACTGTTTGGTGTAGCCCACCACGCGCGCCCGATGGTCCGGGTTGTCCATCCATTTGAGCTGGAAGTGACCGGCTACGATCGCGTCCTCGACGTCGTGGACCGAGTAGGAAATGTCGTCCGCCAGGTCCATCACCTGGGCTTCGATGCAGGAGCGGTTCCCGGGGGCGCCCTCGCGCAGCCATTCAAAGACCGGAAGATCGTCCTCGTAGGCGCCGAACTTGCTGGTGCGGTGGCCATGGATGACGGGAGCGTCGACGGCGGACCACGGGTATTTGGACGCGGCGTCAAGGCTGGCGCGGGTCAGGTTGAGCCCTGCCGGCCGGCCGTCCTCGGCGAGCACTTTGGGTTCGAGCCGGGTCAGCAGGCGCAATGTCTGGGCGTTGCCTTCGAAACCACCAATGGTGTGCGCCACTTCATTCAGCGCGGACTCGCCGTTGTGGCCGAAGGGCGGGTGGCCGAGGTCGTGGCTCAGGCACGCGGTGTCCACCACGTCCGGATCGCAGCCAAGGGAACGTCCCAGTTCACGGCCCACCTGGGCCACTTCCAGGCTGTGCGTGAGCCGGGTGCGGACAAAGTCATCAGTGTCCGGGGCAACCACCTGTGTTTTTGCACCGAGCCTGCGCAGGGCCGAAGAGTGCAGGACCCTGGCGCGGTCCCGTTCAAAATCGGAGCGATAGTTGCTCTTGCGCGGCTCTTCAACCCACCGCGCGGAATCTGCCTCGGCGTAACCGGGGATGGCCAGCACAAAATCGTGGGTCGTCCCGTCGTGGCCAAGTATCGCTTCGGTTCCCATGGGTATCTGCCTCCTTCAAGCGCCGGGGTATGGAGCTTCTTGAGTCAGTCTTACACGTGTGAGGCTAGCCGCCCGAAACGTCCAGCTCCGCAGCCGAGATATCCGCGCTCTGTTCAGCGTTCAGCTGACGGCTCACCAGCCAGTCCTTGGGCAAGGCCGGCTTCTTGGGCGAGCCGGCGCGGCCGCGGGGTCCCTCGGAATCGACTCCCGGGTACGGCGAGTCCATGTCCAGTTCATCGAGGTACTCGCGCAGCACCTCAAGGGTGGGGACCGTAGCCAGTTTGGCGCGGAGCTCGCCGCCCACCACGTAGCCCTTGAAGTACCAGGCCATGTGCTTGCGGATTTCGCGGAGCGCCTTGTATTCGTCGTTGCCGAAGGTCTCCACCATGAGCTCGGCGTGCCGGTAAACGCCCTCGGCGACTTCACGGAGTCCGGGGCGGTGCCGCTGGTCGCTGCCTTCAAAAGCTGCCTGCAGGTCCCCGAACAGCCACGGACGGCCCTGGCAACCGCGGCCAACCACCACGCCATCCACCCCGGTCTCCCGCACCATGCGGACGGCATCCTCGGCCGACCAGATGTCGCCGTTGCCCAGCACGGGGATATCCGGGAGGGCTTCGCGGAGACGGGCGATGGCAGACCAGTCGGCCTGCCCGGAATAGAACTGGGCGGCCGTGCGTCCATGAAGGGCGACGGCGGCCACGCCTGCGTCGCGGGCGATGCGGCCGGCGTCGAGGTACGTCAGGTGGTCCTCGTCGATGCCCTTGCGCATCTTGATGGTCAGCGGGATACCGCCCTTGGACGCTTCCTTCACCGCCGTCTGCACAATGGAGGTGAAGAGATCGATCTTCCACGGGAGCGCCGAGCCGCCACCGCGCCGGGTGACTTTGGGCACGGGGCAGCCAAAGTTCAGGTCAATGTGATCCGCGCGGTCCTCGTCTACGAGCATCCGCACTGCGGCACCTACGGTCACCGGATCCACACCGTAGAGCTGCACGGAACGGACTTTCTCGTCCTCATCGTGCGAGATGATGCGCAACGATTCCGGCGTCCGTTCCACCAGGGCACGGGAAGTGACCATCTCGGCCACGTACATGCCGCCACCGTATTCACGGCAGAGCCTGCGGAAGGCCGAGTTGGTGATGCCCGCCATGGGGGCAAGGATCACCGGGGTGTCCACGGTGATCCCGCCGAGCTTCAAGGGCGGGAGCTCGAGCTTTGGTGCGGGGGGCGTTGCTACTACAGTCACCTATCCATTGTTGCAAAGCGAGGCAAATCGGCGGGATACCCTGCCGGAATCCGACCCCGTTCGCCCTGTTCTGCACGGTCCGGCAACCAGTTCTGCACTGTCTGACGAGTCGAGCGAACAAGGACCGGATGCAGCGCTACTTCGTTTCGTCCCTGCCATGCCGCTCCGCTTCCCGCTGGGCGCGGCGGCTCCCCGGACGCGCCGGCTGGCCGGGACCGTCAAGGCTGGGACCGGCGTCGAGCGCGTCCTGCGTCTTTTGCTTGCCTTGGGGGACGGAACCCACGACGGCGGCGGCTGCGGCCAGCGCACCGGTATCGTTCAGCTCGTCGGCAGTCACTGACGGCCCGCCCGCAGTGGCGAGGCGCTTCACGCCGGTGGCTTTGACCACCAGGACCGCGATCAGCGTGGTGACCGGGATGGCAAGGACGAGCCCGATGGAACCCACCAGGGTACGGATGACTTCCTCGGACAGTTCGGCGCTGGTCAGCGCTTCATCGAGCGGGCGATCGTAGAGCATCACGATGATGAGGATCGGCAGGGCGGCGCCAGCGTAGGCGAAGGCAATGGTGTACACCGTGGAGGCGATGTGGTCCCGGCCGATCCGCATGGCCGAGGTGAACAGCTTGCGGGCCGTGGTGTTGGGCGCCAGTTCATACAGTTCCCACACGGCAGATGACTGGGTGATGGTGACGTCGTTGAGCACGCCGAGGCCGGAAATGATGAGGCCGCAGAGGATGATCCCGGAGATGGAGATCTGGGGTGACATGTTCACCAGAGTGGAGGCATCGTGGTTTCCCACGCCCGCCAGGTTGGCGGCGTCGGTAGCCCAGGCCGCCAACAGCGCCGTAATGCTGAGCCCGAAAATGGTGCCCAGCAATGCCGTGGATGTTCGCGCCGAGAATCCGTGCGCGAAGTACAGGACCCCGATCATGATCACCGTGGACCCCACCAACGCCAGCAGCAGCGGTGGCTTGCCCTCCACCAAGCCCGGCAGGATGAAGCTCACCAGGACGAAGTAGGCACCCACCAGCCCAAGGAGCGCCCGGAAGCCGCGCCAACGGGCCACAGCAATGACCACGGCTGCGTAGACGATGGCCAGGATGGCGATGGGAATGTTTCGGACGAAGTCCACGAAGACGTAGGCCGGAGCCCCGCTGCCCGCGTTGGCGCCTTGGACCGCAGACAGGTTGAGGTACCGAATGGAGTCCCCCACGTCCACGCCATGGGACATGGCCACATCAGGGTTGATGACCACCTTGACCACGTCCCCGCCCTTGTCCGGCTCGGTGAAAGCGAAGGTGCACTGCGAACCGCCGGCCTGCCCGCCCTGGTTGGGGTCGGATTGCCCGGTGTTGGGCTGTCCGGTGTTTGGCTGTCCCGTGTCGGTTTGGCCAGTCTGCGTGCAGCTTTCCACCACCACCCTTTGGATTTTCCCGGTATCGAAAGTAACGCCCGGGGCAGCCTGGTAGGGGCTCGAGAACGTGATTCCCTCCCGGCTTCCGGAAGGCCACATGACCATCATGGCCACGAGCGTCAGGACGCCCAGCGGAACCAGTATGGCCGCCAGAATCCAGTTGGCCCTCTTCCGCGAGGCAAGGGCCTGCGGTGTTGGCTCGGAACCTTCAGAATGTCCGTGGGAGTGACCGTGGCCCATCAGCAGCAAAACCTCATGCCCTTAACCCTACGCGGGACCAGGCCCACTGCAGAGTTCAGCCATAAAGCACAAGATCCCGTGCCGCCCGCATGATGCAGGCAGCACGGGATCCCGTGGACAAATACTGGTCAGTCGCTGACGATCAACGTATCCGCGCCGCGCACATGGGCCTTGCCCGATTCCAGCAGTGGCCCCAGAACCGTCCGGAGGGCCGTCATGGATTCGTCCACTTCCAGCAGCACCGGGTGCTGGTAAGCGATGAGCGCCAAGAGATCACGCACCGCCGCCGCTGCGTCGTCGGCTGACAGCTGGGGGTCATGCCCCAGGAAAACATCCGACGGTTCGTCCGAGTTGCCCTGGGCGTAGCTGATGGCGAAGGCCTGGATTTTGCCCTTGCGGGTTGCTGGAATGCCTTGGCCAAAAGCACTGGCTTTGGGCGCGCGCAGCACGATCGCGCCATGGGCTCCGGTCAGGTCATGCAGGAACAAGCGCTGCACTGTGGCGATGCTGAGCTCCCCAGGGCTGTCCCAGTGGTGGACGTGCGAGTAGTACTTGCCCACAACGTCACTCAACTCAACCGACCCCGTAGCCAGGTCCTCCACGCGCTCGGACGCGGCTTCCTCGGAACCGTCACCGAACCGCGGCAAGGACAGTGGTTCGGGCTCCACTACCACCAGTTGCGACCGCTGGATGGGCGCAAGTCCCGCTGCCGCAGCGAAGGCCTCACCGGCGGTGTCCGGCTCCACCTTGCTGCGCAGCTTGGAAACGCCCGACGGCGAGTTCCCCGCTTCACGCCGAAGCATGGTCAGCAGAGTGGCGCCTACGCCTTCACGGCGGTGGTCCCTGGCAACCTCGATGTACGCCCAGAGTCGCTCGGGGTGCAGGGATGCCTCGTGGACCACGCCGGCGGCTACGGGGATGCGCACACCGTCGACCACGTCTTCGGCCACGATGCAGCGGCGCCAGGGTTGGTTGCTGGACGGCGCCAGGGCCGCACGGAACTGCTCAGCGGGAAGGGTCTCCGGGCCGCCCCAGATTTCCAGGAGGGCGAGGTCGTCGCCCTCCTTCCATTCGCGGTACTCCAAAGCCATGGCTAGGCGCCGATCAGGCGTGCTGCAAGGTAGCCCTCAACCTTGTCCAAGGACACGCGTTCCTGGCTCATGGTGTCGCGTTCACGGATGGTGACGGCCTGGTCTTCCAGGGTGTCGAAGTCCACGGTGATGCAGAACGGAGTACCGATTTCATCCTGGCGACGGTAGCGGCGGCCGATCGCACCGGCGTCGTCGAAGTCGATGTTCCAGTTCTTGCGCAGCTGTGCGCCCAGCGCCTTGGCCTTCGGAGACAGGTCCTCGTTACGGCTCAGCGGCAGCACGGCGGCCTTGACCGGGGCAAGGCGCGGATCCAGCTTCAGGACGGTACGGACGTCGACGCCGCCCTTGGCGTTGGGTGCCTCATCTTCGGTGTAGGCGTCGATCAGGAAGGCCATGAACGAGCGGGTCAGGCCTGCGGCGGGCTCGATCACGTACGGGGTGTAGCGCTCGTTGGTGGCCTGGTTGAAGTAGCTCAGGTCCGTGCCGGAGGCCTTGGCGTGCGTTGACAAGTCAAAGTCGGTGCGGTTGGCGACGCCTTCGAGCTCGCCCCACTCGGAGCCCTGGAAACCGAAGCGGTATTCGATGTCCGTGGTGCCCTTGGAGTAGTGGCTGAGCTTCTCCAGCGGGTGTTCGAAGAAACGGAGGTTCTCCTCGCGGATGCCCAGGTCCGTGTACCAGGACATGCGTTCCTTCATCCAGTACTGGTGCCACTCTTCATCCGTACCGGGCTCGACGAAGAATTCCATCTCCATCTGCTCGAACTCGCGGGTACGGAAAATGAAGTTGCCCGGCGTGATTTCGTTGCGGAAGGACTTGCCGATCTGGCCAATGCCGAACGGCGGCTTCTTCCGGGACGTGGTGAGCACGTTGTTGAAGTTCACGAAGATGCCCTGGGCGGTTTCCGGACGCAGGTAGTGCATGCCTTCGTCACTGGCCACCGGGCCGAGGAAGGTCTTCAGGAGGCCGGAGAATTCCTGCGGCTCGGTCCACTCGCCACGGGTGCCACAATTGGCGCAGGCGATGTCCTTCAGGCCGTTTTCTGCCGGGCGGCCCTTCTTTTCCTCATACTCTTCTTCGAGGTGGTCGGCACGGTAGCGCTTGTGGCAGGAAAGGCATTCAACCAGGGGGTCGGAGAAGACGTCCACGTGGCCGGATGCTTCCCATACCTGCCGGGGAAGGATCACGGAGGAGTCCAGGCCTACTACGTCCTCACGGCCGCGGACCATGCTCTGCCACCACTGGCGCTTGATGTTTTCCTTCAGTTCAGCACCGAGGGGACCGTAGTCCCACGCAGAACGGGAGCCACCATAGATTTCACCGGCCTGGAAGACAAAGCCCCTCCGCTTGGAGAGGGAAATGACCTGGTCAAGGACGGATTTTGCTGCCATGGGTAACTCCATTTGTTCTACAGGGCCGCTGGGTGCGGTCCGCGGTGGTTTGCCCCGGATTCCGGACGAGGTTGTCCGGCGGGGTGCTGGGGGAAAGTTTGCTGCAAGTACCCGAAGATACCTGAAAGTGCTGCGACTCCTACCCTACCGGCCTTTGGCCGGGCCTCTCCGTGCAAAGGCGCCTTTGGGCCACGGCAGGGTTGCCACGATGATCGCGGCCAGCGTCAGGACCGTACCCAGCACCGTGGGCAAGGCGACCACCGCGCCGGGACTGGGGATCACGACGTCGAGCACCAACGAGCCCACCAGCTGCCCGGCAATCATGCCCAAGCCGGTAATCAGTACGCCGAGGCTCCTGACCAAGAGTGCCGCCAGGCCGATGAAGAGGCAGCCCATGGGACCGCCGAGGTAGTACCACCACTCACCGGGCAGCGGATTTCCCGGCCCGGCAACGGCCAGCTTGATGAGCCACGCGATCCACAGAATGGCCGATCCGGCGATGAAATTGACCAGGGTGGCGGCAATGGGTGTTCCGTAGTGGACGGTGGCAGTTCCGTTCATGGCCTGCTGGAAACTCATGAAGAAACCTGCCGCGAGTGGCAGGAGGACCGGAAGCAGCAGCGAGGCGATGTCCGCATCCCCACCGAACCGCGGCGAGACAGCCCAGGCGACGGCAGCCACGGTGAGGACGCTGCCGATCACGCGCACTCCCGTAATGGCGCGTTGACCGCCGGGACCGATGCCCATCCGGTCCACAAGTAATCCACTCAGCGTTTGTCCGGTGACGGCCGCGACTGTGAACAAGGCGACACCGAGCAGGGCGACCGTGAACGACTGGGCAAAGACGAACAGCGCACCGATAGCCCCGGCCATAACGTAAAAGCGGGGAAAGCTGCGGTTCCGGACAGCGGGGATGATGCGCTGCAGGCCCGCCCTCCCCCTGGGGGTTGCCAGTGAAATGGCTGCGATCAGCAGAAGCCCTATGGTGAAGCTCACCACTGATGCGGCGATCCCGTCGTCCAGTTTCGCGCCGAGGGCCCCGTTGATCCTCGCTTGGAGCGGGATAACCAAGCCTGTTGCTACGGCGATAGGGAGGCCAACGGCGAGCGGAAGGGTGGGACGGGGAGAAGGCTGCGGCACTGTCACCACACTACTTCAGGCATCATTGCTGTATGAGCACTCCGGAAATCGAAGAAATCCCCATCCGCGACGACATGATCCGCTTGGGCCAGCTGCTGAAGCTTGCCAACCTCGTCGAGGACGGGGTCGAGGCCACGGAACTCATCAAAAGCGGCTTGGTCAAGGTCAACGGTGAGATCGACGACCGCCGCGGCCGCCAGCTCCACGTTGGCGACACCGTGACGGTCAACGGGCAGACGGTCCGGATCGCCGCCGCCTGACGCCCCGGGTTTTGTACAGATAACGCCCTTTTGAACGACTCTTAGGGGCGTTACCTGTACAAAAACTGCGTCAGTCAGTCAGTCAGTCAGTCAGTCAGGACTTTATGGGTCAGGAACTCGCCCACGTGGCCGATCTCCTGCTGGTTGATGCCATGCCACATTCCCGTGTAGAGCACCTTGGTCAGGTCAACGTGCTTGCGCACCCACCCCATGGTGTAGTCGATCTTGTCCTGGGTGATGACGGGATCCTGCTGGTCCCGGCCCCAGAACATGGGCACCGATCCGTCCAGTTCGTAGTCCCGGAAGGCGGCGTCAGCGCCGGCGTCGATCACAAAGCCTGAAAGCCCGACGACGGCGGCAAAGTCCGCGGGACGGTAGCGGAACATGGTGGTCGCCATGGCCATCCCCATGGAGAAGCCAAGCAGGGTGACCGAAGAGTGGTTGGCCTTGACCGTGTCCAGCCACTCAAGGGCGTACTCGGCCGCGAGTTTCACGGCATCCAGGGAGTAGTCGATGGATGCCGTGAGCGGGAACCACGTGAAGCCAGGTCCCATGGGCATCGGCGCACGAAGGGCCGCCACCACGAATCCGTCAGGCAGCAACCCTGCCAGGCTGAAAAGGTCGTCCTCATTGGATCCGTAACCGTGCAGCAGGACCAGGAGCGGCTTGCCTGCACGCTCGGCTTCGTCATGGGACCACAGGACAACAGGCGCGGGGAATGCGGGGGCTTCAGTCATGGTTCCATTCTTGCAGTTACCCACAAGTAACAACCTACGGTGGCGTAGGTTCGCCGTGAGGGGGCAGGATATGAGCGTGAGTGAGAACAATCAGTTGTTGAAACCCGGCGATCCTCTACAGCGACACCCCTGGACCCGTTACGTGGCGCTGGGTGACTCCTTCACGGAGGGCATCGGCGACCCCGAGTCCCGGAACCCCGGCGGTCACCGCGGTTGGGCAGATCGGGTGGCCGAGGAACTGGGCCGCGGGCAGGAAGACTTTGCCTATGCCAACCTTGCCATCCGTGGCAGGTTGCTCCAGCAGATCATCGATGAACAAGTAGGCCACTGCCTGGAACTGCAGCCTGACCTCGTGTCCATCTCAGCCGGCGGCAACGACCTCATCCGACCCGGGGGCGACCCCGACCTGCTGGCCGAAAAGCTCGATACCGCAGTGGGAGAGCTAAGCTCTGGCGGCGCCACCGTGGTGCTCTTCAACGGCCCGGACACCGCAGCCTCCGTACTGGGGCGCATCCGCGGCAAGGTGGCCATCTATAACGAGAACCTCAGGACCGTGGCCGCACGCCACGACGCCATCATTGCAGACATGTGGTCCTTGCGGCAGTTGGCGGATTCCCAGATGTGGGATGCGGACCGCCTGCACTTCTCGCCGCTGGGCCACCACACCATCGCCATGATGGTCCTGGAGGCACTGAACGTCCAACACACCCTTGAGCCCTTGATGCCCAAGCCTCTGCCTCCGCGGACGTGGCGCGAGGCCCGCTCCTCGGACCTTGTCTGGGCGCGCGAGTACTTTGTTCCGTGGGTTATCCGAAGGCTCCGGCACCAGTCCTCCGGTGACGGCATCACGCCAAAGCGTCCGACGCCGGGCCCCGTCTTCGGCCCCAGTGGCACTTTGCTTCCGCGGCGCTAGGGCGACGTTAAGGTGACGGCGATGGTGCCGGCAGGGTTTCTTGGGGGCCGCAGCTTCGGGGGCCGCAGTGTCGGATAACGCCTCCCCCTTCGCGGAGAACGTCCGGCGCCTGCGCCTGCGACGGCAGCAACTGCGGGCTCCCTTGTCCGGGACCGCCGGAGACGTGGTCAGCAACCTGCTGGCAGTCCAGTCCCAGGAATTTCCGTATGCGCGGTGGACCCTTGCACAAAGGACATCCGCTTCCACTTCCTCCGACGTGGAACAAGCCGTTGCCGATGGAACCATCCTGCGGACGCACATCCTGCGCCCCACGTGGCACTTTGTGCACCGGGACGACCTCGGCTGGCTGATGGGGCTCTCCGCGGACCGGCTGCATCAGGGAAACAAAGGCATGTACCGCCAAACAGGAGTGGACGAAGAAACGTCCGCACTCAGTGGCCGGATCCTGGCCTCAGCCGTAGCCGACGGCGCCCACAAGACACGCGAAGAACTGGCTGAGGTCCTGGGACAGGCCGGCTTACCCAGCAAGGGCCTGGGGTTTATCTACCACCTCATGCACGCCGAGGTCAGTCGCATCCTGGTGAGCGGCGCCCCCATCCGCTCTGCCGGGGGCGCCCTGAAACAGACGTACGCTCTCTTCGAGGAGCGCGTTCCCGGTTTCGTTCGTACGCCGTTGGCCGGGGAGGACCGTGAAGAGGCCTTGGGGACGTTGGTGCTCCGGTACTTCGGCAGCCGCGGACCCGCCACCATCAAGGACTGCGCCGTGTGGTCAGGGCTGACCATGAAGGATGTAAAACTGGGCCTCCAGGTGGCTGGGAAGCTGTCGCCGGGCTCGCTGGCATCGCTCGCCATGGACGGCGTGGAGTTTTACCTGGCCCCGGAAGACGTCGGCGAGCTCACCAACGACGGGGGCCGTTCGCGTCCGCATGACGCAGGACTCCCCCGCATCGACCTCATCCAGTGCTACGACGAATATGTCATGGGCTATTCGCAGTCCCGGCACTACCTCGGCGGGACAGCCCCATATTTCCCCGAGGACAACGGGCCCATGCACGTGGTCCTGCTGGATGGCAGGTTGGCCGGATGGTGGCGCCATGGTTTCTCCGGCGGAGCCTGCCAACTGGATGTCCGCATGAACCAGCCCGCAAGCCCTCCCGAACAGATGGCCCTGGACGCCGAAGTGGAACGCTATGGGCAGTTCCTGGGCATGGAAGCCCGGCTCCTCTGAAAAGGTTCACTGAAGGCGCCCGGAGTTCACGCCGTACGACGGGGCTAAGCTGGGATAAGACCTAGGAGGCCTGCACTGTGAACAATCTGATCTTCTGGATCATCGTCTGCTCGTGGCTGATTCCGCTCGGGATCCGCATGTACAACCGCTCCCGGGCGCGACGGATCCAGAACGGGAACTTCCGCGGCCCCGGCTATCCCCAACAGAACCTGCCCGGCCCCGGCTATCCGGCACAGCAGGACTACCCTCAGCAGGATTACCGGGGACAGGATCACCCGGGACAGGACTACCCCTTACAGAACTACCCGGGCTATCCGACCGAGCCGACCATCATCCGCCCTGTGGATGACACACCGCAGTCCGGGGCGCCGTCGAACCCTTCATCCCCCGCGCCCTTCCCCGCCACCAACGGTTCGGAGCCGCAAGGCTACCGCGCCCGCAAGCTGGCAGAGCTGGACGCAAAGTTCAGCAACGGGGAGATCGCCATGGAGGATTACATGAAGCAACGCGGCGACATCATGAATGGCTAGGCCGGCGGCCCACACGGCGCCCTGCAGCCGAGACTCAATCTAGGCGAAGAAGGCTCCGCGGAGCTGTGCTGAGAGCTGGCCGATTTCCGTCAGGAACCCGTCGTGGCCGATCGGCGCCTCAATGACGTGAACCGGAACATCACCCGGCAGGGCTGCCGCCAATTCCCGGGATTGCGCCGGGAAATACAACCTGTCGCTGTCCACCGCCGCAACGAAGAACTCCGCAGTGGTGCGCGACAATGCTGCCTCCAGCGATCCACGGCCGCGTGCGACGTCGTGGGACATCAGGGCTTCGGTGATGGCGATGTAGCTGTTGGCGTCAAATCGTCGGACGAGCTTTGTTCCCTGGTGGTCAAGGTAGCTCTCCACCTGATAGCGGCCACGCTCCCCCAGGACCGCAGCGGCCAGTGGTGTCTCCTGGTGCTGGGCTTCGCGGCCGAAGCGGAAATCCAACTCCAACGCCGAGCGGTAGGTGATGTGGGCGATGCGCCGGGCCAAGGCGAGCCCGTGCTCAGGGGCCGCGCCACCGTAGTAATCGCCGTTGTTGAAGTTCGGGTCCTGGCGAATGGCCAGGGTTTGGGCCTGTGCAAAGGCGATCTGCTCGGCCGTACTGTAGGCACCCACGGATATCACGGCGCAGCGCTTCACCCGCTCCGGGAAGGTCGCTGCCCATTCCAACGCGCGGGCGCCGCCCATCGAACCGCCCAACACGGCGTGCCAGGCCTCGATTCCCAGGGCTTCAGCCAGGCGCGCCTCGGCCTCGGTGCTGTCGCGCAGGGTGACCAGGGGGAACCGGGAGCCCCAAGGACGGCCGTCCGGCGCCTCCGAGGACGGTCCGGTGCTGCCGTAGCAGCCACCCACGATGTTGATGGAGATGACAAAGAACCTGTTGGTGTCGATGGTGGCACCGGGGCCTACCAACTGCTCCCACCATCCTTCTTCGTCCGTAGCTCCCCGGGCAACGTGCGTGCTGCCCGTGAGGGCATGCTGGATGAGCACGGCATTGGAGGCATCGGCGTTCAGCTGCCCCCAGGTCTCATAGGCGAGGACGACGTCGGGCAGGAATCCGCCCGCTTCAAGGTCCAGCGGCCCAATGGCGGCGTACTTGACGGTTCCGTCTTCTTCCCCGGATTTTGGAAGTGCTGCAGCAGTAATGGTCATTCCTTTGACACCTTAACCTCGCGCTTGCCCGTCGCCTTGCGTGCGAACAGGCCAGGTCTTCACCCGGGGCACCCCACCGCGGAGGAGGGTTGCCGGCCAGCAAGCCGGGGCTATGCGCTGGCACTCATGACCTAATACGAAGAGTCTAGGAAATACAGGGCGCTTATGGCGAAGAATGTGACATCAGTGTGACGGTTCAGGGCGTTTTCGTTCACAAAGCAGCACTCCGGAATGCCGCCCGTCGAATAATCGTCGGTCCGGGCGGCATTCCAGGAAAGGCGTCAGGCGCAGTCCCGCCCTGGCTTTCAGCTCCGGGTTCAGGCTCCCTTGGCGGCCCGGAAGCCTGCTTCGAGGTCGGCGATGATGTCATCCACGTGCTCAATCCCTACGGACAAGCGGACCAAGCCGGGGTTCACGCCGGCCACCAGCTGCTGCTCCACCGTCAGCTGGCTGTGCGTAGTGGACGCCGGGTGGATGACCAGCGAGCGGACGTCGCCGATGTTGGCAACATGCGAATGCAGTTCCAGTCCGTCCACGAAGCGCTTGCCCGCCTCAACGCCGCCCTTGATGTTGAAGGCAACAATGGCGCCGGTGCCTTGGGGACCGTACTTCCGGCCACGGTCATACCACGGGCTGGACGGCAGACCCGCATAGGCGACCGATTCGACGTCGCCGTGGGCTTCCAGCCACTCGGCCACCTTGGTGGCGTTGGCTACGTGACGTTCGACGCGCAGGCTCAGCGTCTCCAGCCCCTGGGCGATCAGGAAAGCGTTGAACGGGGACACAGCGGAACCGAGGTCGCGAAGAAGCTGGACCCGCGCCTTCAGGACGTAGGAAAGGTTTGCGCCGAGCGCACCGCCCTTGCCAAGATCGCGGGCGTACACCAGTCCGTTGTAGCTGGGGTCCGGAGTATTGAAACCCGGGAAGCGCTCCGGGTCCTTGCCGAAGTCGAAGTTGCCTGAGTCCACAATCACGCCGGCGATGGCAGAACCGTGACCGCCAAGATACTTGGTGGCGGAGTGGACCACGATGTCGGCGCCCCACTCGATGGGACGGATGAGGTAGGGAGTGGACAGTGTGTTGTCGACGATAAGTGGCACGCCGGCCTCGTGGGCGGTGCGGGCGACGCCCTCAATGTCCAGTACGTCCTGGCGCGGGTTGGAAACAACCTCGCCGAAGAACAGTTTGGTATTCGGCTGGACGGCGTCACGCCACTGGTCCAGGTTGTCCGGGTCCTCTACGAAGGTCACCGAGATGCCGAACTTCTTCAGGGTGTGCGCCAGAAGGTTGTAAGTACCGCCATACAGGCTGGGGCTCGCCACGATGTGGTCGCCGGCCTCCGCGATGTTGAGGATGGCGAAGGTCTCCGCGGCCTGGCCGGAGCTCAGCAGGAGCGCTCCCAAGCCGCCTTCGAGGCTCGCGATCCGCTGCTCCACGGCATCCTGCGTCGGGTTGCCGATCCGGGTGTAGATGGGTGCGAGCTCGGCCAAGGCAAACCGGTTGGCTGCGCTCTCGGCGCTGGGGAACACAAAGGACGTGGTCTGGTAGATCGGCAATGCCCGTGCTCCCGTGGCAGAGTCAGGCTCCTGACCGGCGTGGATCTGGCGGGTTTCGAAAGACCATCCTTGGGACATGGAGTTCTCCTGTTCGTGGCGCATGGGTTCTGTGGAAACGGGCTGCATGTGAGCTGGGGCCAGTCTAGGAAGTGTCCGGAGCCTTGGACAGCTTTGTGACGCCGGTGGAATCTTTCGGTCTTTCAGCGTCCCTGCATGACGCCACACGGCACCGGTTATACACATCCCACCTTAGTTAGGGTTGACTTAGCTGAGACCCCGATCACAAAGTGCCAAGATGAAGCCATGCGCATGGATCACGTCTCTTACGCCTGTGAACGAGATGGCCTTCTGGCCACTACCGAACGAATTTCCGCGGCACTGGGAGTGGACGCTGTCCGGGGCGGAGTGCACCCGCGCTTCGGTACCCGGAACATGATCATTCCCCTTGCGGATAACAAGTACCTGGAAGTGGTGGAGGTCCTGGACCACCCTGCTTCCGACAAAGCGCCTTTTGGCCAGGCAGTTCGTGCCCGCTCGGCCGCCGGTGGTGGCTGGATGGGCTGGTGCGTCGCTGTTGACGACCTGGCACCGTTTGAGGACCGCCTTGGCCGCTCCGCTGTTCCGGGCAACCGCAAGTTCCCTGACGGCCGCGAACTGGTGTGGCAGCAGATCGGCATCCTGGGATTGATCGCAGATCCCCAGGTTCCGTACTTGCTCAAGTGGGAGGGCGACCCCTCGCTGCACCCGTCCAGGATCTACGAAAGCGACGTCAAGATGTCCAGCCTCACCATTGCGGGCTCGGCGGAACGCGTCACCGAATGGCTCGGAGAACCGGTGGAAAAGCCGCTTGAGGACGTCGCTGTCCAGTGGATGGCACCGCACGGCACTCCGGGAATCATGTCAGTAACTTTCGAAACCGCCTCCGGAGCCGTCACCATCTGACCGCCCCGTCCAACCGGGCTCGTCCCGGCACCGGCCATCCCTGTCCGGTAAGAACTTCGGCCGCCATCAGCGGGTGCCAATGACGTCACCCACCGATGGCGGCCGGATATTTTTAAGCGCCCTACCCCAGTCCCATCGCCTTGCCGAACAGGCTGAAGCCCACAAACGCCACGATGTCCAGCAACGCGTGGGCAATCACCAAGGGCATCACCCGCTTGGTCTTGGTATAGATCCACGCGAACACCAAACCCATGACCACGTTGCCGATGAACGGCCCAAAACCTTGGTACAGGTGGTAGCTCCCCCGCAGGACGGCGCTGACCACAATGGCCACGGGCATGCTCCAGCCGAACTTCCCGAAGCGGTCCATGAGGTAGCCCACCACGATCACTTCTTCCACGATCGCGTGCCGCACGGCCGAGAGGATGAGCACTGGTACGGTCCACCAGTAGGCGTCCAGCCCGCTGGGGACAATCGCCGTGGTGATGCCCAGTGCCCGGCCGGCGGCGTAGAGGCCCAGAGACGGAATTCCGATCACGGCAGCAAGTCCCACACCGTGGAGCAGGTCCTTGCCCGGCCGGGCGAAGTTGAAGCCGAGCCGGGCGAATGCCGAGCCGTTGTCGCCGTCGCGGTTTGACTGGAGATGCGAGGACAGGAAGTAGAACACCAGGGCCACAGGCACCAGGGCGAAGATGATGTCCAGCAGTTGGTAGGTGAGGTCAAAGTACTCGCGGGTGCTTTGGGACCGGTTCAGGGTTGAGGTGGCGTCGGCCAAGGGAGCCCGCGTCATCTTGTCCAGAAGTTGCACCACGGAATAGACGGCCGACTGGCCCAGGGACAGGCCCAGCACAATAAGTACTTCGGCGCGCAGCCGTCGGTGGGAAGCAAGGAACATGTACCTATCTTGCCCGCAGTTCCTGCCACTATGCCGGGAACCACGCACCTATGCTTGGTGGGATGGGTGCCCCAGCGAGAATTTTCATGATCCGGCACGGCCAGTCCGCCGCGAACGCCGACACGTCCATCTACAACCGTGTGCCGGACTACCGGATCCCCCTCACGGAACTCGGCGTGGAGCAAGCCCGCATTGCCGGTGAAGACCTTCGCCGCAAGCTCGACGGGCAACAGGTCTGCGTCTACGTTTCACCGTATCTGAGGGCGTACCAGACCTTGGAGGCATTGAATCTGGGCTCGTTGATAGAACGGGTCATTGAGGAACCCAGGCTTCGTGAGCAGGACTGGGCCAACTTCCAGATTGCCGGGGAGATCGAGGACCAAAAGGAGCTCCGCAACCTCTACGGCCACTTCTTCTACCGGTTCCGCGAGGGTGAATCCGGTTCGGATGTGTACGACCGCGTGTCGTCCTTCATGGAGACGCTCTACCGCCACTGGCAAAAGCCCACGTATGCGCCGAACGCTCTCCTGGTGACGCACGGACTGACCATGCGCCTGTTCTGCATGCGCTGGTTCCATTGGACGGTTGAGTACTTCGAATCCCTCAACAACCCGGACAACGCTGAGTTGCGCACACTGATGATGAACGACGACGGCCAGTACAGCCTCGATTCACCGTTCAGCCAGTGGGTGCCCAGGGATGTTGACGATTCGGTGCTGCACGCGCCCAGAATGCGGTTCAGGCGGCGCACCCAGCTCGCCGGTGCTAGCCGGCGGATGCGACGATGACTTCCGTGCCCTTGGCTTCGAAGGCGGCCTTGTCCTCGGCGCTGATTCCGGCATCGGTGATGAGGTGCCTGAAGTCGTAACCCGCCATGGCAGCGAAGGAGCGGCGGCCCACTTTGGAGGAGTCAGCCACCACGTAGGACTCCGTGGCGCGCCGTGCCATCACGGTGTTGACCATGGCTTCGCCTTCGTCGGTGATGGTGGGACCGAGGTCCGGGTCAACACCATTGACGCCGATAAACGCAATGTCCAAAGCAACTTTCTGCATGATCACGTCCGTGTAGGGGCCCACGAGCTCGTAGGAGCGTGGATTCAGGATGCCGCCGGTGACCATGATCTTGATGTTGGGCCGGACCGCCAGTTGCGAGGCAATGTTGATGGCGTTGGTCACCACCGTCAGCGTGGGCCTGTTGGACGGGGCGTTGAGGTCTTCACGGGTGGAGAGCAACTGGGCCAGCGCGGTGTTGGTGGTGCCGCCGCTGAGGCCAATCACGGCCCCGGGTCGGATCAGCGCGGACGCGGCCTGGGCAATGTCCTGCTTGGCCTGGGCGTGGTCGTCACGGTTGTAGCGGCCCGGGAGGTCATAGGCCACCGATCCGGTGGTGGCGCCACCCCTGGTCCGGCTGAGCAACCTTTGCTTGGCGAGGCTGTCGAGGTCTCGACGGGCCGTGGCTGGTGACACGCCCAGACGCGTCACGATGTCCTCGACTTCCACATGGCCGGACTCGGCCAGGAGATCGAGGATGGCGGTCAGCCGATCGGTGCGCGTCATGACGAGCCTTTCGCGGGTTCGGAGCTATTTCGCTTTGGCGAACAGCGTCAGCATACGTGCGGACTCCAGCACAAGGGCATCCCGGCCGGCCTTGAGGTACTTCCGGGAATCCACCACTGCAGGGTTGGCATCGAGGTACTCACGGACGGCGCGGGTAAAGAACCCGTTCAAATGTGTGGATACGTTGATTTTAGTCATACCCGCGCCGATAGCGGCTACGAGCATCTCATCTGTGACGCCTGAGGAGCCGTGAAGGACCAACGGTTTTCCGACCGCGGACTTCAGGCGGGTGATCAGGTGGAGGTCCAGTGCGGCGCTTCGTTCGGTCATGGCGTGGGAGGAACCAACAGCCACAGCGAGCGCGTCCACACCGGTGGCCTCAACGAAAGCCTGGGCCTCGGCGGGGTCGGTCCGGACGCCCGGGGCATGGGCACCGTCTTTGCCCCCCACTTTGCCGAGCTCGGCCTCGACGTAAACGCCGCGCTGGTGGGCGTAGGCGGCGACACGTTGGGTGACTTCGACGTTCCACTCGTAGGGCAGATGTGCGCCGTCGTACATGACCGAGCCGAACCCAAGGTCGACCGCAGCCAGAGCGAGGTCCTCGGACTCCGCATGGTCCAGGTGCAGGGCGACCGGGACGGCGGCGGAGCGGGCGATCGCCAGGGCGGCTGACGCAATCGGTTCGAGCCCACCGTGGTACTTGGCGCAGTTCTCGGAGATCTGCAGGATCAACGGAACACCTGCCGCTTCGGCTCCGGCCACCAGGCCCTCGGCTGTTTCGATATGAATGATGTTGAACGCACCTTGGCCTGCGCCGGAAGCCGCGGCCCTGTCCATGAGTTCCCGTGTGTTGACCAGGGTCACCGGGTCTCCTTCCATGTCACGATCAGTTGGTCTTGAAGTTCCTGGTACCGCGGTGAAATTTCGCCGGCGGCCGGCATGAGCACGGCAGCGGCGGACCACGCGGTGGCCCGGCGGAGTATTTCGCGCGGTTCCGTGATGCCTTCGGCGAGTGCGACGGCGGCAGCCGCCACACCGGCGTCGCCCGCCCCTGTGGGGTTGCCCCTCAGCGCTTCAGGCAGGCGCGCGCTCCAGTAGCCGCCGGGAGCGGCATGATCGAAGGCGAGCATGCCGTCTGCCCCGGCACTGACCAGTACCGTTCGGGCACCCATGTCGATCAGGGCGAGGGCGGCTGCTTCCAGGCTGGATTCCCCGGTCGCTTCGGCCAACTCGTGATGATTCGGTTTGAGGATGTCCGCGCCCGCTTTGGCTGCGGCGATGATTCCGGGACCGGAGGTATCGATGATGGCCGGGATACCGGCGTCGTGGGCCAGGCGCACCAGCTCCGGATAGAAATCTGCTGGAGCACCCGGCGGCAGGCTTCCCGAACCGACCAGGACGGAGGCCGGGAGGTTTCGGTTTCCGCTGACGGCCTCAACCACCGCAATCCGGAGTGCGCGCCAGTCGTCCGGCAGGAGTGCCTGGCCCTCCTCGTTGAAGATGGACGTTTCGCCGGCGACGGTGTCCACCAAGGCGATGCTGCGGCGGGTCTCGGCGGCGACTCCCACCAGGGCGTGGGGAACGCCGCTGGTCCAGAGCTCAGCTGCGAGGGTCTGCCCTGCGGCGCCTCCGGTGGGTGCGATGGCCAGGACAGGGTAGCCCAGTTGGTGGGTCACACGGGCAACGTTGATGCCCTTGCCGCCGGCCCGGCTCAAAGGAGTGGGTACACGGTGGCTGGCGCCCTCGGTGATTCCCTGCACGGTATAGGTCATGTCGATGGCCGGATTGGCGGTGACGGTGATGATGCGGTTCACGTTGGCTCGCTTCATTGTGCTGCTCACAGGAGTGCCCGTGCGTTCAAAGCCGCACCCAAAAGGCCGGCGTCTTGCCCCAGTTCGGCCCGGATCAGCTGTGGGCGTCGCTGGAAGTCAAGGATGCCGTCCACCTTGGTCCGGAGGGGCTCCAGCAGTTCGTCGCCGGCTTCAGCCAGGCCGCCGCCGATCACCACCGCTTCGGTTCCTATGATGTTGACGCACTGGCAGATGGTGAAGGCGAGGGCATCCACGGCATCGGCCCAGATGCGTGCGGCCAGTTCGTCGCCGCCTTCGGCCCTGAGCAGGACACCGCGGGCACCGTTCACCCTGTTCCCGGACGCCTTGTAGTAGCGCTTGGCGATGGCACCGGCCGAACCGACTGCTTCCAGGATGGTGGAGCCCGTGGAGCCAGGTCCGGCGTCGGGGTCCGGGACCTGGGCATGGCCGAGCTCACCGGCGAAGCCGCCAGCGGTGACCGCCTTGCCACCGGAGAAAACGGCTGCGGCGATGCCGGTCCCCACCACCATCACCACAACGTCCTTGAACTCTTTGGACCCACCAAAGGTGTGTTCTACGGCCGCAGCGGACCGGACATCATGATCAAACGCCACCGGAATCCCCAGCCGCTTTTCGGCTTCGGCCGTGAACGGGAAATTACGCCAGCCGAGGTTGGCCGAATAGACACCGATGCCGGCCACGGAGTCCACGATGCCCGGGACGATGATGCCGGCCGCTTTGGCGGTGGCCTCCGGGAATTCGGTCGACAGTTCGATTTTAAGCTCGGCCAGCCTGTCCAGGATCGCTTCGCCGGGGCGAGCAGGATCCAATGGCGTAGGGACGCGGCGCATGCCCAGGACGTTTCCCCTGGCATCCACCAAGCCGGCTTTGATGTCAGTCCCGCCAACGTCGAAGGAGAGGACCGGTGATTCTGCGGCTCCGAGAACCATGACGGGTGCCTAGGCGGAGGCGTTGAGAATGACGGAGCGCGTCAGGTTGCGGGGCAGATCGGGATTCAGTCCACGGACGCGCGCACGCTCCAAGGTGACCTTGTGAACCCTGGCCAGCTCAGCCAACGGGTGCTTGTCGGTATGGATGTAGAGGGCGCCGGTGACGGCCATGTCGGCGTCCAGCCCTTCAGGCTGGGCACCGAACAACCAGGTGACGCGGCCCGGAGCCGCGATGGAGATGGGCCCATGCCGGTACTCCATGGCGGGATAGGACTCGGTCCATCCCTGTACAGCCTCGCGCATTTTCAGGCCTGCCTCGTGGGCCAGCCCAACCGTCCATCCAGTGCCGAGGAAGGTGAACTGCTCGGCATCCAGGAGTTCCTGCGGAACCCGCGCGCTCACAGCGTCGCGGGCATCATCGATGGCCTGCTGCACATCGATGTCAAGGCTGGTCAGCAGGTAGACCAGCGCTGTGGTCGCAAAACGGGTCTGAACTACCGAACGCTCATCGGCGTACTGCAGTCCGATCACGGCATCTGCCAGTTCGATGATCGGGGAGGTGGTGTCGCCGATGATTGCCACGGTGGGGACGATCCCCTGAAGCTCAGCCAGGATCTCAAGTACCTCAGTGGTGGTTCCTGACCGCGTAATGGCCACAACGGCGTCGTACTGGCGATCGGCGCTGTTGCTGTTAAGGAAAGCTTCGGACGCGGCGAAGGCATCGGTGACGCCCTTCCCGGCGGATTCGCGGGCGGCCGCGTAGCTCTGCGCCATGAACCAGGAGGTCCCGCAACCGATCACGGCGATGCGCTTTCCGTCAGCCGGAAGCAAGTCCTCGGCACGGGCTTGCTCTACAGCCCGCTGCCATACGTCGGGCTGGGAAACCAGCTCTTCCTCCATGAAGGCGCCCAGTGTGTTCTCGCTCATCGTGTGTTCCGCTCCCGCTCAGCTTAATGACGTTTTCTGATCTATAGAAACACTAAACGATCATTTTCGATCTCACAAGGATCATCCGCGGGGGAAGTCTGCTCATTAACCGCACACAGCGGGAATGGCCGTCGGACCGCGGTAAGCGTGTGCCGGGATGTGCATTTAAGTTAACTGCTTGTTAACTCTTGTCAACTTCTGTCCTGTGCAGCAGTCTTAGACAGTCCGCAAGAACATGATCGTTATTCGCTTGGAAAAATCAAGAAGGAGCATAATGCCCGGCTTGTCATCCCCCAGACGCCTCGCATCGCTGAGTTTGGCCTGCGTCGTCGCCTCATCCTCACTCGGCCTGCTGGCAGTACATCCTGCCAACGCGGCCCCATCCTCCCCTTTCGCTCCGTTCGCCCAGCAAGCAGACATCGCCAGTGCTATCGATGCTGCCGTCATCACCTCCGGCCAGTTCGCCGTGGAGGTCTCCACCACCTTCCCGCAGGTCCTCGGCTACACCGACGCTGCCACGAAGGCGCACCTGGACGGTACCGTCACCCGGCTCAGCACCATCACCCTCAATGGCGTGGAATATACGGTGACCGGTTCCTCCACCGGGTCCGGAAACGACGCCCGGGAGTACGTGCTGACCGTTCCGGATTTCGGCAACACCGTGATCAAAGCCCGGCTCTCGGTTAAGAAAAACGTGGTGTCCTTCAACGTCACGGAGATCAAGGACTCCGCTGATCACCAGGTCAAAACCTTGCAACTCCCCCGGCTGAACCTGGTGACCGTCGGATCCACCCAGCCCGGTGCGCAGGTCTCGACGGCCAACCTGTCCGTGGACCGCAGTGTCAGCGGTGACGAATTCACGCCCATCACCCCGGCGACTCCCCTCGACGCCACCGCCAAGAGCTCCGCCTATGCACTGGCAAATACCGCCACCTTGGGCGCCGCTGTGGAGTCCAATGCCCTGTACGACACGTCGTCGGGCCCGGGCGCGAAGGACCGCGGACGCTTCTGGCGCCAAGCCGTCAGCGACGGAGCCGGCGGCGTATCCATGGGTATCGCCAGCGGCCAGTGGCTGTACCGCGCAGAAGGCTCCGCAACCACCGAGGAACTTCCGTGGACCCGCGTGGCCATCACCAGCGATGCCAATGCCGACGGCGGCGTGGACTGGCAGGACGCGGCGGTCGCCATGAGGTCCATCCAGGTCAACCCCAACAAGGCCGAGCAAACGCCGGACAACGTGATCACGCACATCCCGTTCAACTTTGCTTCGCAGGCAACCCACCCGTTCCTGAGGACCCTGGATGACGTCAAGCGCATCGCCCTGGCCACCGACGGACTGGGGCAGGTGGCCATGCTCAAGGGCTACACCAGCGAGGGGCACGACTCCGCCAACACGGACTACGGCAACAACTTCAACACCCGTGCAGGCGGTCTGGAGGACCTCAACACGCTGGTGAAGGAAGGCAAGGACTGGAATGCCGGTTTCGGCGTCCACATCAATGCCACGGAGATCTATCCGGAAGCCAAGTCCTTCAGCGAGGACCTGTTGCGCGCGGACAAGGGACTGGGATGGAACTGGCTGGACCAGTCCTACTACATGAACCAGCGCGAGGACATTAATTCCGGCAAGCTCGCCCAGCGCATCAAGGAACTACGCGAAGCCACGGACAAGAACCTGGACTTCGTGTACGTGGACGTCTACTACGAGTTCGGCTGGCTCGCCGAGCGCCTGCAGCAGGAACTGGTCAAGAACGGCTTCCGGGTGGGCTCTGAATGGGCAGACCACCTCTCCCGGAACAACACCTGGTCCCACTGGGCCAACGATGAGAAGTACGGCGGCTCCACCAACAAGGGCATCAACTCGCAGATCCTGCGTTTCATCAACAACACCCAGTCGGACGTCTGGAACCCCGATCCAAAGCTTGGCGTGAGCCATATTGTGGAGTTCGAAGGCTGGACCGGGCAGAACGACTTCAATGCGTTCAGCGAGAACGTGTGGACGGCCAACGTGCCTGCGAAATTCCTGCAGCACCACCAGATCACCAAGTGGACGGCAGACCGGATCGACCTCGCCGATGGGGTTTCCGTCACCGGAAACACGGCAGCAGAACGCAATATCACCGTAGGCGGCACCTCCGTCCTGCAGGGTGGAACCTACTTGCTCCCGTGGTCTTCCAAGGAAAACGGTACGGCAGACAAGCTCTACCACTACAACCCTGCCGGTGGCGCCACCACGTGGACGCTCACCAAGGAGTTCGCCAAGGCCGGCTCCTTGGAGCTCTTCAAGCTGACGGACAACGGCCGCGTGAAGGTCGCCGACGTGCCCGTGGTCAACGGACAGGTCGCCGTCACGGCCGACGCCAAACAGCCCTATGTCCTGGCTCCGAAGAACAACAAGGCTGAGCTGCCGAAGAAGGCCAACTTCGGCGCAGGGACGGCCTTCAACGATCCCGGTTTCAACGGCGCAGACCTCTCCCCATGGAACCCCGCCGGCACCGTCACGCAGGTCCGCGATGACAAGGGCCGCCGCTTCGCCGAATTGGGGGCAACGCCGTCGTCGATCAGCCAGGAAGTGAAGCTGGACGCCGGAACCCAATCAGTGAGCGCCTGGGTGGAAATCCAGCCCGGCAAGACCCGTCCCACCACGCTCTCCGTGGACATCAGCGGCAAGACCGAAAGCGTCACCATTGATTCTTCCAACGCCGGGAATTTCGTGGCCGGCGACGAGAAACACGGGACAGCCTTCCAGCGCATCCGCGTCCTGGTGGACGTTCCCCACAAGAACACCAAGGCCAAGGTCACCGTCACAGCGGCCGACGGCGACGCAACAGTGCGCGTCGACGACTTCCGTGCGGTGAAAACCGCCAGGGTGGCCACCACCGGCGTGCTCAGCGAGGACTTCGAAAACGTGGACCAAGGCTGGGGACCCTTCGTGAAGGGCGATGCCGGCGGCTCCACGGACCCGCGCACGCACATCACCGAACGTAACGAACCCTTCACCCAAAAGGGCTGGCACACCAACGTGATCGACGAAGTACTGGACGGAACGTGGTCGCTGATCGCGCACGACGAAAACCGCGCACCCGACGGCGGACCGGGCATGGTGTACCGGACCACGGAGGCCACAGTTCCGTTCCAGGCGGGCCACAAGTACAAGATTTCCTTCGACTACCAAAACTCCAAGGACGGCCAATACGCCTGGGTTTCCGGCTACGACTCCCAAGCCGGACCCGCAGTGACGGGCAGCCAGGCGATCGAGGCCGCGACGTCAACCACACGGTTCGAGCAGACCCTGGATACCGGATTCTGCGGAGACTACTTTGTGGGACTGCAGCGCACGGGCAGTACTGATGGTTCGGACTTCACCCTGGACAACTTCCTGGTGGAGGATCTCGGCGCGTCCGAATCCGTCCCGGCCTGCGCGCAGCTCTCGGCGGCGCTCCAGGGCGATGTGGTCCAGCAGGGCAAGGCCCAGGACTTCGTCACCACGTTTGTATCCGACGAACCGGCAGCCATCAATGATCTGACCGTGTCGCTGGGACTGCCCGAGGGGTGGACGGCAACACCATCCACGCCCGCAACGGCCTCGACGCTGCCCGCCGGGGGCACCTTGACCACCACGTGGAAGGTCACCGCGCCGGCTTCGGCTGACGGCGACTACCCCATCACGGCGACGGCCAACTACAACACGACCCCGCAGCCCGCAGGCAGCCGAACCATCAGCACCACCACGGCCGTCCGGACGCTGCCCAAGCCTCCGCAGGCCACCGTATTCGCCAGCGACCACCCGTGGGTCAGCGCCACCAATGGCTGGGGTCCAGTGGAAAAGGACCAGTCCAATGGTGGAACCGGAGCCGGTGACGGCACTCCGCTCACGCTGAACGGCACTGTTTACGCCAAGGGCTTGGGAGCCCACGCCAACGGTACCGTCCGCTACTACCTGGGCGGCTACTGCACCGCCTTCACCGCGACCGTGGGCATCGACGACGCCCAACCGACGCGGGGAAGCGTGAAGTTCTCCGTGGTTGCCGATGGCACCACCAAGGTGACCACACCGGTTCTGGGCGCTGCGAGCGCTCCCCTGCCACTCACGGTGGACGTCACCGGTGCCCAGTACGTGGAACTGGTGGCCAACGATGCCGGTGATTCCAACGGCAACGACCACGCGGACTGGGCCGACGCCAAATTCACTTGTTCCACCACCTCGCAGGAGCCGCCGGCACCCGTCCTGTCGGGCACCGTGTTCGCCTCCGACCTGCCCTGGATCGGCAGCACCAACGGTTGGGGACCTGCAGAACGGGACCGGGCCAACGGTGAGCAGAACGCCGGCGACGGGCCCGCACTGCGGCTGGACGGCGTCGTGTACTCCAAGGGCATCGGCGTCCATGCCGACTCCAAGATCAGCATCGCCACGGAGGCCAAGTGCAACGCCTTCACCGCCGTGGTGGGAGTGGACGACGCGAAGCTGAACAAGGGCCTGCACGGTTCCGTGGTGTTTATTGTCAAGGGCGATGGGCGCGAACTGTTGCGGACCCCCGTCCTGAGCGCCGACTCCGCCGCGCTCCCCCTCACCGTGGACATCACCGGTGTCCGCAACGTCGAGCTGGTCGCTGACAAGAACGGCGACGACGCCGGCGATGACTGGGGCGACTGGGCCGACGCGAAGTTCAGCTGCGCGTAGTCCCTTCATCCCCCACAAACAGGGGCGGTGTTCCTACCGGAACACTGCCCCTGTTTTGTGTTCTGTTAGACAGCCCGGACCCCGGCCCGCCACACAGAATGAGTCAACGGGATCCCCGGTCGGTAAGCCAGGTGCGTGGCCGACGGTGCCTTGAGCAGGTGCAGGTCCGCCCGATGTCCGACGGCGAGCGAACCCACCGCCCGTTCGCCGTCGACGTCGTTCCCTGACTCCCGGCCCAACGCCAAAGCGCCGCCGTACGTTGCCGCCCGGACGGCTTCGTGGACGCTCAAGTGCATTTGCAGCACAGCAGTGGTGACGCAGAAAGCCATGGAGCTGGTGTACGAGGTCCCCGGATTGCAGTTGGCGGCCAGGGCGATCTGCACGCCGGCGTCGATCAATTCACGGCCTGGCGCCAGAGGCTGACGGGTGGAGAGGTCACAGGCGGGAAGGCAGGTTGCCACCGTGCCCCTGGTGCCCGTTCCGGTTGCCGGATCCCAGCCCGCCCAGGTTCCCGCGAGGTCCCGGATGTTTTTGTCCGACAAGTAGTTGACATGGTCAACACTCGCTGCGGCGAACTCTACGGCCAGGGCAACACCTGGCCCCTCGCCCAACTGGTTCCCGTGGACCCTCAAGCCCAGACCGGCCTCGCGCGCTGCAGTCAGGACCCGACGGGACTGGTCCTCCGTGAACGCGCCCCGCTCGCAGAAGACGTCGGCCCAGCGAACGTGCGGGAGGACGGCGTCGAGCATGGGCCCACACACCAGGTCCGTGTACTCCTCGGGATCGGAGCCCTTCGGGACCAAGTGCGCGCCCAGGAAGGTGACCTCGTCCACTTCGGCTGCGGCGATGCGGGCACTGCGGGCCTCGTTCTCGACGTCCAACCCGTAGCCGGTCTTGCTCTCCAGGTACGTGGTCCCTTGTGAGACTGCCTCGGCCACGCGATCCCGGACGAGGCGGGTGAGTTCGTCATCGCTGACGCTGCGCGTAGCACCCGTGGTGACCGCGATCCCGCCTGCGCTGTAGCTTTCCCCGGCCATGCGGGCTTCGAACTCGGCAGTGCGGTCCCCTGCGAAAACAAGATGGGAATGTGAATCGACCCAGCCCGGCAGGACGGCGCGGCCTTCGGCGTCGACCATTGCGTCGGCAGCCGGAGCGTCTTTGGCAGCGCCGATCCAGGAAATCCTTTCTCCTTCGATCACCATCGCGGCGTCCTTCAGGACCCGGTGTTCAAGGTCCTGGGTCATCAGTTCGCCGATGTTGGTGATGACTGTGCTGCCGCTGTTCCCGTTCCTGATTCCGCTCATGACCCTATTGTTCAGCGCCGGATGGACCAACGCACGGCCGCCAACTGCTCCGCTGTCCGGGATTCCGGACTGTCGCCTTGTACGTCGCCGAGGATGAGTGCTGCGGCCAGCTCCGCGATGGCTGACGACGTCTGGAAGCCGTAGCCGCCTTGCCCTGCGAGCCAGAAGAAGCCCGGTGCTTCCGCGTCGAACCCCACCACTGGAATCCCGTCTGCAGCTTCTGTCCGGAGGCCAGTCCACGCCCGGTCCACTGAATGGATTCCCAAGGACGTCACGGTGTTGAGTTTGCTGATCAAGGCCTCCACATCACCTGCATAGGGCTTGGCGTCCTCGGCCCCGCTCGGCACGGATTCCGACGGCGAAATCAGCACCTGGTTGCCCTCGGCGCGGAAATAGAACGTGTCGTCAGCGGCACACACCATGGGTGTTTCCAGCGTCAAGGGGCTATCAACATTGACGATGGCAGCCGTCCGTCGGTACGGCTGCAGTCCCAGCTTCTCCACCCCGCTGATGACGGCCAGCTCGTCCGCCCACGCGCCTGCCGCGTTAACCACGACGCCGGACTGGAACCCTTCGGTTCCCGCGCCCACCTGCCAGCCGCTCCCCAATCGTTGGGCGGAGTGGACCTTGGCTCCGGTGATGATGTCCACGCCCGCAGCTTCCGCTGTGCGGCGGTGTTCCTCAAGCAGGAGCGGTGCGTTGCAGCCGAAGGAGCCGTTATCCAGTCCTGCGGCTGTAAATGAGTCGGGGTCGAGCACCGGGCAAAGTCGCATCGCTTCGTCGTGGGTGATGGCATGCATGTTGCCGCTGGCCTCGGCGTGGACTGTTTCTTCGTCGCCTACCAGCATGAAACCGCGTGGCGTGAGGATGGGTTCGTCAGCCTGGGCATCGCGCGCCGCCAACATTTCCAGGGTTCGAATGGTCAGCTCCTGCACGACTGCCGGACCGTAACTGGGGATAAGTTGCCGGGCCGAACGTGACGACGTGTGGAAGGCCAAGGACTGCTCGGCCTCAACAAGGGCAACCGTGCACTTGCCCGCGAGAGCCGCCGCCAAGGACAGTCCCCCGATGCCACCGCCTACGATTACCACGTCATAATTCGAAGCCATGGCTCCATCCTGTCAGAACCGATGCTCTCTCACATCCCGCACCCTTTAACGAAACCTTCTCTCACATCCCAAGCCCTTCCGCCGAACGCTCACTCACATCCCGCGTTCGTGATGCGCGGCGGGTCCCTGCGGCCTCAACGTCTGCCGGGGCTGCAACAATGACGGCATGCACCGCAACCATCCCATTCAGCGGGTGATAGAAGATCCCGCCAACGCACTGGACCGCCAACAGTGGCCTGCCAGCTTGCCTCCGGTAACCCAGCTTCTGGAACAAGGTCTGGATCTGCCTCCTGCAACCATCCTCGTGGGCGAAAACGGTTCTGGTAAGTCAACAGTGGTGGAGGCCATCGCCTTGGCCTACGGTTTGTCCCCGGAGGGCGGATCAACGGGAGCCCGTCACACCACAAGGTCTACGGAATCCGAACTGGGCAACCACCTGCAACTCATCCGCAACGCCGGCAGCAGCAGGCGTGGTTACTTCCTCCGTGCTGAGACCATGCATGGTTTTTTCACCTATCTGGAGAAGAACCCCAGCACGTTCGGCGACTTGCCCTTCCACGACATGTCCCATGGCGAATCGTTCCTTGAGCTCGCTGTTGACCGGTTCCGCGGGCCCGGATTATGGGTATTGGATGAGCCTGAATCAGCGTTGTCGTTCAATGGCTGCCTCAGCCTGCTGTCAGTTCTCAAGGAGCTGTTGGTTGGAGGCAAGTCCCAAGTCATTATGTCTACGCACTCGCCCCTGCTGGCCGCCCTTCCGGGCGCCCAAATTCTTGAAGTCGGGCAGTGGGGCTTACGTCCCAGGCAATGGGCCGACTTGGACCTGATCACCAACTGGCGCTCATTCTTGGACGCTCCGGAAAGATACCTTCGGCACCTATAGGGCCGATGCTCTCCCACTGTCGTGAAGAAAGTGAGAGAGCATCGGCCTCAAGTCCGAGGGACGTGAGAGAGCATCGGCCGCAAGCCCGTGGGACGTGAGAGACCTTTGGCCTTAGGCGACCGCGGCGCGACTCTTGACGAACGCCTGAACGCACGCTTCGACGTCGTCCGCGCTGTGCGCAGCGGAGAGCTGCACGCGGATCCGGGCCACGCCCTTAGGCACTACGGGGAAGCTGAAAGCCGTGACAAAGACGCCGTTGTTGAGCATTTCGTCGGCTACCTTGGCCGCAACCACGGCATCACCGAACATGACGGGGATGATGGCGTGCTCGCCGTCGAGGAGCTCGAAGCCTTCCTCGCTCATGCGGCGGCGGAACAGTGCAGCGTTCTCGAACAGGCGGGTACGGAGTTCACCGGATTCCTGGACCAGTTCGATCGCCTTGATGGTGGCCGCAACGATGGCCGGTGCGAGGGAGTTGGAGAACAGGTACGGGCGCGCCTTCTGGCGGAGCATCGCCACAATCTCGCCGCGGCCGGAAACGTAACCGCCCGACGCACCGCCAAGGGCCTTGCCGAACGTTCCGGTGTAGATGTCCACACGCTCGGAAACGCCGGCGTGCTCCGGGGTGCCGGCACCGGTGGGTCCCATGAAGCCGACGGCGTGGGAGTCGTCCACCATGACCAAGGCGTCGTGCTTCTCGGCAAGGTCGCAAATGGCCTCAAGCGGCGCGAGGTACCCGTCCATGGAGAACACGCCGTCCGTGACGATGATCTTCCGGCGGGATCCCTCGGCCTCCACCAGCTTTGCTTCGAGGTCCGCCATGTCCTGGTTGGCGTAGCGGAAGCGCTTGGCCTTGCTCAGGCGGATGCCGTCAATGATGGACGCATGGTTCAGGGAGTCCGAGATGATGGCGTCTTCGGGGCCAAAGAGTGACTCAAACACACCGCCGTTGGCGTCGAAGCAGCTGGAGAACAGGATGGTGTCTTCGGTCCCCAGGAACCTGGAGACACGGGTCTCCAGTTCCAGGTGCAGGTCCTGGGTTCCGCAGATGAACCGCACGGACGCCATGCCGAAGCCGCGCTCGTCCATGGCGGTCTTGGCTGCGGCGATGATGTCCGGGTGGTCAGCCAGGCCCAGGTAGTTGTTGGCGCAGAAGTTCAGGACTTTGTTGGCGGGCTGGCCGAGCTGGCCTGCGGCGATGTGGCTGGCCTGTGGGGAGTCGATGTGGCGTTCGGTCTTGAAGAGGCCAGCGCTGCGGATCTCGTCCAGTTCGCCTTGCAGCTGGTCTTTAATGGCTGAGTACATAAGGGGTGCTCCTAAAGTTGAGGGGGCCGGGTGCCGGGTGCAGTTCAGGTCCAGCTACAGTTCAGTCCAGTCGAGGACCACTTTGCCGCCAGTGCCGTTGCGGGCGATCTCGAAGCCCTTCTCCCAGTCCTTGGCAGAGAGCTTGTCGGTGACTACCGCGGAGATGTTTCGGTGCAGCACGGGGTTGGAGGACAGCATGGCGCTCATGGCGTACCAGGTCTCAAACATCTCGCGGCCGTAAATGCCCTTGAGCGTGAGCATGTGCGTGACGACCTTGCCCCAGTCGATGTCGATGGATTGGCTGGGGAGGCCCAGCATGGCGATGCGGCCGCCGTGGTTCATGTTGTCGATCATCTCAGGCAGCGCGGTGGGGTGTCCCGACATTTCCAGGCCGATATCAAACCCTTCGCGCATCCCCAGTTCCTGCTGGGCGTCGCGGACGCGCATCTTGGAGACGTCGACGGCGAGGTCAACGCCCATCTGGCGTGCGAGTTCCAGCCGTGGAGCTGAAACGTCCGTGATGGCGATCTTGCGGGCACCGGCGTGGCGGGCGACAGCGATGGCCATGAGTCCGATGGGTCCGGCGCCAGTAATCAGCACGTCCTCGCCGACCAGCGGGAAGCTCAGCGCGGTGTGGACGGCGTTGCCGAAGGGATCGAAGATGGCACCGAGTTCCGGGGTGACGGATTCATCGTGGTGAACCCAGACGTTGGTTTCCGGGATGACGACGTATTCAGCAAAAGCACCATCGCGCTGCACGCCGACGGAGACGGTGTGGATGCACATTTGGCGGCGTCCGGCGCGGCAGTTGCGGCAGATTCCGCAGACCACATGGCCCTCGCCGGAGACCCGGTCCCCTACCTTGACGTCGCGGACGTCGTCGCCGATTTCCACTACTTCGCCATAGAACTCGTGGCCGGCGATCAGCGGCGTCTCGATGATGCTCCGGGCCCAGGCGTCCCAGCTCTGGATGTGCAGGTCGGTGCCGCAGATACCGGTGGTCATCACACGGATCTTGACGTCGCTGGGGCCCGCTTCGGGCTCTGGACGTTCGACGAGTTCGAACCCTGCATGGGGTCCGGATTTGTAGAGAGCCTTCATGGGATTCCTCACTGCTGGGGCTGCTTCGCTGCTGCTGAGTCCATTAGAGCCCCGTCAACGATTTAGCACAACTAGATTCTTCTCAATCAACGATTTAGGATTTGCTAATGGAAATACACCAGTTGCAGATGCTTCGTGAGCTTGGCGACCTCGGCAGCGTGAAAGCGGTGGCCGAGACGCTCATGGTCACTCCGTCGGCTGTTTCCCAGCAGCTCGCACTGCTGCAGAAATCGGTGGATGTGCCGTTGACCCGCAAAGAAGGCCGGGCTTTGGTGCTGACTGACGCCGGCCGCGTCCTCGCCGAGGCAGGTGCCGCCGTCGTGAACGCCATGGCAGATGCGCGGGCAGCAATCGGCGCTTATCACGATGCTCCGGACGCGCCGGTAAGCGTGAGTGCGTTCCACAGCGCGGGGCAGGCGCTGTTCGCGCCGTTGGCGGCCCTGCTGGCGTCCGGAACAGCGTCCGACGGCGGGAAGTCGCCCCGCCTGCGACTGTCCGATGAGGATGTGGCGCAGGAGGATTTCCCGGGGTTGGCCGCACGGTACGACCTCGTTTTGGCACACCGGATGGACAACAGCCCGCAATGGCCGGAGGACAAGGTGGCGGTGATTCCACTCGCAGACGAGCCCCTGGACATCGCCCTCCCGGCGGATCACCCCCTGGCGGCCCGGCAGGAACTGGAGCCATCCGACGTCGTGGGTGAATCCTGGGTGACCAGCCGCGATGGCTACTCCCCCGCGGACGTGTTGGCCGCCGTCGTTGCCGTCAGCGGCAGACCGGCCGAGGTGCTGCACCGGATCAACGACTATTCGACCGTTGCGGCTCTGGTTTCCGCGGGCGGGGCGATCGGGCTTTTGCCGCGGTTCACAGCGCGCCGGGTGTTGGATGCCGGAGTGGTGCTGCGTCCGTTGTCCGGCGTGAATTCGGTGCGCAAGATCGACATCCTCGCCCGGCCGGAGACACTCAAACGGAAATCGGTCATGACGGTTTGCGAGTCACTTCAAACCGTCATGACCGAGCTTGTGGAGCTGTCCGGCCCCCGCTGACCGCGGGCGGTCAGTCCCGGACCAGGGCGGGCTGGCCGGCGTCGAAGTAGTCCACCAGTCCGGCAGGGAGCTCCGGAACCTCGCGCGCAGAGCCGTCACCGCGGAGTGATTCCGCCGCAAGGATGCCGGCCACGACTGCCTGACGGGCTGCAATGGGACTGGTCTGCGTTTGGCCGCCCTGGGACGCAAAGCGCAGGAACTCCTCGATCAAGCGGGGATCCGCGCCACCGTGGCCACCTTCGCCGTCCTGGATGGTAATGACCTCGTCCGGTGCCGCGTAGCCGGATGACCGGCTGGTCCAGACATTGATGGTCTCGCCAGGTCCGTCGCCGAGGTTTTCGATGCGGCCCTTGGTGCCGATGACGGTGTAGTTGCGCCAGTAGTCAGGGGTGAAGTGGCACTGCTGGTAGGAGGCAAGCACACCGTTGTCCAGCACCATGTTCATCATGGAGATGTCCTCGACGTCGATCACTTCCGCCAGGTCCTTCTGCTCCGTGGGCGGCCAGTTGTCCATGGAGAACCAGTCACCCATGCGCTTTCCGGCGTTGTCGCTGCGGTTCGCGACGTCACCGTAGACCGCGAGATCACCGACGGCGGCAACCCGCTTGGTGTAGCCCCCGGCAAGCCAGTGGATCACGTCGATGTCGTGGGCGCCTTTTTGGAGCAGAAGTGAGGTGACGTTGGCGCGCTGGGCATGCCAATCCTTGAAGTAATAGTCACCACCGTGACCCACGAAGTGACGGCACCAGACAGCCTTGACCTCGCCAATCCTGCCGTCCTCGATGAGTTGGCGCATCTGTACTACAACCGGCATGTGCCGCATATTGTGGCCCACGTACAAGCGCGTGCCGGTGTCGTAAGCCGTCGCCAGGATCCGGTCCGCAGCCTCAATGGTGATGTCCAGCGGCTTCTCGCAGAAGGTGGGGATGCCCGCCTTGAGCGTACGGACCGCGACGGCGGCGTGCTGGTTATCGGGGGTCAGGACCAGGACGGCGTCAATCCCACTGCTCAGGAGTTCTTCCAGATCCCCGGTGACCCGGGCGGTGGGGATCCGTTCTGCAGCATCGGCCCGGCCTCGTTCGCTGAGGTCGCAGACAACGGTGACCTCAGAGCCCTGGCCTGGCTTGTGGGCATGTTTCCATAGCCCTGAACGCAGGCCGAAACCTACGATGCCAACCTTCAAATCCTTTTCCATGGTGTGCAATTTCCTTCTTCTGTTTCTTAGTAAAGTCTGGTTGCGGCGCTGCGGTGCGGCGCCGATTCACGCACGAACAAGTGCCACGGGAAGTCCAGGACGTCCGGTTCCTCCGCTGCGGTGGTGTCAACAGGGCCAGTTGCCCGTCGCAGGAGCAGCCTGGCCAGCTTGTCGAAGAAATCCACTGGACCTACGGTGCTGAGCGAGGGCGACATCCGTTCACCCTCCACGGTGTTGCCCACGCCGATGACGTCCACATCGGCGCCTACGGATAGACCTAAACGCTGGGCCGCATTGATGGCGCTGACGGCTGCATAATCCGTGGTGGCATAGATGGCAGTTGGCCGGTCCGGCATGCTGAGCACCCGGGTCGCGGCGGCATATGCCCCTGCGCTGGTGCCATCGAACAACCCCACGTAGTCCTCGCGTTCCGGAATGCCCGCCTGCTCCAGCGCCTCGGCGTAGGCCCGGTACCGCGTGCCGCCGGACGTGCCGGCCGCCGTGGCAGGAGTCAGGCAAGCAATCCTGCGATGGCCGTGGAGCAAGTGCTCCACGGCCATGCGGCAGCCTGGCCCTGCGATGGATCGAATGACGTCAAAGCCGTCCGCTGCGACCTCTTCGTCAAAAACCACCAGGGTGGTTCCGTGCTCTGCCAGCTTGCGCAAGGCACCCTGCTGGTCAGGACGGACGGCGTCAACGAACACGGCATCGGCGTTGTGCGTGCCGAGCACTTTGACCCAGTCGGCGTCTCCAAGGATCATCGGTGTGATTCCCAAAGGACCGGCCGCCTTTTGAACGGCCTCGATCACGGACAGGGACCAAGGATCGGACAGCATGGTCAGCGACAGGATCACGGTATTGGTGCGGCCTGTCCGGATGGCCCGGGCCGCCTGGTTGGGGCGGTAGCCCAGCCGCTCCGCAGCCGCCTTGACCTTTTCCGCCGTCGGGTCCGAGACTCCCGGTCCGCCGTCACCGCGGCGCCCGGACAGCACGTAGGAGACCGTGGCCGTGGACACTCCTGCCAGTTCGGCCACCATGCGGATGGTGGGCCGGACTCCGGTGGTGCTTGCTTTTGCCATGGTTCCCCCTGCTGGTCTTCTGTGTCTTGGCGCGTTGGTTCGTTGTTGGTTTGAGGCTAGCTTCTGAACACCGGGACGTTGGGGTCCAACGCGGCCTGGTACTCATCGCGCATCTTGTCGCCGCCTTCGCTCTTCCAGCGTTTGACGGCATCCTTGAGCTCGTCGATCTTGGCGCGGCCGGTGATGATGTCCACCACCTTGTCGCGAAGCTGCTTGGTGATCTTCGCTCCCACCTTGGCATTGGTGTCCGAGTAGGAACCGTTGGTGGGGTTGCGCCACGCGAATTCGAGGAGCTTCTCCTCCTGCTGGCTGACGTACCGGGTGTCGTCGTCGAATCCCGGGTTGAAGATGACGTTCTCCGGGCTGGACATGATGTTCAGCGCCGAGACGAGGCCAGGTGCGTTGGTGGTTCCCGTTTCGGTGCGCGCCGGGTTGCCCGAGGCGTCGATGGTGTAGTCCTCGCCGAGCTCGCCAAAGTTCTTCTGCATGTACTCCACCGTGCCAAACGGCGCCGACAGGTAGTTGATGAGCGCCAGCAGTTCGCGGATCTTGCCCTCTTCGGCCTTCTTGAACGGCGTGAAACCTACGGTGCCATAGCCCATGTCGTACACAGGCTTGACCTTGCCGTCGGCACTGAACGGAATGAGGACATCGAACCGGGCGGTCTTGTTCAGGGCACGGTAGCTGCGGATATCGTGCGGGCCCACCACAACCTGCGCGGCCACACTGCCGTTTGCCACACGGGATCGGATGTCCGTGGCCTTGGAGTCCGGGTAGAACACACCGGCCGCGAACATCTTGGCAGTGAACTCCACACCGGCCAGGTATTCGTCGGTTTCATACAGGTGGGTCAGGGTGCGGTCCTTGTTGACGGCCCAGCTGTTGGGGGCGCCAAACCATTCCGTGACCATGTGGAGGGCGTTGATGTAGGCCGGCTCCAGCGCATATTGCTGGTCACCGGGACGGGTCAGTTCCTTGGCCTTCTCCAGGAATTCGTCGGCACTGGAAGCTTCAAAGCCACCAACCTTGGACCACATGTCATGGTTTCCCAAGTACACCTGGCCGAACGGGGTACTGGGGATGGGAGCTCCCCAGATCTTGCCGTTCACGACGGCGGTCTTCCAGGAATCGGGCTTCAGTGCAGCCAGGTTGGGGTACTCCAGCACGGCGTCACCGGAGAGGTACGGCGTCAGGTCCTGGAATTTGGCCTCCAGCATGGGACCGACGTTGGGGATGCCCTGGTTCGGTGGAACCCACATCATGTCCGGGAGATCGTTGCTGGCCAGAACGGTGGCAAATTTGGCCGGGTAGCCGTCTCCAATGTCTTCGGCGATCTGGAGCTCCAGGTCCCCGCCAAGCTTGGCGTTGAGCCGCTGCCAGAAGGGGTTGTCCTTCAGGCCCGGGCTCATGGTGTCGAAGGTTTCGGTCAGGCCGGTCACCTTGCCCTTGAGCGGCTGCGTCTTCACGGACTGCACAGCAGTGGGCAGCTTGAAGTAGCCGGCTTGGAGGCCCTTGGCGTTGCCCGCGATGTCCGGGGTGACGCCGGTGAATTCTTTATAGGTGGGCAACTTGACCGACGCGGAGGCAGCGGCGCCTCCGTTGCTCGCGGTTCCGCCACCACCGCAGGCGGACAAGCCTGCAGCGGTCACGGCCAAGCCAGCGAGGCCAAGGAAACCGCGGCGGCTGAATCCAGCCTGAGAGGTAGTGCTCGTCATGGCATAACCCTTTCTGGTTACTTGCTTTTCTCTGAGGTTTGAGTGCGTTGGGTTTTTCTGGACTTTGGGAGGGGGGCTAGCCCTTGACGGCGCCGGTGATGACGCCCTTGGCAAAGTGCTTCTGGAGGAACGGGTAGACCATCAGGATCGGGACCAATGCCACGACAACTACGGCCATCTGGATGGACTGCGGCGGCGGGGTGGTGGTGATTCCCAGTTGGTCCGCCGCGCCACTGCCCTGGACCACGAAGTTGCGGAGCAAAAGCTGGATGGGCCACTTGCTGTGATCGTTGATGTAAAGCAGCGCGTTGAAGAACGAGTTCCAGAACCCGACGGCGTAGAACAGCCCGACGACGGCGATCACGGCTTTGGACAGTGGCATCACGATGCGCCACAGGATTTGCCAGTCGTTGGCGCCGTCGATCCTGGCACTTTCGATCAGTTCGCCCGGAATGTTCATGAAGAACGATCGCATCACCACAAAGTTGAAGGCTCCAAAGATGCCCGGGAGGATCAGCGACCACAAAGAATCGAGCAGGCCCAGTTGACGGATCATCAGGAACGACGGGATCAGGCCAGGCGCAAACAGGAGCGTAAACAGGACAGCGAGAATCACGGGACGGCCAAAGAGCACGGTGCGGCTGGTGGCGTAGGCCATAGTGATGGTCACGAAGAGGGCCAGGATGGTGCCCACCGCGGTGACCAGCATGCTGACGCCGAGCGATTGCAGCACCATGGGGCCTTTGAAGATGGTGGCGTAGGCCTCCAGCGTGGGACGTTCGGGCCAGAGTACGAAGCCGCCTGCCTTCACCAGTTGTTCGGTGTCAGCGAGGGATGTCGACACCACCAGCAGGATGGGCGTGAGGATGGACAGGCTGAAGACGATCAGGACTATCGCTTTGATCGTTTGGTAAAGGGCGGAAGGCTTCTCCTTCCACACCGGGCGCTTGGGGTTGTAGCTAAGCTCCCGGGGTTTCCTGGTAAAAAGTGTTGTTGCCATGGGGTTCTCCTTGTGCGGCAGGCGCGCGGGTCAGCGTGGCTGTCAGCGCACTTGTTTTGCGAAGATTCCGTCTTCGCCGAAGCGGTGGGCAAGTTTGTTGGCGCCGTAGATCAGCAGGGCGCTGACCACGCCCTTGGCGAGGCCGGCTGCAGCACCTGAGCTCCAGCCACCTCCTACTACGCCGGTGTAGTAGGTGAAGGTGTCCAGCACTTCTGCGGCCCCGGCGCCCACAGCGTCGCGCTGGAGGATGAACTGTTCAAAGCCGACTGAGAGGATGTCGCCGATGCGCAGGATCAGCAGGAGCACGATCACGGGCCTCAACCCGGGAAGGGTGATGTGCCACATCCGGCGCCAGCGGCCGGCCCCGTCAGCCGCCGCAGCTTCGTAGAGCGAAGCGTCAATGCTTGCGAGGGCTGCCAGGAAGATGATCATTGCCCAGCCGGCGTCTTTCCAGATCATCTGGACGACCACCATGACGGGAAAGGTTTCCGGGTTGGTCATGAAGGGAATGGGATCCATGCCCCAGTCCCTCAGCAGGTTGTTGACGAAACCAGCGCCGCCCAACATCTGCTGGAAGAACGCGATGACAAGCACCCAGGAAAGGAAGTGCGGCAGGTAGGCGATGCTCTGGAAGATCCGCCGAACCCTGGTACTGATCAGTGAATCAACAATCAGCGCCAGTACCAGCGGCACCGGGAACAGGAAGACCAGCTGCCAGGCGGCCAAGTACAGGGTGTTCCAGAACGCGTGGACGAAGTCCGGATTCCCGAACAGGTCCACGAAGTTCTGCCAGCCGACCCACAAGCTGTCTCCGATGCCCAAGTACGGCTGGTAGTCCTGGAACGCGATGACGTTGCCCAGGATGGGGATGTAGAAGAAGAGCAGCAGGAAGGCCACACCCGGGACCATCATGAGCAGCATCTGCTTGTCGCGTCGCAGGCGGGACCGGAAACTCTGTTGCGGGGCCTTGCTCCGTTTCCGCTTCTTTGATCCTCCCCCAGGGGCGCTCCCCCGTGCCGGCGCTGCGACCCGGCGGGCTTCGGGCAATGCCGGAGCCTGTTCCGTCGTCGAGTTCATGGTGTCTCCTCAAGTGCCGAGCCGGAATCATCAATGTGATCCAAGCCACGCTCGTTAACCGTTTAACAAACCATAAGTGACCCGCATCTCTTTTTGCAAGATCATGATCGAAACTGAGTGCAGAAATCACATTTCGTCACTTAGGGAAGGCCGCGGGTTTGCTTGGAGTCGGGGTGCGACGCCGGAGTGCGCGGCGGAAAGCGGTCCACCCGTGGGGTTTGGGAAGGAGCGTGTGGCAGGCCACCGCACCCCGCTAAAGTACAAGCAGTTGGTTTATAGACAGAAGGTGGACATGGCAGACTGCTGCAGCCCGGGTGCCGGCGCCCGGGAACACTCGACGCCGGGGCTGGCGCTCCCCCTGCGCGCGGTGGGCGGACACCCGACCAGCGGCACAGCCGGGACCAACCATACGCACCAGACCAACGACGTCGACATCCCCGGCGGGACGTTCACCATGGGCGATCGTTTCGACGAGGGCTATGAAGGCGACGGCGAATCACCGCTGCACGAGGTCGCCGTCTCACCATTCCGGATCAGCGCCACAACAGTGACCAACCAGGAGTTCGCACAGTTTATCGACGCCACCGGCCACCGCACCGAGTCGGAGATCTTTGGTACATCAGCGGTGTTCCACCTCGCCGTGAAAGCCAGTCCGCATGACATTCTCAACCGGGTCAACAACGTCCCGTGGTGGCTTAACGTCCGCGGCGCCGACTGGGCGCACCCGGCCGGGCCCCTCTCGAAGTGGGAAAACATCCCGGACCACCCGGTGACCCACGTGTCGCACAACGACGCCCTCGCGTACTGCGAATGGGCCGGCCGACGACTACCGACGGAAGCCGAATGGGAATACGCGGCCCGCGGCGGGGTGGCGGGACGGCGATACCCGTGGGGCGACGAGCTCCACAACAACCCATCAGGCACCGCCGCGCACAATTGCAACATCTGGCAAGGCGATTTCCCGTCCCGCAACACCGAAGACGACGGCTACCTCACCACCGCACCCGCCAGGTCCTTCAGCCCCAACGGTTACGGGCTCTACCAAACCAGCGGGAATGTGTGGGAATGGTGCAGCGACTGGTTCCTGCCCAAGTACTACAAAACCTGCCTGGCGCAGGGAACGGTCGAGGACCCGCAGGGGCCCACCATCGGCCGGGGCAGGGTGATGCGCGGTGGCTCATACCTCTGCCACGAGTCCTACTGCAACCGCTATCGCCTGGCTGCGCGGAGCTCGAACACCCCGGACTCAGCCAGCGGCAATCTGGGCTTCAGAACTGTGGCCCTGTGACTACTTGGGGCCGTGTCCCCTGTGCCCGTGTCCGCCCTTGAGGCCGGCCGGCAGTTGTCCGGCCACTACCCTGGAAGCCGCCACTGTATCGCCCTCCCGAGTGCCGCTGATTCGCACGGTATCGCCGGACTTGAGGTCGGCAGCGGTAGCTACGGGCAGGGATGGCTTACCCCTGCCGTTCCTGTGCCCGGGAAGGTCGGGAGGAACTGTGGAAATCCGGGTGTCCGCGGTGATCGCGTAGCGCTGCGTGAAGCCGTCGTCGCTTCTCACGGTCACCTCTGAAACACTGGCCGCTTCGATGGTTCCGGTCTGCGTGACCACCGTGCGGTACGTCCCGTCTTGCTGCTTCACCACGTGCTCTCCATGAATTGCTTGGCCACGGCCCTCAGTGGACTTGGCTTTCGCGGACACGGACGGGCCGGGTGAGGCAGAAGCGCTCGACGGCGAGGGGCTGGCTTGGGTGCCCGCCCAGACAGCGGCGGCCCCGCCACCGGTCAGGGCGACGGCGATTCCGCCGGCAAGGAGGGCCTTCCGGAGGCCCGGTGAGAGTGTGGCCATGCATCCATTGTGCGCCCAAAAGCAAAGTAGGCCGCAGTAAAACTGCGGCCTACTTTGATGGAAACAACGGGTGTTAGCCCTCGACGCCGAGCTTCTCCAGGATGAGTTCACGGACTCGTCCAGCGTCAGCCTGGCCGCGGGTGGCCTTCATCACGCCGCCAACAATCGCGCCGATGGCCTGGACCTTGCCGCCTCGGATCTTCTCCGCGACATCCGGCTGTGCTGCCAGTGCTGCGTCGATGGCTTCCAGGAGGGGACCGTCGTCGGACACCACGGCAAGGCCGCGCTTCTCCACGATCTCCGCCGGGGTTCCTTCGCCGGCGAGGACGCCGTCAAGGACCTGGGTGGCCATCTTGTTGTTGATCTTGCCGTCTTCTACCAGCTTGTTCAGCTCCACGATGACCTGCGGCGTGACACCGAGCTCGGAAGGATCGACGTCGGCCACCTTGGCGCGGCCGACGATCTCGCCCATCCACCACTTGCGGGCAACATCTGCGGATGCACCGGCTGCGATGGTTTCCTCAATAGAGTCCATGACACCGGCGTTCACCACATCGCGGAATTCCAGATCCGAGTAGCCCCAGGCTTCCTTGAGGCGCTTGCGACGCTCGGCCGGCGGCTCGGGAAGGGTGGCGCGGAGTTCCTCCACCCACTCTCGGGAGGCGACAACCGGAACCAGGTCCGGCTCCGGGAAGTAGCGGTAATCGTCGGCGTCGGACTTGGGCCGGCCGGACGTCGTCGAACGCGTGTCCTCATGCCAGTGGCGCGTCTCCTGGATGACCGGCTCGCCAGAGTCCAGAACGGCAGCGTGGCGCTGGATCTCGTAGCGGACGGCATGTTCGACGGCGCGCAGCGAGTTCACGTTCTTGGTTTCCGAACGGATACCGAAGCGTTCCCGGCCGTGCGGGCGCAGGGAAACGTTGGCGTCGCAGCGGACGTTGCCGCGCTCCATCTTGGCATCGGAAACACCAAGGTTCTTCACGATCTCGCGAACAGCAGCGACGTACGCCTTGGCCAGCTCCGGCGCACGGCTGCCGGCGCCCTCGATCGGCTTGGTGACGATTTCCACCAGCGGCACACCGGAACGGTTGTAGTCCACCAGCGAGTAGTCGGCACCCTGGATGCGCCCTGCAGCGCCACCCATGTGGGTCAGCTTGCCAGCGTCTTCCTCCATGTGGGCGCGTTCGATTTCCACGCGGAAGACCGTGCCGTCCTCGAGCTCGATGTCGAGGTAACCGTCGTAGGCGATCGGTTCGTCGTACTGCGAGGTCTGGAAGTTCTTGGGGGTGTCCGGGTAGAAGTAGTTCTTCCGGGCAAAGCGGCAAGACTCGGCAATCTTGCAGTTCAGGGCAAGGCCGATCTTGATGGAGGACTCCACAGCCGTCTTGTTCACTACCGGCAGGACGCCGGGCATGCCCAGGTCAACCTCGTTGACGTTGGTGTTCGGCTCGTCACCGAAGACGTTCGGCGCGGAGGAGAACATCTTGGTCTTGGTGTTGAGTTCCACGTGGACCTCGAACCCCAGGACGGGATCGTACTTCTCCATGGCCTCTTCGAAGCTCAGGGTTGCGTCGACGGACATTAGTTGGAACCTCCGGCGGTGTTGGATACTGCACCGAGAGCAGGCGCCTGCGCAAGCATCGGACCGCCCCACTTCTCTTCGAGCATGGATTCGAGGACCGCACCCACGCGGTACAGGCGGGCATCCTGGCGGGCAGGAGCCAGCAACTGGATGCCAACAGGCAGGCCGTCTTCGTCAGCCAGGCCACCCGGCAGTGACAAGCCCGGGATGCCAGCGAGGTTGGCGGGGATGGTGGCGACGTCGTTCAGGTACATCGCCAGAGGATCATCCAGCTTCTCCCCCAGCTTGAACGCCGTGGTGGGCGCCGTGGGCGAGATCAGGACGTCGGCCTTCGCAAAAGCTGCGTCGAAGTCACGCTGGATCAGCGTGCGGACCTTCTGAGCTGAGCCATAGTAGGCGTCGTAGTAGCCGGCGCTCAAGGCGTAGGTACCGAGGATGATGCGGCGCTTCACTTCTTCGCCGAAGCCTGCGGCACGGGTCGCACCCATGACGCGCTCGATGGTCATGGGACCGTCCTTGGGCAGGACGCGCATGCCGAAGCGCACGCCGTCGAACTTAGCCAGGTTGCTGGACACCTCGGACGGCATGATCAGGTAGTAGGCACCCAAGGCATACTTCAGGTTGGGGCAGGAAACCTCAACGATTTCGGCGCCGGCATCCTTCAGCAGCTGAAGCGACTCGTTGAAACGGTTCTCGACGCCGGCCTGGTAGCCCTCGCCGTGAAGTTCCTTCACGATGCCGATCTTCATGCCGGCAACGTTGCCCACCCGGGCGGCAGCAACAAGATCGTTGAACGGATCGGTCAGCGACGTGGAATCAAAGGGATCGTGGCCGCCGATGACTTCCTGCAGCAGCGCCGAGTCCAGGACCGTACGGGAAACCGGGCCGATCTGGTCCAGCGACGACGCCATGGCAATGGCACCGTAACGGGAAACAGCACCGTACGTCGGCTTCACGCCAACCGTTCCGGTGACGGCACCCGGCTGGCGGATCGAGCCACCGGTATCGGTACCGAGCGCCAGCGGCGCTTCGAAAGCGGCGACGGCGGCAGCGGAGCCACCGCCCGAACCGCCGGGAATGCGGTCCAGGTCCCACGGGTTGCGGGTAGGGCCGTACGCCGAGTGCTCCGTGGAGGAACCCATGGCGAATTCATCCAGGTTGGTCTTGCCCAGGATGGGCATCTTAGCCGCGCGCAGCTTCTTCACTACGGTGGCGTCATACGGGCTGTGCCAGCCCTCAAGGATCTTCGAACCAGCCGTCGTGGGCTGGCCGATCGTGACGATGAGGTCCTTCACAGCGATCGGCACGCCAGCGAGGGCGTGCAGGTCCTCAGCTGCGGAACCACCGGCAGCGCGGGCAGCGTCAACCTCGGCTGCAACGGCCAAAGCCTCTTCGGTGTTGACGTGCAAAAATGCGTGGATACCGTCGGCTCCGCCATCAACAAGGGCGATCCGGTCAAGGTGCGCCTGCGTCACCTCGACGGCGGTCACCTCACGGGCGGCAAGCTTCCCAGCGAGATCGGCTGCGGAATGGTGGATGAGTTCGTTCTTCAGTTCAGTCATGTGATTAGCCCTCATCCAGGATTGCCGGGACCTTGAAACGGTTCTCGTAAGCATCCGGAGCGCCGGACAACGCCTGCTCAGCCGTGAACGTGTGGCCCACAACGTCCTCGCGGAACACATTGGTCAACGGAATCGGGTGCGACGTCGCCGGGACATCATCCCCCGCAGCTTCGCTCACGCTCTTCACCGAATCCACAATGACAGCAAGCTCAACAGCCATCCTGTCCAGTTCTTCGGCACTCATTTCAATGTGAGCCAGACGCGCAAGATGCGCGACGTCGTCACGGTTGATCGCAGCCATGGATCTCCCCTGCAAAGTTCAAATGGTTTTCCGAACCAGTCTACTTGTCTTGGGTGCGCCGCCGTACGCGGGCTGCGGCCCGCTCGGTGAGTGTTGTCGCCTTCGGCGGCCGCTCGGACACGATCCTTTGGTCGCTCGCTCGTTCCGCCCCACCGTCTCCCTAACCTCGCAAGCTCGGCCAGGGAACCCGGACGGCGTGGGCCCAGCTTAGACGCGACCGGCAGGATGTCTCCGGGCGCCGCCTCCCTGCCCATCTCACCTTGCGATCGGTGCCCACGCTGCTCCGGGATCCCCCAACCAAAAAGACCCTCGGGCGGACCATGTCGGACTTTGCTTCCCCGTTGGGTGGGGCCGTGGGCTGGGTGGGCTTGATGGGCGGGGCGGGGCTTCCTTTATTGTGCGGACTGAAGCGGGTGCCCTCTCGCAAAAGGACCCAGGCATCCGGAAGCGTGCGTCAAAGCGACGAAGGAGCAGCACGCGGAGGATGTCTGGGTCCTTTTGCACCGAAGGGCGGCCATTTCAGGCCGCCCCCGGGAGGATGCTTGGACCGGATTGCGTTTCGGCGCACCCGGGTTGGGGTGCTGCGCGGCAGGTTAGCCGATGCCGATTGCTCCGGTCAGGACTCCGACTGCCAGCATGACCACTGAGACAACTGCCGTGCGCCAGAGGACCTTCTTGTGGTGGTCGCCCAGGTCTACCTTGGCGAGGGACACCAACAGGAGGATCGCGGGAACCAAGGGGCTCTGCAGGTGGAAGGGCTGCCCGGTGATGGAGGCGCGGGCCATATCCACTGCATCCACGCCATAGTGCGCGGCGGTTTCGGAGAGGACCGGAAGGACACCGAAGTAGAAGGCGTCATTGCTCATGAAGAAGGTCATGGGGATGCTGAGCAGACCGGTGATGATCGCCATGAACGGACCCATGTCCGCGGGGATGATCTGGACCAGCCACTCGGACATCGCCTTGACCATGCCGGTGCCGTTGAGGACGCCTGTGAGGACTGCGGCGGCCATGACCATGCTGACGACGGCGACGATGGACGGTGCGTGGGCAATCAGCTGGGCGCCTTGGTCCTTGACCTTGGGGAAGTTGACCAGCAGGGCGATTGCGGATCCCACCATGAAAACGAACGGCAGTGGAACGATGTTGGCCACCAGGACCACCATGACGGCGACGGTCAGGCCCAGGTTGAACCAGAACAGCTTGGGACGCAAGGTGGAGCGGTTGGGGTCCAGCGCGGTGTCCGCCATGGCGGTGTCGTGATCGTCCACCAGCGTGGCAGGGTCTTCGAGAATCGCGACGCCGGCACCTCCGCCGGTTCCCGGCTTGCCTGCGGTTGAACCGTTGCGGCCGAAGCTGCCGGCGCCGAAGCCTGAACCCGGGCCCGAACCTGCGGCGACAGCACCGCCGCGGCCCGTGCCGCCGTCGAACGCTTCAGAAGGATCGGCGACGTCGCCCCAAATTTCGGGGGCAGTGGTGCGGAGGCGGTTGCGTTCCTGCAGACCGAGCAGCCAAGAGAAGACCAGGACAACGATGAGGCCAACGATGAGGGACGGGACCATGGGGACGAAGACGTCGTTGACATCAAGGTTCAGGGCTGTCGCAGCGCGGGCGGTGGGTCCGCCCCACGGGAGGATGTTCATGGTGCCGTTGGCGAGGCCCGCGACGCAGGTGAGGACCACGGGGCTCATCTTGAGTCGCAGGTACACCGGGAGCATGGCTGCAGTGGTGAGGATGAAGGTGGTGGAGCCGTCGCCGTCCAGGGAGACTGCTGCGGCGAGGATCGCGGTGCCGAGGACAACCTTGGCGGGGTCGTTGCCCAGCTTGCGCAGGATGAACTTCACCAGGGGGTCGAACAGGCCGACGTCGATCATCAGGCCGAAGTAGATGATGGCGAACATGAGGAGCGCGGCCGTGGATGTCATGGACTTCATCGAGTCCATCACCATGTCGCCGATGCCGAGGCCCGCCCCGGCGAAAAGGCCGAAGACGGTAGGGACGATGATCAGCGCCAGTACTGGCGTCAATTTTTTGGTCATGATCAGGACCATGAATACCGCAATCATTGCGAATCCAAGCAAAACCAGCACGGCCGGCTCCTTACTACTGTGAATGGCGCCACGTCGGTGTGATGCGCACTACAGACGATATGGTGGCGCCGGTCACGGCGAGGGGTTTCCAGGAATTGTTGGGAATACTGCTCGTTACGAACGTTTTGCGCATTGTGCTCAGTGATTCAATGGATCATGCGGTTTTCCACCCAGACCCTTCTCCTCCAGCTGGGGGTTGTCCTGCTGGTGGTCCTGCTCAGCGGAACGGTCCATGCCTGGCTGGTGTACGAACGGATCGGCACCGAAGCCGAGAACCAAGCGCTCACCCTTGCCAGGACGGTCGCCGCGGATCCCAGTGTCAGGTCCGGCGTGCAAGTCATCAGCAAAGAAGAAGGAACGCCTCCCCCGGAAGTACTCGCCGTCGGTCCCCTGCAAGAAGCTGCCGAGGCGGTACGGGCCCGCACCGGCGCCTTGTTCGTGGTCATCACGGACGAAACCGGCCTCAGGCTGGCCCACCCGGAGACCGCACGGCTGGGTGAACGCGTCAGCACGGACCCCTCGGTGGCATTGGGTGGTGAGGAAATCACTACCCGCAACACCGGAACGTTGGGACCATCGGCCGGTGCCAAGGTGCCGGTGTACTCGCCGGACACGTCCGGAGCAATCGTGGGCGAAGTCAGCGTCGGCTACTCCGTGGAGTCTCTCAGCAACAGCCTGGCCCGCGACATCGTACCCATTGCCCTCACCGCGGGCGGAGCATTGCTTGCCGGCGTCCTGGCGTCGTTCTTGCTCCGCCGCAGGCTGCAGCGGCTCACCCTCGGGCTAGAGCCCGAGGAAATCAGCACCCTCGTTCACGACCAGGTGGCGGTACTCCAAGGCGTGGACGACGGCGTGATCGGTATCGCGGCGGACGGGCGCATCTCCGTGTTCAACGCCGCAGCCGCCAGGCTTCTGGACATGCCCGATGCCACCGGGCAGGACTGGGCGTCCGCCGCCGTTCCCGGGCAACTCAAGCAGCTCACGCAGCCCGCAGCACGTGACGCGGAGGCCGTGGAAATTGTTGCCGGCGGGCGCGTTCTGGTGGTGAGTGCGCGCAAGGCCTGGCATCGCAAGGAAGACCTTGGCTGGGTGGTTATGCTGCGCGACCGTACGGAACTCCAGCAACTCACCCGCCAACTCGACGCCGTGGGAACCATGTCCACGGCCCTCCGCGCCCAGCGCCACGAGTTCGCCAACCAGCTCCACACGATCGCGGGTTTCATGAGCATCGGCCAGTACGAATCGGCTAAGGAATACTTGGCCCGGATCTCCGCAACGGGACCGTTGAAGTTCCCGGTGGAGCAGGCTGAACTCCTGCAGGATGCGTACTTGCAGGCGTTCGTTGGCGCCAAGGGCGTGGAGGCTTCGGAACGCGGCGTGGCCCTCCGCGTCGGGCCCGAAACGCTGGTCCGTGGGCACGTGGCCGATCCGCAGGACGTGACCACGGTGCTCGGCAACCTGATCGACAACGCGGTGAGCGCCGCCGTCGCCGGCTCCGCAGCGGACCGCTGGGTGGATATTGAACTGCTGGACGAGGCCACCACAACCGGGGGACCTTGCATATTGTGGTGGGAGACTCGGGCGACGGTTTGGGGAGCCTCGAACCCGAAGAGCTCTTCGCAGAAGGATTTACGACGTCGGAACAACCGGTACGCTCGGGGGCTGGACAAGGTTTGGGGCTGGCGCTGGTCCGGCAGCTCGCCCGAAGACGCGGCGGCGACGTCCGGGTTCTGGAACCCGGCAGCCACGGCGGTCCGGGGGCGGTGTTCATGGCAACCATCCCCGGCGTCATGGATTCCGCAGAGCATGCGGGCACGGGGGCCGACTCGATGGTGAGGAAGGACAGCAGTGGCTGAGGATTTGAGGGTTTTGATCGTGGACGACGATTTCCACGTGGCAAGGCTCCATGCTGCCTATGTGGATTCCGTGGCCGGGTTCATGGCCTTGGCGCCGGCGGGATCCGTGTCCCAAGCGCTGCAGGCGATCCACAGCCTCCGCCCGGACCTGGTGCTGCTGGACGTATATCTGCCGGATGGCTCCGGCCTGGACCTCTTGGGCCAATTGGACGTCGACGCCGTGATGCTCACAGCGGCCTCGGACGCGCAATCCATCAAGGTTGCCTTGCGACGCGGCGCGCTGGGGTACATGCTCAAGCCGTTCACCGCCGAGTCCCTGTCCCAGCAACTCCGGTCCTACGCCAGGTACCGCAGGATCTTGGGCCAGCAGACCGCCGTGGACCAGACCACCATTGAACGCGCCAAGCGCTCCCTGATTCCCGGTGACGTCACCCCTGCCGCGAAACCCCGCTCGGCAACCGAGGCGGCCGTCCTGGAATCGTTGCTTCCCGGCGAGCAGTATTCAGCGGCCGAGGTGGCGGAACGGGTTGGCGTTTCCCGGGCAACAGCGCAACGGTACCTGTCCTCGCTCGCGGACGATGGCGCCGTCGAAATCCAGCTGCGCTACGGAACCACGGGCCGGCCGGAACACCGCTACGGCGTCCCGGCCTGAGCCAAGTAGGTGACAGCTGGCTGATTACGCGGACTTCTGCGCCACGAGCTCAATCTCCACGAGCATTTCGGGATCGAGGAACGGCAGCACGTGTACCAGGGCCAGCGTCGGGCGGATCTCACCGAAGACCTCGCCGTGTGCGCGGCCGGCGTCCTCCCACTTGCTGATGTCCGTCAGGTACAGCTTGGACTGCACAACGTCCTCGTAGGAGAAACCGGCGTCTTCCAGGACAGCACCGAGCTTCTCCAGGATGTACTTGGTCTGGGAGTAGAAGTCATTTCCCACAATCCCCTCAGGGCCGGAGGCAGCCGTGGCTGAAATGAAGAGGGTGTTGTCCACCTGGACTGCGCGGGAGTATCCAAGGGTCTGTTCCCAGACCGAGCCCGTGCCGAATGTCTTGCGCATGCCGCGCCTTCCTGTCGCTTTCGCACGGTCCGGTGACCGGCGTTTACGAAGGAAACTTTATGACTGCGGAAGGTCCAGCCGGTAAACGAACAACTTTATGTCGGTGCCCGGGACGAACCAGTCGCGGTGCGGTGCGCGGTCGAAGCCAGTCCGTGTGTAGAGGGCGTTGGCGCTTTCCCACGTCGCGCCGGTCGTCAGTGAAACGGCCTTGATACCGTCCATGGCCTTGGCGTGATCGACGACGGCCTGCACCAGGGCGCGGCCGGCACCGGAGCGCTGGACAGCCGGATCCACCACGAGGGTACGCAGTTCCAGTTCATCTTCCAGGCCGATGTCCGAGAAACCGCCGCCGGCAGGAGCAGCCGTCACGGAACCGATGACTTCCCCGTTGCGCTCTGCCACCAGGATCTCTGCGTGCTCTGCACGGCCTGCCACATCCTGGAGCTTCTGCAGGTACGGGTGATCGGCGTCGCCGTAGTACCCCGCGGTGACGTAGGACTCCTGCGTAATGCGGGCAACGGCGTCGTAGTCTTCGGGCAGGGCGGGACGGACGGTAATCGGCGAAAGCACCTACCAATGGTAGTCGGGTTCCAGGGGCCAACGGCGCCAAAGGGGCCTTTCCGTGATGGAACTATCAGTCACGTTGGAACGCACGACGCCGGATGGTTGCCTCGCGCTGTTCGCCTGCGGAGCAAGCGGGCCGGGTTCTGTGTTGCCTCCCGTGGCGTCGGATGGAGCCGCGTTGCGTGCCGTGAACCCCGGTTTCGTGCTGTTGCGGGGACATGTCGAAACGCTGGCGGAGGGCTTTGGACCCGTGCTTGAGTTGCCACACACCGGCCCCCAAACCGTCCTGACCCGAGGAGAAACCATGACCCCGCCAGACCGCCAATTGCACCTCAACGCGTTCCTGATGAGCACAGGGCACCACGAAGCATCATGGCGCCTGCCCGAAAGCGACCCCCTTGCCTCTACCAAGGTGGAGCACTACCAGCACCTGGCCCGCACAGCCGAACGTGGAAAGCTCGATTCCATTTTCTTCGCTGACTCCCCCGTCCTCTTTGGCGAGGTGGGCCGCCGTCCTGCGGGCAAGCTGGAACCAACCGTGCTGCTGACGGCCATCGCTGCGGCCACGCAAAGGATCGGCCTGATCGCCACCGCCTCCACCACCTACAACGACCCCTTCAACCTTGCGCGCCGTTTCGCCTCGGTGGACTGGGTCAGTGGAGGACGTGCAGGCTGGAACGTCGTCACGACGGCGGGACCGGACGCCGCGCGCAACTTCGGCGTGGATGACCAGCCGGCCCATGCCGTCCGGTACGAGCGGGCCGCCGAGTTCATTGAGGTGGCACAGAAACTCTGGGACAGCTGGGAAGACGACGCCATCCTCGCGGACAAAGCCGAGGGCGTCTGGGGCGATGACAACAAGATCCGGGTCATCGAGCATGAGGGCAAACACTTCCGCGTCCGTGGGCCGCTCAATGTTCCCCGTTCACCGCAGGGGCACCCGCTGATCGTGCAAGCCGGCTCTTCCGAAAACGGCAAGAAGCTGGCGGCCCAGTATGCCGAAGCCGTCTTCACCGCCCACCAGACCCTGGCCGACGCGCAAGCCTTCTACTCGGACCTGAAGTCACGCACCGCAGCTGTGGGCCGCGACCCGGAAGGCATCAAGATCCTGCCGGGGATCGTCCCCGTCATCGGTTCCACTGAAGCCGAAGCCCTGAAGCTCGAGCGTGAACTGGACGAACTCATCAAGCCCGAATACGCCCGGGAGCAGCTGGCCAAGACGTTGCGCCTGAAGCCTGAGGACCTCCCCCTGGACCGCCAACTTCCTGCCGACCTGCCCTCCGAGGACGACATTGAGGGTGCCAAGAGCCGCTACACGCTGATCGTGGAGCTGGCCCGCCGGGAGCAGCTCACCGTTCGCCAGCTGATCGGCCGGCTGGGTGGAGGACGCGGGCACCGCACCTTCTCCGGAACACCTGAACAGGTTGCCGACGCCATCCAGGACTGGTTCTTTGCCGGCGCCGCGGACGGCTTCAACATCATGCCACCGGTCCTCCCCTCCGGCTTGGAGATCTTTGTGGACCAGGTGGTGCCGATCCTGCAGCAACGAGGCCTGTTCCGCACGGAGTACACGGCCTCCACGTTGCGTGGACACTACGGACTGGCCCGGCCGGAGAACCGTTATGCAGGCGCCTCCGCGCAGCAGCTCACGTCCATCGGATCGGCGTTCTGAGCCTGGTCCAACGCATGACGTCCGGCGATGACCCCGTTCAGCGCTTGGGCCAGGTCCACAACGGACTGTCCAGCGAGCCCAGGCCCTTGATCCTGGTCTCGCCAAGGTCCTTGTAAAGCTCATGCTCATGGGCGGCACCGCTCTCGCGGAGGGAACTGAGCAGGGCCTCGGAATGTGTCACCACGATCATCTGGCTGTTGGCACTGGCCTGGACAATCAGTCCGGCCAGTGCCGGCATCAGGTCAACGTGGAGGCTGGTCTCGGGTTCGTTGAGGACCATGAGCTCGGGGGGACGCGGGGTCAGCAATGCTGCAGTCAGCAAGAGGAACCGCAGGGTTCCGTCCGAAAGCTCGGCAGCCTTCATGGGCCGCAGCATGCCCGGCTGACTCAGCTCCACACTGAACCGGCCGTCGTTGACGGCAATCTCCAAGCGGCTTCCGGGAAAGGCACGGCCGACGGCGGCATCCAACTGCCGCTCGAAGCCCACCTCGCGCAGTGTTTGCAGAGCAGCCGCGAGATCCTTGCCACTGTGATGAAGCACGGGTGTGCGGGTGCCGAGCTGCGCCTGACGTGCGGGCGCGTCGGCGTCCGTTCGGAAGTGGTCGTAGAACCGCCATGAACGGACCGAGTCACGAACCCGCAGGACCTCCGGTGCCCTGTCCTGGTCCGAAACCTCCGTCAGCATGCTCTGGAAGGTGTCCAACCTCCTGGATAACTCTGTCCACTCGCTGCCCGGTCCACGCAGCTTGGCCAGGCTTCCCTTCCGGTCCACCAACAGTGAGCCTGGCCGCGCTACAGGGCCGGAGAAGATCTGCTCCCGTTTTATTTCGGGGTCCAAGCTGAAGGCGGAGGGCCGGGGCCTGCCGGTTTCCTGGTCGAATCCGGCACCGCCAGGCGTTGGCATCCCCAGGTCCACCAGGTATCCAAAGTCGTCCCCGGAGTAACCCAGCTTCAGGCTTACGGACTCACGCCGTACCGTCCCCTGGACAGGCATGTCACCACTGCGCATGGCCTTGCTGATGGACTCCGGGCCTGCCCACAGCGTGGAGGCCAAACCGCCGTCGCGGGCAAGTGAACCCACCACGTTGCCGGAGTCGCCCCCGGCGCACTCTGCCAACAGCCGAAGCGCCCGGTACAGCGAGGACTTTCCGCTGCCGTTGGCACCGGTCACGATGTCCAGGCCATGCAACTTCATGGCGAGATCCCGGATGGACCGGTAGTTGGCGATGGCGAGGGTTTTGATCACGGGTTAAGGACTACAAAGGGAACTTGCCGGACAGTTCCAAGGTGCCGGCGCACATCCAGGCCGCCAAGCGGTCTTCGGTGCTGGGCCCACCGTTCAAGGGGCTCTCCAGACGGGGCCGACGCACCCAGCAGCCTGCCTCTTCGGCGATCAGCGCACCGGCGGAGAAATCGTGCTCGTTCAGGCCACGTTCGCCGTAGGCGTCAAAAGTACCATCTGCCACCAGGCAGAGATCCAAGGCCGCAGAGCCCAGCCGCCGGACGTCAGCGAAGCCTTCCATGAGCCCTGCGAGCCCGGCCGACTGGTCTGCGCGGGTAGCGGGATCGTAGCTGAATCCCGTAGCGAGGATGAGTCCCATGCGTCCCTGGACAGGACCTGCCAAGCGGGTGGTCTCTCCACCGACCTCCAGCCAGGCTCCTTGTCCGCGGGCAGCTGAGTAGACGCGACCCAGGGCAGGCGCGTGGACCACACCGGCCAGCCATACGCCGTCGGAATCGGCTACGGCCACAGAGGTGGCGTAGTAGGCGATGTTTCGGATGAAGTTGGTGGTTCCGTCCAGGGGGTCAATGGACCAGCGGTACCCGGAAGGCGCGTCCGGCCGGGTGGTGCCGTGCTCCTCGCCGGTGATGGTGTCATGGGGCCGCTCTGCAAGGATGGCTTTCCGGACAGCATTCTCAGCCGCGACGTCAAAGGCCGTGACCCAGTCGCCGGCCTCGCCCTTGTTGGTGGTTTCGAGCCCATCGCCGCCCGTGCCGCTGACGGACCGCTGCGCGAGCACAGCAGCACCCGCCGCAGCCGCACGTTTGGCTACTGCCAGGAGCCCGTTCACATCCGTCATTCGGAGACCGCTTCCGCTGCGTCAGATTCAGGTGCGGCGTCAGCGTCAGGTGCGGTTTCGGTGGTCGCGGGTCCGTTGGCAAGGAGCTCCCGGAACCCGTCCTCGTCCAGCACGGGAACACCCAGCTGCTCCGCCTTGTCCAGCTTGGTGCCGGCGCTTTCGCCGGCCACCAGGTAGCTGGTCTTTTTGGACACGGAACCAGACGCCTTCCCGCCACGGATGATGATGGCTTCCTTGGCTTCGTCCCGGCTGAAGTTGGGCAAAGTGCCGGTAACAACGATGGTGAGGCCTTCAAGGGTGCGCGGCACGGATGTGTCCCGCTCGTCCTCCATCCGCACACCGGCAGCTGCCCAGCTGTCCACGATCTCGTTGTGCCAGTCCACGGCGAACCATTCCTGGAGTGCCACCGCAATGGTGGGACCCACGCCGTCCACATGGGCCATCTGCTCTTCCGTGGCGTTCCGGATGGCGTCCATGCTGCCAAAGGCGGTAGCCAGAGCCCGCGAAGCTGTGGGGCCGACGTGCCTGATGGAGAGCGCTACCAAAACACGCCAGAGCGGCTGCTTCTTGGCTTTCTCCAACTCCACAAACAGTTTCTCGGTGGTGGCCGTCGGCTTGGACGGGGACTTGGCTGTGCCCTTGGTATAGAAGTACGGAACCAGCTCATACTCGCCCGTGCCCACGCCCTTGGAGCGCTTCTCCCTGCGAATCAGGACATCGGCCAGGTCCTCGCGGGTCAGGCTGAACAGTCCAGCTTCACTGGTCAGCGGTGGCGTCCCAGGTTCCGCAGGCTGTGTGAGGGCAATGGCAGCTTCCCACCCCAGAGCTTCAATATCGAACGCGCCACGGCCCGCGAGGTGGAACACGCGCTCACGCAGCTGCGACGGGCACGACTTCGCATTGGGGCAACGGATGTCCACATCGCCTTCCTTCGAAGGCGCCAGCGGCGTGCCACAGGAAGGGCATTCGGTAGGCATTACGAATTCCCGGACCGGTGGATCCTGTTTGTCACGCAGGGCCAGCACAGGGCCCACAATTTCGGGGATGACATCGCCGGCTTTTCGAAGGATCACGATGTCACCGATCATGACACCCTTGGCCTTGACCACATCCTGGTTGTGCAGCGTCGCCATACCCACCGTGGAGCCGGCCACCTTCACGGGTTCCATCAAACCGAACGGAGTCACCCGGCCGGTACGGCCTACGTTGACGGCTATGTCCAGGAGCTTGGTGTGGACTTCTTCCGGCGGGTATTTGTACGCAGCAGCCCACCTCGGAACGCGGGAGGTGTAGCCGAGGGCCCGTTGGGTGGCGAAGTCGTCGATCTTGACCACAATGCCGTCGATCTCATGTGCGAGGTCGTGGCGGTGCTCACCGTAGTGCCCGATGAACTCAAGGACCTCGTCAAACGAGCCCAGGACCTTGAGGTACGGGCTGGTGGGCAGCCCCCATGCCTCAAGGAGCTTGTAGGTTTCGGACTGGCTCTTGGCTTCCAAGCCTTCGCGGGCGCCGATGCCATGGACGTACATACTCAGGGGACGCTTGGCGGTTTCCGCAGGATCCTTTTGGCGCAGCGAACCAGCGGCAGCGTTGCGGGGATTGGCGAGCGGTGCTTTGCCGGCGGCCACGAGGGTCTCGTTGAACTCGACGAAGGCCTTGGAGGGGATGAATACCTCACCCCGGATTTCGACTTCAGTTGGATACCCGGACCCGGTGAGTTCGCGTGGGATTTCCTTGATGGTCAGGACGTTGTGGGTGATGTCTTCACCGGTGGTGCCATCGCCGCGCGTGGCCGCACGGACGAGCTTGCCGTCCCGGTAGAGGAGGTTCACGGCGAGGCCGTCGATCTTCAACTCGGTCAGCCAGGCAATGGGCGGAACGGAGTCTCCGAGCTTGGCCACGGAAGCTTCTGCCTTCCGCACCCAGGCCTCAAGCTCGTCCAGGGAGAAGACGTCGTCCAGGCTGTACATCCGTTGCAGGTGCTCCACGGCAGCGAACGCCGAGGAGACCTCGCCGCCGACTTCCTGCGTGGGGGAATCGTTGGAGACAAGCTCCGGGTGGAGGGCTTCCATCTCCTCCAGGCGCCGGTACAGTTCATCAAACTCGGCGTCCGATACTGTGGGTGAGTCTTCCTGGTAATAGGCATACCGGTACTTGCGGACGAGGTCGGCCAATTGCTCGTACTCATCGCGCAAAGACTCCGAAGGTGGGGTCCCTTCTGGTTCCACGACGGCTGCAGCCGCCTGTTCGCCTGTGGTTTCTACCGGGTTCGCAGTTTCTGGTGTGCTCACACGTCTATCTTGCCGCAAGCCACCGACATTTTTGCGGCGCGGCTAGTGCGAAGAGAGCCGGTTCTTGCTCCACAGCGCGAACGCCAGGCCGCCCAGGCCCACCAGGAGAACGGCACCCAGGATACCGAAGAGGCCCAGCATGTTGGGGCCGGAGATGGACGTACTGGCCATGGCGGCGGCCTGCGTCTCCTTGCCCTTGTCCACGGGGGTGTTCCAGTTGGACGACTTGGACGGGCTGGGGCCGGCTGAGCTGGGAGTCGCGGAGGGAGAGACCGACGGCGTTGCTGACGCCACGGTCGCCTCGGGGGTGGGCGTGGGTTCGGACGGGCCCGACGCCGGACTGGTCACCCGGGGTGCCACGGTAACGAACTGCGTGACGACGGGACGCGGCGCCTGGACAGGCGGTGCGGGAGCGGCCGGTGCAGGTGCCGGAGCTTTCTGTGTCTCGCGGATACGGGTCGGTTCCGGCTTGGACGTGGGTTTCTTGTCCGCTTCAGGAGCCAGCGCGGGCTGAGTCGGCGACGGGTCGTCGGCTCCCTCGGTGGGGGCGCAGGAGAGCTTCCCGTCGCACGGAGCAGCGTGGACGGCGGCAGCGGGCGCCAACATCAGGCCAGCGGTTAGAAGAACGGCAGGGACAACGGAGTGTCGCATGAAAGTAACCTCAGCCGGGGCGTTGGGGCGCCGCCGGTTTTCAAGAAGTTCGGGTGTTTTGTGAAATCCTCTTACATCGCCCGCGCTGCGGCAAATCCTAGCTTCGGTTCTCCGGGGGCATGGCGATCTGCAGTTTGCGTACCTTGCCACGTCCAACAATGTATCCACGGCCGGGAATGAAGTCGGTGCTGATCCTGCCCAAGGAGGTGTTGAGGAGGCTGTCGCCTTCCACGTCTCCCGGGTTGAGCAACAGCCCACGGCGCCCGGACTTGAACGGCTGCGCCAAGGACCAGGCCTGGGACCAGGTGGAGGTTTCAGACTCGCCCACCACCCATTGATCGGCCTTGATGGCCGCTGTGACCAGGCGGCCGACCCCCGATTCGGCCAGTGTGTCCGTGAACTCGGTCAGGCCCTCGATGAAAATGGCCATGCTGCCCGGGTTGTCCGAGGCTTTGTCGATCAGGTCATCCACGACATCGGAAACCTCGTCCGGGCCCACCAGCGAACGGCTCCAGATGTTCAGCGACGCCACGGCGGACCGGCGCGAGCCAATGTAGATCAGGTCTGTGCGCGGGTTGGAGCGGCGCATGGCGTACGCCAGGGTCACCAGCGCCACCGTCCGTCCGGCACCCGGAGGGCCCGCGAGGAGGAGCGAGCCCTTGGCGGCGATGGCCGCCGAACCCAGTGTCTCGTCGTCGACACCAATAACGGGGTTGTCCGGAGCACCGGTGGGCAGGATGTCCAGGTCCACCAACTCCGGGAGGCGCTGGATTTGCGGTGCCTGCTCGAGTCCTTGACGGACCATGGCCTGGCTGAGCTTGGCCACTTCGCGCGCTTGCAGTGCCAGGTTCGAGTTGCCACCCAGCACGGCGAGCTGGACTTCGAGTCCGTCCAGCAACCCACGCCCGGGAGGAGAGGCGGCGTTGAGGACGTCCTTGGGAACGTCCAGGGTCATGTAGTCGTCTTCGGAGCTGAGGCGCAGGACCAGCCGTTTCTGGATGGAAGCAAGGAGCGACGCCGGAACAGAGTTGGTGCGGTCACCGCTGACTACCAGGTGGATGCCCAGGGGACGTCCGTCGGTGGCCAGTGTCAGGAAGATGTCCCACAGCGCGGACAGCTTGCTGTACTCGTATCCTTCCCGGAAGGAGGACATGCCATCGACCAGGATGAAGAGGCGCTTCTCGTCCGGCCGGTTGGCCAACTGCCGGTACTCCACGATCGTGGAGGCCCTGACTTCGGCGAACCGTGCAGCGCGGTCGTCGGCTACTTCCTTGAGCCAGCGCAGCAGGCGGCCAACGCGTTCAACGTCGTCGCCATTGATGATTTCACCCACGTGCGGGAGTCCGTCCAGCATCTTCAGGCCGGAGGAACCGCAGTCGATGCCATAAATATGTACAGGGCCACCGCGGGGTGTGACGGCCGCGGCGATGGCGATACTGCGCAACGCTGCCGACTTTCCGGATCCACCCGTGCCGTAGACGGCCATGTTGCCGTCCTTGTCCGGTTCGTAGAACACGGTGGGCTGGTCCTGGTGGGCGGGATCGTCCGCGACGCCCAACAGGAGCCGCTCATCCGTCCGCGGATTCGGGAGCTTGGAGAAGTCGTACGTGGTGGCCAGTTCGTTGAGCCACGGCTTGCGGGGAGGCTCGATCGAGAGGACGTCCGCGGCACGGATGATGTTTTCCGTCATCCGGGCGATGTCATTCGGCCCCGCGGGTTCTTCCTCCACCTGGGCCACCAACGGCGGCTCCCAGGTGGGCCCGGAGCCGAAGGCCATCTCCACGATGTCGATCCGCGGACGCTGCGGTTTCTCGGTAGTCCAGCCACCGGCATATCCGGTCTGGAAACCCTGGATCCGCCCGGGGCCGGTCTTCGCGGCGCCACGGCCCGGGATGGAGGGATCGAAATAGGCGGCGGTGGGAACACCAAGAATGTCCACCGCATCCACTTCATCAGCCATGCGCAAAGCGACACGGAGGTTGGTGTTGGCACGCAGGTTGTCCTTGATGACGCCGGCAGGCCGTTGGGTGGCAAGGATCAGGTGCAGACCCAGCGAACGGCCACGGGCAGCAACGTCCACCACGCCGTCAACGAACTCGGGAACTTCCGTAGCCAGCGCCGCAAATTCGTCCACGATGATGATCAGATACGGCGGGGCCTCTGGATCGGCTTCGCGTTGCAACGCCAGCAGGTCCTTGGCCTTCTTTCGGTTCAGGAGCCGTTCCCGATAGTGCAGTTCGGCGCGCAGGGAGGTCAGTGCACGGCGGACCAAGTGCGGGGACAAGTCCGTCACCAGTCCCACGGTGTGGGGCAGGTGGAGGCAATCCGCGAATGCTGCGCCGCCCTTGTAGTCCACGAACAGGAAGCTGACACGGTCCGGGCTGTAGGCCGCGGCCATGCCCATCACCCAGGATTGGAGGAATTCGGACTTGCCGGCACCGGTGGTTCCGCCCACCAGCGCGTGGGGTCCCTCGTTCTTCAGGTCGAGGTAGAACGGTTCCACGCCCTTGGAACCAACCAAAGCCCGGAGGCTGCCGCTGTCCTTACGGTTGGGCACAGACGAGGCGTGGACCGAGTTGTTTTCCTGCCACCGCTCGGCCACAGCCTGCGGGTTGTCCATCAACTCCTTGCCGATCAACGTGGCGTAGGAAACGGCGCGCGGGAGGTCGGAGTCGTCGTCGAGCGGGTTTCCGACGTCCACCAGCGGCGACATCATGCGGGCCAGTTGCGTGGCGAGGTCCGCATCGAGGCTTTCGCAGCTCACCGGATAGGTGTGGCGGCCTAGGCGGACCTGGCCTGTGGTGGTGCCGTGATCGCCGTCGACGGAAAGGAAGTCGCGGCACGCTGCGGGGAGGGATTGTACGTTGGCCGCTACCCACATGATGTGCACGCCGTGGTCAGGGCCGCGCTCCACCAGGCGCGTGAGGCGTCCGCGGTCCACGGGAGCATCGTCTTCAACGATCACCAGAACTGCGGGCACAACGGGGGCTGGGATTTCTTCGTGCTCGTTCTTGAGCCCGGGGCGATGCTGCGGACCCGGTTCCTTGGCCATGGACTCGCGCTCTTCCACGAGGCTTTCCAAGCGGGACAACAGGGCAGCACCAGCACCAGGGCCTGCGGCGAGGTGGTCACCGGACAGCGGGCTGTGGCCGGAACCGACGTGCGGAAGCCACTGCAGCCAGTCCCAGCGCTCACGGGAACGTGCCGAGGTCAGCGACGTCAGGACCACTTCTGCCGGCGAGTGGAGACCGACCAGTTGGAGCACCATCCCGCGGGCAACATCGTCCACCACGCCGCGGTCCCCCGCCACGCCGAACGATCCGGAGGTCCGCAGTTGGGAAACAATGGGCACGCCCTCGATCACCCGGACCTGCTGAAGGCACTCCTGGATTTCCCGCATGTACTGCGGTTCGGTTTCGTTGGCGCTTGGCTCGTCGAAGGGGATGCGCGACGGCGCGGAGCCCAGCCCGAAACGGACTCCCAGGAAGTGCTGGTGTTCGGGACGGTTGGTCCACAGCAAGGGGCCAAGTTTGTAGATCGCATCCACGGTATCGCTGACGGAGGGCGCTTCCTGGAGCCTGACGGCGCGCTCGATGTTCTGCTGCCGGTCGATGTCCTCACGGAATGCCAGCATGGCGGCCTTGAACTGCTTGTGGCCTTCCTTGGCCTGGCGCTTGCTCTGCATCTTGTGGTCCACGTAGTGCCCCACGATGAACAGCGGCATCATGGCCATGAAAAGCACGGAGAGCAGGTTCTGGGTGACGGCGAAGAGCACGCCGCCCATCAGCAGCGGCGCCACCAGCATGATGTAGGGGAACGGCTGGTGCTCGGGGCGCTTGGGACCCGCCGGCGGCACTCGTTTGGGCGATTCGAACCTCGGCAGGACCCGCGGTGACCGGTTGAAGTCCACCAACGGCGACGACGGGCCGCCACTGTGGTTCCGGGACAACGCCACCACTCCCACAGTGGTATCGCCCAAAGTGACCGTGTCCGAGGATTGCAGCGTTGCCCGCGTGACGGGCAACCCGTCCATGAGCAGCCCGTTGGCAGAGTTCGTATCCACGATCTCCACGGTCTCGCCCACCGTGACGCGGGCATGTCGCTTGGACGTCAGCGGGTCGGAGAGCCTGATGTCGGCGTCCCTGTCCCGGCCGATGTAGCTGGTGCCGAAAGGCAGCGAAAATTCGCGTCCGACGTCGGGCCCTGACATGACGCGCAACGTCGCCGCTGCCGGTCCCCTGTTGGTGCCGTTGGCGTGGCCGTTCGAGGCAAACTGTTCGCTGACCTGCGCGAGCGAGACCTTGGAACCGGGCCGCAACCCGGACTCCAACAGGTTGTCCGTGGGCCGCAGGACGTGTCCGGACAGGCCACCGCCAACAAACGCTTCGTCAACGCTGATGGACAGGTTCGACGGCGGTTCGGTCCCCTTGCGTACGGGGTCGGCGGCCCAGAGTTCCGTGGCAATGTCAGCAACGGTGGCGCGACCATCCACCGTCACGGCGAGGTCCTTGGCTTCCGCAGGATCGCGCCGCAAGGTCAGGCGAAACTTCATCCTTCGTCGACTCCAGTCATTTTTTCAAGGAGGTGCAGGTCGGACGGGGTCACCAGATGCGAGGTCACTGCGTGCTCCACCAGGCGGGCGCGGCGGTTGGTGGCGAGTTTCCCTGCACCACCGCGCAAACCAACCACTCCAACGCGGTCCAGTTTGTCGCACACGTTGTCGAGCTTCCGGTTGAACCGTGTCAGGGCCCAACCCAGCCGCTTCGCAGCTTCCGCTGAGGACGGAATGGCGCTGAAGCCAGTGCCTTCGCGTCGCAGCATGGGTTCAGCCAAGGCGACGATCAGGGCCTTCTGTGAGTCCGTGAAGACCACGGGGCCAATGGTGGTATCCCCGCTTGGTCCTCTTCGCGGGCCTCGTGCCGGAACGACGGCGTCTTCAAGTGGACGGCGAATTCATACGTCGTGGGCCCGGCCGTGAAGATCACGTTGGTGTGGCTGAAGACCAACGGGATCCTCGCACCCGGCGCAAGCCAGGCCTGCATGCCGCCCGAACCATCCGCGATGGTGGCAGACAACATGCTGCCCACGTTGCTGAGCCACCACATGCCGTCGTAACGGGCGATCTGCAGGAAGCGTCGGTGCAGATACGGGTTGTCGTCGACCTCCAGGTCACCTTCGCGACCAATGTCAAAGACGTCTTCGTCGGATGGTTCGTACCATTCCCCACAGAAATCTATTGCTAGATCCCCCATGATCTGTGCCTCCTCAGTCGGCGGTAAGTAAGTGTCATCAGGCGGCTACCCGTCCAGGCAAGCGATGGAGCCCGGCCCCTCAGGCGACGCGCTGCCGTCCGACCGGACAATGATGACCTGCACGCAAATGGGCGGTTCGCCAAAGCCTGAAACGAAGGCCTTCTCCGTCGGCGTTGTCTCATAGGCGCCGTCAGCCTTAGCCGATTTGGTGCGCCACTTGTAGGTATCGCCCTCTTTAGGCTGCGGGTTCTTCCAGGAAAAAACGATGATGTTCGGATCCTTGGTATCCCGTGCCGCGGCCAGTGCCTCGACGTCAGGGACGCTGCCACTGTCCAAGGGATCGGCCGGGGCCTTGCTCGCAGTTTCCGTCGGGGCCACTTTCGGTTGTGCCGACGAACCCAGGACCATGCCAACCACGACGGCGACCACCAGCACTGCTGCGCCGGTGGCGGCGAGCCATAGGTTGCGCTTGCTGTGGTCGGCTGCCGGGACATCGTCCTCCGTTGTCGGTGCCTCTGCCGAGGCAGCAGAGCGGCTGACGGTTGCGTCAACATCCGGCGCAGCCGGCGAAGCTTGCCAGCCTCGCAGGACCGTGGATTCAGCGACGTCGGGCCCCTCCACCACGCTCTGGTCCCGGACGGGGGCGTGGAATTGCGGTGGGGCTTGCTGGGCGGCGCCCGGTTGCGTTTGCGGCGGGGAAAGGTGTGCAGGAGCTTGGGTGGCGCCGGGAACCGTGGACGGGAAGGTCCGGGCGGGGAACGTGGGCGCCGATCCCGTGGTGGCTGTCCCGGAAGCGTCCGGATCGATCGAAGCAATGCTCCGGACCCGGGTTTCCTCGAAGTTGTCGTCCGGATGTTGGTCGTCGCCGTGCCCGGGTTCTTCAAGCACCTCGAACGGTGTCTGGGACAGGTTCAGCTCTGTCTGGATCCGCTGAAGCGCCAGGGCAAAAGCATGCGCTGACGAGTAGCGGGACCCCGGCGACTTCGCCATGGCCGTGGCCAGGACGAGTTCCAGGGACTCCGGAACATCCGCCCGGCCAAGCCTGGGAAGGGGCGAGTTGGTGATGCGCGAGATCAGCTCGCGCTGCGAGTTGTCCTGCCCGGGCAGGACGAAGGGCGAACGGCCTGCCAGGAGGGTGTAGAGGGTGGCGCCCAACGCCCAGATGTCAACGGGAACCCCGTCCACCGCGCCACCCCTGAACTGCTCGGGCGGCGACCACGGAATGGACATGCCGGCGTCGTCCTCGGTGTCGGCGCCGATGGTGCCGGAGATACCAAAGTCCGTCAGTGCGGGACGGTTGTAGTCGGTGACCAGGATGTTGGCCGGTTTGATGTCCCGGTGGACAATGCCGGCCCGGTGGGCGGTCTCGACGGCGGACGCCACCTGGATGCCGACGGCCAGGACCTCGTCCACGCTGAAGCGCTGACGGCGGTACCGGACATCAAGGCTTGGCCGGGAGCAGTACTCCATGGCGAGGTAGGAGTGGCCGCTCTCCGTAATCTCGGCTTCGAAGATCGTCACGATGTACGGGTGCGACGACAACTGGGCCATCAGGTTCGCCTCGGACTCGAAGCGTCGGCGTGCGCCCTCGGTCTTCAGGTCTGACAGCAGCACTTTGACGGCCACTTTACGACGGGGCCGGTCTTGCTCATACAGGTAAACATCCGAGAATCCACCAGAGCCCAACAGGCTGACGTATTGGAATCCCGGAATGGGTGGAGGCGGCGCGGGGGGCCTCTTGGAACTCAAAGAATCTCCTCGAAACGCAATGAAATGTCGTCACCCAACTCGGCGATATCGCCGTCCAGCAGAATGGCCATTTCGTTTTGGGCAAGGCGGCGGGGGGCCTGGCCTTCCCTGATCAACACTGTTCCGTTGGTCGCCTTCAGGTCGCACAACATGACGTGCCAACCCTCCAGCCTGACCTCGACGTGGGAGCGGGAGATGTCCCCTCCGGGACTCTCCACTTGCACCAACCTTGGCATGGTGCCGCCTTGGACACGGGAAACGGAAGGTTGCCGTCCAATGATCAGCGACTGGTCAAGATCGATCAGCTCGCCCGTGGAAAGGCGCATGCGGCCAAGACGCGGACGTTGGACCTGCTCGGCATCGCCGGACAGTGCCGTGCCGCAGACAGAGCACTGCGGATACGTGGGTGGATTCGCGTGCCCCTGGGAGCACACCCGTGCCAACACGCTTGGCCCATTGGCAACCGCAGCTTCCGGGGCTTCCGACGCCGGTTTGGCCGCGTCGTCGTTCCCCGCAGCAAGGCTGCTCTTCATGATGGTCTGGCCGTCATGGTCTGAATCTTCGTCGACGACGCCTGCGGGCGGTGCAGGTGGCCAGCCGCCCGGAAGCTGCGGGGCAGGGTCCGCACTGGGCTGTGACGGGGCCGGGCCTGGCGACGGCGCTGACCCGATGAGCGGAACAGCGGGCATGCTCGAAGGCGCGGGTGCGGCACTGCCTGCATCCGGTGCGGCAGGGCTGGTCCGCATCCAGGGTACGGAATCAATCAGACCCGTTCCCTGGTCGGAAGGGAGTTGCACAGCCGCAGGTTGCCCTGCCGAACGTTGCCCTGCCGAACGCTGCCCTGCCGATACTGGGGCCGGTGGTGCCGGGACTGAGGATAGCGGATCCTGCGGTTCTGCAGCTGGTGCTGCAGGCATGGGCGCAGGGGCCACCAGAGCGGCCGGCGTCTTGGACACTGGGGCATCGTGGTCGTCGGAGTCGTCATCCACCCGAACGGCAGCATCTTCGATGGTGCGCATCACCGTCTTATCCCACAGGTGATCGTAGTTGGTCGTGTTTTCCAACGTGGGGACCAAGGGATCAGTGGTGCTGGTGTGGAGGGGTTCACCGGACTCTTCGAGGACGTCGGTCACGGTCGGATTCTGCACGCTTGAATTTTCCGGGACTGAATCCTGAGCTACTGGTTCTTGACCGGTCTCCCCCGCCGAAGCAAGTGCCAGTGAAGCAGCTCCATCCTCCGAGGACAGGCCGACGGCGGGCTCGGCGGTGGGACCGTCAGCGGAAGGCGCGGCGGCGGGTTCCTCAGTAGAGGTTTCACCAACGGAGGTTTCACCAGTATCGGTTTCGCTGGCCGATGGCTCTTGTCTGGAAGCAGGTTCTCCGGCGCGTCCAACAGCCACAGGTTCACTGGCAGGTTCATCGCCGGGAGCTGATTCCGTCCCCAGCCCCAGGTGGCCCGGGGCGATGGTCAGGCCAAGGTCTGCCTCCGTGTAGCCGATCATGGTTTCGTCGGACACCTTGTCCGTGACGGCATGCCGGTTTTTTCTGTCGTTGGCCGGCTCCTCCAGAGGAACGGCTGCTGCATGGATCGCGGGCCCCACATCGCGGCCGGGTTGGATGGGTTGGCCGGGTTGGCCGGGTTGGATGGGTTGGCCGGGTTGGACGGGGGCAGCTTCGAGTACTGACAACAGCACCACGCCCTCCGTCAGGGGCAGGCTGTTCAACGGCATGCCGGAGGCGGAACCGCCCCCAATCCGGAGGCTGTAGGAAGTTGCGCCCGCGAGCCTGCGCTCTGTCCAGGTGGTCACGTCACGGCCGGTGAGCTGTTCGGCGCCCGATTCCGACTGGACCAGCAATTCGAGATCACCACGGAGGAATACCCGGAGCGCGTCCTTGGCGTCGATGATCCCGAACGGAGGGATGCGGCTCAGCGAAACACCAAAGGCATCCGTCACCTCGTGAAGGACCTCGTGGGCCTCGGGAGCGGATGCCAGCAACTCCCAGACCGTGTCGATCAGCGCGTGCGGTGTATCCGGGCCCAGGAGAACCACTGTCCCGTTCCGCACAACACCGAACCAGTCGCCGTGCTGGTAGCGGGTCAGCGAAAGGTTACTGCTTGCCATCGACGCCTTCCTCCTGGTCAGCCGCGGATACCTCGTCCGCGCCATTCACCCAGGCCCTCGGAAGGGTGTCCTCTTCAACCTCGGAGTCAACCTCAGGGCGGGGCGCAGTGGTGGCGATGCCGGCGTCGTTCAAGACGTTCTTGGCGTCCACCACGATCACGGTGACGTTGTCCCGGCCACCGCTTCGCAGGGCGGCCTGAATCAGCGCGTCCACGGCATCCTGCGGATGGGCGACGGTGCTGAGGATGCGGAACATGTGGTCATCGCCCAATTCACCATTGAGGCCGTCGGAGCAGACCATGATCCGGTCACCTTCCTGGACGGGAAGCAACCAGAAATCGGCCTCGGTCTCATCACCGGTGCCCAAGGCACGGGTCACTACGTGGCGGCGGGGATGAACCGTTGCCTGCTCCGCGGTGATATCCCCGGAATCCACCAGTTCCTGCACCTCGGAGTGGTCCACGCTCACCTGCGTGAACTCCCCTTGGCTGAGGCGGTACGTCCTGGAATCTCCGATGTTCATCACCAGCCAATAGGGCAGGCCCATCTGTTCCACCACCACCACGCCGGACAGCGTGGTTCCGGCGCGGGCACCCGTGGCGTTGCGGATGGCTGCGTCGGCCCTCAACAGGCAGGCCTGCAAATCCGCTGCAGATGCGGTCCGCACGCCAGCAGCAAGTTCGGGGGCACTGCCCAGGGCCCGGACACACATGCCGCTGGCAATTTCACCGGCCTCGTGTCCGCCCATGCCGTCTGCTACCGCAAAGACGGGGTCTGCAGCGATGAACGAATCCTCGTTCAGTTCACGGCGCAGTCCGCGGTCCGTCCCGTACCCGTAACTCAGGCCAAAGGAAGACCCGCCTGAAGGAGCGCCGGCTTCGGCATTGGCAGGGGTGGCCGGCTGTGAATTCATGCTTGTCCTAGGTGGAAGGAACGGTCCCCAAAGTGAACGGTGGAACCGGGACGGACCAAGACTGCCTGGCCCGGATGGAGCCGCGTCTGGAGACCGTCGGGCGTGGTGAGGGCGCTGCCGTTGGTGGAGTTTCGGTCGGTGACCCAGACACCATCGCCATCCACCCTCAGATGCAGGTGGGTTTTGGAGATGGACCGGCCGGGATCGGCAACCGGCAAAAGTTGCTCTACCGCTTCCCCTGGCTGCGCAGCCGGGTTCCTCCCCAGCAGGACCGAGCCGCCCAGTTGGACGTCCTGGCCGTCATCAATCCGGATCCGCAGGACCGCTTGTGCCCGCGCAGTGCCCGGGCGCATCTGGGTGCGCTCCACGTCGTCGTCGGGGTGGCCGGCAAAGCCGGTAACCGGCGCGGACGGTTGCTGAATGACCTGCGGCTGCGGCGTCACGGGAGCCAGCTGTGGTGCAGCCGTCGTTGGCCGTGGTGCCGACGGCGGACGCCACTGGTTGGGGTCATGTGAGGGCTGCTGGGCTGCGGGCACCACGGGAGTCACCGGCGCAAGCGCCGACTGCCCGAAACCGGCCGGAGTGGCCGCCGAGGAAGCGGCAGCAGCCGGAGTGACACTGGATGCCTTGGCACCAGTCGTTGCACCGGTGGGGACCGGAGAAGCCACCGGTTGCACAGGCGGGAGATCCATCGGCGCGAAACTGTAGGGGCCTTGGATCCCACCCGTGGTCACGGGGTTGCGTCCTGCGTTGACGTCGAACACCAAAGACTTCGCGGCCTTGTCCTGCCAGCCGCGCAGCTTGCCGTCCTTGTCCCAGGCATTGGAGACCACCACGAGGACGGCCCACACAACACCCAGGAGCATCAGTGGAAGCCCGATCCACAGCACCAGGGTAATCAGGCCAAGGGCAGAAAGAACCACCGAGGTGATTCCGCCGAGGAGCAGTACGCCGCCGGTGATGATGCCCCGCACAAAAACGGCACCGGCACCGGGGGCGTAGCCCTCGGCATCGGAGCTGCGGATTCCCATGAGCTGGTTGCCGATGGTGTTGCCGGACTTGGCTTCGAGTGCAAGCAGCACAAAAATGTAGACCACCGTCACACCCAGGCCGATGCTGCCCAGGAGGACCAACAGCCCCGTGTCATAGACAATGAAGCCGTTTTTGCGGGTTTGCGTGATGCCTGCGATGCCGATGGCGAAGGTGGTGGCCAGGACGGCAATGGGGCCAAGCCAGTCCAGCACAGCAGCGCCAAGCCTCTTGCCTGCGGATGCGGGCACCAAGTGGAGCTTGGTGGTCATGGTGGTCCCTCCCCTGGCCCAGTGATACGGTCCGGCGCCGTGGTGGTTCCCGGAGGCGCCGGGTGCGTCGGCGACGCCGGTGCCGACACTACCGAGATACTACCGGGATCGGGCAGGCCGTGCCGGGTTGCGAACTCCAAAGCCGCCCTTTGGGCGTGGTTGATGTTCCCTTCCTTGCGGGCTCCACGGTTGCTCAACGGGGATCCGCACTGCGTGCAGAACGTGGCCCCGGGAAGGACCGCATGCCTGCAGGCCGGGCAAAGTTCGGCCTCATTATTCATTCGTGGTGTCCTTCTTGAATGGCAAGGTGAAGCGACGGCGCGTCGAGGGATCGGCGGTTGCCTGATCCCGGCGCCGGAGGGCAGCCCGCCCATCGGACAGCAAGGACCGCGGCGAGAACCTGGCCTGTTGCCGCTTCCAGAAACCGACGCTTCCCGTGATGTCGGTCAAGGACGAATCGACGATCTCCCAATAGTGCTTGACCTCGTCCTCGCTCGGTTGGCCGGCGCCAAAGACTGCGGCATCGGCGCGGTGGGCCAGCATCGTGGTGGTGCCGCCGGCGTTCGGGAACGCCTCCGAGATGACGGTGGCCGATTCACGCCGCGTTGACTTGGTGTCGATCGAGGCGCCCATGTCGGTGGCAAGGCTGATCACTTCGTTCCACCCACCGCCGACCCGCTGGGCAGGATGGCCGTCACGGAAACGTGCCTTCCGGCGTCGTGCTTTCAACAGAAGGATGAGCAGCAGCGGCAGGGCGAGTATCCCCAAGGGGATCAACGCAACACCGATGGCTGCCAACAGCGGACCCCAGAAGAGCCAGGGGTTGTTTTTCTTCTCGTCAGCGTCCAGGGCATCCGGCGTGGAGTCCGGCGGCAGGTCCGCAGGTTCCTGCGGCGGGGGCGGCGGCTGCAGCACCTGCGGCTTGGGCTTGGACTTGTTCTCCGGGTCCGGCGGGATGGGCACGTTGTCCTTGGGCGGGGTGGGATCGAACGCAACCCAACCGACGCGGTCAAAGGCCACCTCAACCCAGGCGTGGACGTCCTTGCCCGTGATCTTGATGTCGCCCGCACCGTTTTCGGGGCTCTTGGGATCCGGGTAGAAGCCCATCACCACACGTGACGGGATGCCAAGATGCCGGAGCATGAGCGACATGGAGACGGCGTATTGTTCGTCGTCGCCCAGCATCTGCTTGGCGGAGAGCATGTTGCGTACACGTGCGGCGCTGTGGCCGGGGAGGCTGGGAAGCTGTCCCTCCGTCACCAGGCCGTTGCTGAACGCACCGCTCTTCTGGAAATGCGCTTCGATCTGCCGCACACGGTCAATGGCTGTCGGCGCATCGGCGGACAGTTCATTGGCCTGCGAGGCAATGATCGGCGGCACCTCCTGTGCCTCCGGCAGCGTCAGCTTCGCGAAGTCGTACTGCGTCAGCTGGCCGTGCTCCAGGGTGCCGGGGTCGGAGACCTGGACCGTGTAGTTCTCGCCTTTGGACAGGCCCTTGGTGGTGACTGCGGTGTCCGTGCCGGCGTTGAAGTATAGACCCGACGCCGCACCGGACGTGTCCGCGAATCTCATGCCAGTGGTGTGCCGTCCGCCGGGAACGAAATAGCCCTGGTAGTCCTCAACAGTGATGTCCAACGTGTAGTTGGTGCCCTTCACCGGGCTGCCGGTCTCAGCCAGCGTATTGAGCGAACGGGCGTCTCCCACTTTGCTGAAGTTGCCGGAGCTGTTGGGATCCATGGTGTAGTTCAGGCCGTTGAAGGCATCCAGCGCGGCCAGGCGCACACGAGCGTCCTTGGGCAGGCCCTTCACCGTGAACAGTGTGCTGTCCTTCTCGTCCTTGACGAAGTTCCGGAAGCTCGCCAACGGAGTGATGTAGTCGCGGGGATCGAACGGCGGGACGATCGTGTTACGCAGCACCTTCCGGTCGTCGCTGGCGGTGACAATCGGCGACGCGATGGCGGTGACGCCGACGGCGACGGCGATCACGGCTGCAGCAGTCCCCAACCGGCGGAGCTGGCCGCGGCGCGCTGCACCGGCGTCGGAATCCGGCCTGTTGGCCGAGACAGTCTTGGTGCTCCGCTGCCGAAGGACATCGCGGCGGAACGTCGCCCACACGATTGAGACAATGGTCAGGGAAACGCCGCGCTCCACATTGAGGAAGCCGGCGCTGGTGCTGAAGGCGATACCCGTTACGAACAACACCAACACAGGCAGCAAAGGCCAGTACGGGCTCTTCAGCCGCCAGGTCAGCAGGCCAGCGGCCAAGGCGGTCAGCAGCGAACTGAGGAACGGCACAATGAGCATGCCGTTGGCCGTGCCCACCGGAACGCCGACCGTCAGCATGTCCTTCCAGGCAAACACCACACCCAGCAGAAGTGTCCGCAACGAATCGAGGCTGGGGAGGACGCCGAAGACCGCTGAATCAGGGACGGCCAGGGCGGAGCCAAACAGCATGTAGACGCCGAAGGTCACGGCGGCAGTAATCAACAGGCCCAGGCGAAGATGGGCGTTCAGGACCGCGATGCCCAGTCCAAGCAGCACACCGCCGAGGCCGGCGATCAGATAGCGGGGGTCTCCCCCGAAACTCAGGCTGAATCCGAGGACTCCCAGGAACAGCAACACTACGAGGGCGCCGCAGTCCACGGCGAAGTGCCACAGCGGGCGACCGTCGGCAAAGATCGACCCTCCACCGGCGCGCTTGGCGCGGCCTGTTGACCTGGATCCTTTGCCGGCGCGGGGACGCACGCGGAGATTCGGTGCGGTGCTCATGCTGCCGCCTTTCGAAGAACAATGGCCAGATCGTCCAGGTCGCCGACAGTGAGGACCGTCAGGTCGGCGATGTTGGCCCTCGTCGGTGCCGCGCCTGGTTGGACACGCACCGCCAAGCTGCGGACCCCCGGGGGCACCGATGCGGCACAAGTTCGGAGCTGGGTTGCAGTGACGTGACGGCCCACGACGAAAAACACCACGGAGGCGTTCGGGACAGCGTCGGAGAGGTTCCGGGCGAGGTCGACGGCGGTCTTCCGCATGGGTGCCCCGACAATCCGGGTAGCGTCATCGAGCAAGTTGCGGCCGGTTTCGCAGCGGAGCGGTCCCTTTTGGGTCAGGACGTCGAGATCGCGTTGTTCGCTGATGGCCTGGCGTCCGATGGATGCTGCCACGGAGATGGCCAGCTCAAACTCCGGTTCGGAGTCGTATTCGTCAGTGTTGATGGACAGTGCAATGGCGAGGTGTGCACGGCGGGTTTCTTCGAACTGGCGGACCATGAGCTTGTTGGTCCGCGCTGTGGTCTTCCAATGGATGTGGCGCCGATCGTCACCGGGGACATAGTCCCGCAGGGCATGGAAAGAGACATCGGCGCTGGACAGCTCCGTGGTGGGCATGCCTTCAAGGTCGCGGATGAAGCCCGCGGCCGAGCTGCCCAAGGACACCGTGCGGGGATGGACAAAGAGGTCCACAGGTTCGGTCCACATCACGCGGCGGCGGAGAAGGTGGAGGGGGTCGGCGCGGACTGAGCGAACCGGACCAACCACGATCACGGCGCGCCGGGCCGTGGGGATGGTGAACAGGTCCTCGTGCACCTGCGCCGGCTTCATGCGCGGCAGGTGGAAGACGGCGGTGTTGGAGCCCACCGGAAGCTCCAGTGCTGCGGGCAACAACGGCCTGGTGGAGACGTTGGACACGGCAATGCTGCCTACAGCGTCGTCGCCCACTGCTACCCGCGTGCGGGCGAGGTCCAGGACCACGCCGTACGCCGAGCGGCCCACAATGAACGCAATGGCCAGGACAAACAGCAGGAAAGCCACCATCGCCGCGGACTTCGCTTCCTGCCAGCCCCAGGCCTGTCCTGCCCACCAAAGCCCGATTGCAGCAGCAAGGACCACCCAGCCCAGCAGGCTCACCACGGCGAGGACCGGCCACACGAACTTCAGCCACACTGCCCGGACGTTGCGCCAAGCAGGTGAGAGGAACTCGCCGGCTGTTCCCGCGGCTTCGGCCCATACGGCGGCCGGGTGCAGGGAACTGGGCTTGCCTGGTTTCCCGGTACGTCCAGGGCGGTTGCCTGGTTCGTTGCGGGATGTACGGGCGCCGCGAATCTTGCCGCTCACGGCGGTCGTTGCGCGCTTGAACGAATCAGCAGCCCTGGTCAGGGGTGTGCTGGAGGACATGTGGGAGGCCTTTGTTTGAGCTGGGGTGCAGGTGGGGGTGCGATGAGCCGAACCGGCTCGTGCGGTGCCGCGGACTAAGCGGTGGCGCGTTGCTGCGGGGCGGCGACGTCGGCCAGAACGCGGGTGAGGACAACGTCAGGCGTTGCACCGGAGAATTCCGCCTCAGGATCCATGACCAAACGGTGGGTCCACACCACGGGTGCCAGTTCCTTGATGTCATCCGGAAGAACGAAGTTGCGGCCCTGGCCCGCGGCCCACACCTTGGCGGCACGAACCATGGCAAGTGCACCACGGACGGAAACACCAAGGCGGGTCTCGGAGGCGTTGCGGGTCTCCTCGCACAGGCGGGAGATGTATTCCAGCACAGCCGTGTCCACGTGGGTGGTGGCCGCGAGGTCTGCCATATCGGCCACGGCTTGGGTGGTGATGAGCGCGGTGAGCTCCTTGGACCGGTCCTTCAGGTTGGCCCCGCCCAACAACCGCACCGTGGAAGCGTGGTCCGGATAGCCGATGGACGTCTTGATCAGGAATCGGTCCAGCTGTGCTTCCGGCAGGCGGTACGTTCCTGCCTGCTCGATCGGGTTCTGGGTTGCCAGCACCATAAACGGCCGGCCTGCCTCATAGGTGGTTCCATCCACGGTCACTCGGGATTCTTCCATGACTTCCAGCAGCGCAGACTGGGTCTTCGGCGAGGCACGGTTGATTTCATCAGCCAGGACGATGTTGTTGAACACCGGACCCTTGTGGAATTCGAACTTCTGGGTCTTCTGGTCGTAGATGGTCACGCCCGTCACGTCGGACGGCAGGAGGTCAGGCGTGAACTGGATACGGTTGTGCGAACCCTGGACTGTTGCAGCCAGGGCGCGGGCCAACGAGGTCTTGCCGGTGCCCGGTGCGTCTTCAAACAGGATATGGCCCTCGGCCAGCATCGCCGTGAAGGTCAGCCGGATGACGTGCTCCTTGCCGAGCACCGCCTTGCCCACATTGGCCACGAGCTTCTCGAAAGTTTCTGCAAACCAGGCGGCCTGCTCGTTTGTCATGGTCATCGGTTGATCCTGTTCCTTATGTATCGGTGGGGGTTTGACGTTGTTGCCATGGGATTAGCAGCCGCCGGGGCGGGGCCCGTAGAGGTCCACTGTCGTGGACTTCACGAACCAGCCGTCCTTCGGGGAACCCTGGAGCCGGTACCACGGCGTGCCGTTGTTGTAGATGTCCTTGGTGCAGTTGATGGTGATCTTGCCCCAGGAGCGTTCTACCCAGCCCACACCACATTTCGCGGGACTGCCGGGCGTGTAGCTGTCCGTTTGCCCGGGCTTACCCGGGCAGGTCCGGACAGTGCTGGCTTCCACCTGTATCTCTGATGCCGGCGGGTCCGGCGGCGGTGGCGCAGATCCGCTCCGGGACGTGTCGCTTCCGATGTTGCCGGCCTGGCCACCGCTGATGGCGCGGACTCTCAACGTTTTTGTTTCGCTGAAGCCCACGGTCGTAGAGAAACTTCTCTGCGTTGTGTCTGTCCAGCCGCCGCCTTCAAAGCTGTACTGGTAGCCGGTGACCGGCCTGCCGTTCCCGCTGGGCTGGTTCCATGTCCAGGACACCGTCTTGTCGCCGACGCCGCTGCTCTTGCTGCCGGTAACAGTCGGCGCCGCCGCAAGCCCATAGGGGTTCACGGTGTTTGATGCGGCACTCCTGTCGCCAGGTGTGGGGTTTCGTGAGGATACTGCCCACACCACCACAGCCGTGTCCTGGCCGTTCGGTGCCGCGATAACGCCACCGCCGGCGGGGATCGCTCCGCTGCTGGCGCCGGACGTCAGGGCATACCGGTAGCTGATCTCGTTGGCGTTGGCCCCGTTGCGTTCCTTCTGTGACAGTGGGTTGAAGGCCACGCGGATCTTGCCACCGGCCGCGTTGGTTTCCAGCAGTGCTGCCGTGGGCGCAGCTACGATGCCTGGCTTTCCTGCCGCGCGGATAGCCGCTGACTGCTGGCTGACACCGCTGACGCCGGCCTTGTTCGTTGCCGAGACAGTAAAGGTGTAGTCAGCTTCACTGTTGGCAACCGTGACGTTTTGCGAGGTCGCCCCGACCGACTGGGTGGCCACGACGGCCCCGCCCCGGTACGTGGTCAACGTATAAGCGGACACTGCGTCGCCGTTGTTGTTCGGCGCAGCCCAGCTGACCTGGAGTTGGCTTTGGTCGCCAACAGACCCAGCGCCGGACACTGAAGGCGCAGCAGGCGTCGCCGGCACACCAGCGGGAGTTTCCGCCGCAGAGTAGGGGCTCCACTCGGACGGTTCCTTGGCGTCGTTCCGGGCCAGGACGCGGACCTTGTAGGCCACGCCGTTCGTTAGCCCGCTCCAGACGTGGCTGTTGCCGGTGAGGTTTTGAATCTGCGGGTTCTGGCCGGCCGGAGCCGGCGAGATCTCAAGGTCGTAGGACTTGATGGGCGAGCCCTTGCTCGCCGGGGGAACCCAGGCAACGGACAGTTGCTTGTCACCAAACTTCAGTGTGGGAGCAACCGGGGTATCAGGCTTGACATCCGGACGGACCTCGGCAGATACCGGAGAACGCTCGGATTCATTGATCGCATTGGTAGCGGTGACGGCAAAGTGGTACTTCACGTTGTTGGTCAGCCCGGTCAACGTACACGTATTCGCGGGGCAGTCCTGCTTAAAGCCGTTCTCCCCGTACACCGTGTACTTGGTGATCGGTGAGCCACGATCAGCCGGCGCGTTCCATGTCAGCAACGCTGTCTGGTCGCCCACGCTTTGAGCCAGAGGCGTGGTGGGCGCGGCCGGCTTGTCCTTGACTGTGAGTCGGATGCGGGCCGTGGCATAACGGGAAGTTTCACCCGTCTTGTCGCCCACTACGTAGGCAACAACCATGGTCCCGGTGAAGCCCGACGACGGCGTGACGGTCACGTTTCCGCCGCTGACCTCCGCCGTGCCTTCGCCCGTCTCAGTGACCGCAGAGATGATCTTCAGCGGCGTATCCGGGAACGGGTTGGAGTCGTTCGCCAACGCATTGACCGTCACGGACTTCCCCGATTCCGCATCCGGTTCAAGGTCGTCGTTGGCCACCGGTTTGGGTCGGTTGGAAGCCGTCAATGACAGTTTGTACGTCGCGATCGCTTCGAGACCCCGTGGGTCCTTGGCTTTCACCTGGACCGTGCCGCCCTGGCCGATCTGCACCGAGTCTTCGGCGGAGACCTTCAGGGTCTTGCCGTCGATGCTCACCTTGAATCCACCCGGTGCTGCACCGGCCAACTCGTACTTCATGTTCTGAACGTCGTCGGAATCGGGATCGGACGCGAGCTTCTCCAGGTCCAGGCTTGCCGAGTCACCCTTGGGTACGTCCACGTCGCTGCCCAGCAGCACCGGCGGGTTGTTCTTGTTCGGATCCGGCAGCACCTTGGTGCGGATGCTCAGGGTCGACTTCAAGCCGTTGGGATCGTCGGGACCGCTTCCGTCAGTGACTTCGAAGCTGATGGAGCCGGGACCAACGTATTCAGCGCCGGCCGTGTACTTCAGGGCCGTTCCATTGCCCGCTACGGGGTCGCTGCCGTCGGCACCGATGAGTTTGATGCGGTCCGCCTGGGTGAGCCGCGGCGACTTTCCTTCGCGCACCTTGACCCATTCGGCCAGGTTCACAGTGACGGACTGGCCTGAAACCAGTTCCACCACTTCATCCTTGGCGAGCGTCGGAACCTGCTGGCCGATGCCCGGAACCCAGATGATGGCTGTAGATTTCTGGCCGTCTACATCCTCAACGGTGTAAGGCACCAGCTGCGGCTGCTCGGTGAGGTCCACCACCACGTTGCCTTCAGAACCCGGACGGGCCGTCTCCAAGCCAGTGGTGACCTTGAGGTTCTCCCCCACGCCGTCCGGATCCTCGTCGTTCTTGAGGACCGGAACGTCCACGGCTGTCTTGCCCAGCGTCTGGGCTGACGTGACGCGGTCATCGCGGGCGATGGGAGCTTGCAGCGGAATGTCGTTCTTGACGTTCACCCTGATGCTGGCCTGGCCCACGGCGTCCCTGTCGTCAGCCACGGAGTAACGGACGTTGACCGTACCCTCGGCGGCCGGAGCAGTGACGAGAACGCGGCCGCTGGTCTTGCTGACCTGGGCTTCGAGGCCAGCGTCGGCTTCGATGCTGTCCGTCAGGATGCGGATGATGTCGCCGTCGGGATCGGTGTCGTTGGCGGTGGCATCCACGGCGATCTGACGCCCAGGACGGACCTGCACTTCGTCGTCCACCGGGGCAGGCTTCTGGTTGTCTTCACCGCGAGGCGCGACGCCGACAGTCACCGTTCCGGTGTTGACCGCACCTTGGCGGTCAATCACCTTGTAGCGGAACGTGTCGGTTCCCGCGCCATCACCAGCGGCGACGAAATCGATGAAGCTGCTGCCCGCCGTCGCGGTTCCCATGGTGGGCGTGCTGTCGATGCCGGTCAACTGGACCGAGTCGCCGTCGGGGTCGATGCCGTCCAGCGGCACCGGGATCCGGACGCTGCCACCGGCCACCACGCGCGCGGTCAGGTTCTGCGGCTGCGGACGGGAGTTCTGCGCACCTTCCAGCGGCAGGATGTGGATGGTCACGGCCGCGGCGCTCTTCTGTCCCTGCGGGTCCACCGCGTTGTAGATGGCACGCACGGTCTTGGGAGTGGGGCCTGCGATGAAGCGCAGGGTCTTTTCGGAAATGAACGCTTTGCCGTCTTCTTCAGGGATGCTCTGCGCCAAGACAGGATCGACGGACAGTTCTTCACCCTGCGGGTGTGTGTCGTTGTCCAGGACCGGAATGGTCACGACGTCGTTGACGCGGACGTTGACTTCGTCGGGTTTCGGCTGGGGGGCCTCGACGACGGCGGGGGCCGGCACCGGGACGACGCCAACGGTGCCTGTGGCCGAGCCGCGGCCGTTGGACATGGTGTAGCTGAACACGAACGGCTCTTTCGCGCCGAGCACGTCGGTAACGCGCAGGACGCTGTGGTCGATCACGCTGACCGAAGCGGACGAGCCGTCGGGGACGGTGACGGACTGGAGGACCAGCACGCCGCCGGAAGGATCGGAGTCGTTGGCCAATGGATCCACCAGCACGCTGCCGCCCACAGGGAGCAGTGCGACGTCGTGAACCGCAACGGGCGCTCCAGCGTCCTTGCCGGATTCCACGTCAACCCGGATGAGGCCTTGGCTGCTTTGGGGCCCGTTGCTGGCGATGTACGTCAAGTAGATCGGGCCCGGTGTGGTGCTCCGGAAGGTGAACGTACCGCCGTCGGTCACTGGACCCAGCTCTGCCGGTCCGGCAGCCTCGACGTGCGCTACCCGCAGGGCACCGCCATTGGGATCGACGTCGTTCTTGAGGGGCGCAATGACCAGGTCCTGGCCAACCACGGCCGTGACGTGGTCGGCGTTGACCACCGGCGCCAAGGCGCCCGGGGGCTGAACGTTGACAACGATCCGGCCCGTCGTGGTGGCACGGCCGTCCCACACCGTGATGGTGACGTTTTTCTTGCCCGGTGCTGCACCAGAGTCCTGGTACGTGAGCAGGCCGTCGCGACGGACCTTGACCTGGTCCTGGTCGTTGTCCGTCTTGGCGTCCAGGAGGACGAGGTCGTCGCCGTCGGGATCCATCCAGTCGGTCAGGATGTTCTGGCTGACGGACTTGCCCTGCTCCACCAGCATGGTGGTGGGCTCGCCGCGTTTGAAGAAGGGAGGCTTGTTTTCCTCCGGAGCCACGACGCGCAGCGTGACCTGTCCACCGGCGGACAAACCGCGTCCGTCCGAGGCGTTGTAGTCGAAGGTTTCCGTTCCCGGCTTGGCGTCAGCGGGGACCTTGATCTGGAACGCTGAGCCACCGTAGATGTTCTCCAGCGCCCCGGATTTGGGCCCGTTGGCACCTACCGCAGCGGTGAGGACATCGCCGTCGGGGTCTGAGTCACTGTCCAGGATGCTGAGGATGGAGGTCCGGCCCGGCCGGACACCGAACTCGTCCGGTTTGGTTTCAGGCGCACGGTTGGGCTTGGTGCGGTCCGGGAGGACGTTGATGGTGTTGTTGTCCGCGGACTCCTGGTCCTGGTCATCGGACTGGTTCTTGGGCGGGACAACATCGTCCCAGTTGTTGACGAGCTGCATGTTCTGGTTGACCAGCCACACGCTTCCCGAGTTCACGTCGTTGAGGACTACGAGGTCGCGGTTGACGCGGAAGACATAACTGGGCGAGGCACTGGCCTTGGGGACGTCATTCTTCTTGTCATCGGCATCGTTCTCGCAGTCGCGGACATACTTGTTGGCCCCGGACCAGGCAGCGTGAACGCACTTGCTCACCTGCACGGGTGCTGCGGGGACGCCTTCGCCGTCGGCATTGAGTGTTGCAGCGGTGGATCCGTCCAAGGGCTGCTTCAGGAGGGCTTTGCGGGTGGCGATGGCAACAAAGCTGCTGTCCTCGCCACTTTGCTGCAGCTTGGCTTCACGGGCGTCCTGCAGCTGGAGTTTGCGGCCGCCTGGGAGGAACAGGTTTCCGGAGCCGGCATCGAGGACTACAGGCTTGTCCCCGACGACGGCGATCTGAAGGTCGCCGGCCCCTTTGAGATCATCCACCTTGGAGACCTGGGAGTCTGTCCGCTCGCCATTGGCGTCCACAGTGGTAACGGTGATCTCGCCCTTGCCCGGATCCGCTGTGTAGATGCGGTTATCGGCGCCTACTGCGGAGACCATGCCTTGGTCCCCAGTCAGGACAGGCTCGGTACCTTCTTCATCGAAGCCGTTGACCGTGGAGGGGGACAGCGCCCACACCTTGCCACGGGCGGGATCGGTCACCGAAAGGACGGTGGACCCATAACTGACTTGGGACGACGACGGCAGTTGCTTGTCGCCGCCGAGCTTCAGGTTCGCGGCAGAGACCTGGTTGATGGTGGAACCGGATTCGTCGTCGACAAAAACATTGCCGTCGTGCTGCAGAACGTCGAAAGTAGTGGTTGCCGGAGTCACGGCCCCATCAAGAACGCGCGACGGGTAGTTCAACCGCCCCACGGCGTTCTTGGTTTTGCTCACAACCCACACGCCGCCGTCGTTCAAGTCCACCTCAGTGGTCTTGAAGCCCGGGTAAAGTACAGCCCCGGTGATCAACAACGCGCCCGCCGCGGTGGCAGCAGTTCCCGCTATGAACTTCTTGTTTTGACGCCTTGTCAGCCCCAGCTTGCCGAAGAAATTTCTCACAGCCCCAAAATTCCTTTGATGTTCAGCCGCCCCCCAGCGACTTCCGGGCCAACCGACACATGCCGGCAGCCGTGCATTCCGCAGTACCCCCATACGGCGGCGGAATTTTCAGTCCCTAAGACTATCCCACGCACCCCACGGCCAATCGAGGACACCCGAGACCGGGCTATCCATTGGCTTTGACAGACTACGGCCTTAAGCACTGGGCGCGCGATGGGGAGAAGTGCCCCGTGCCCAACCTTTGTAACGGTCAGCACGGGGGCGCTCCGATGCCTGCGGGGTCTGGAAGGTTAGTGTGACCTGCGATGATGTAGCGCCCCACGTTGCGGTAGGAGCCTGATTCGATCCTCCACCAGCGGAACATGCCAACGACATGATCCGACTGGTCAATGTAACAACGCACAACCAGCGGGCCTTGATCAGCCGAGTAGAACCAAGGTGGCTGGTTGCCACCCTTCCCGTCGCAGGTTCTGTCCGATTCCCTGTAACTCGCGCTGCCCAGGGCATAGCTGCACGACCGCACAACCGCTCCCGGGTTCATGGTGGTTGTCCATTGACCTTCGCGTCCGGACTGGGCGCTGGCACTTGCCACAGGACCGCCGGTTCCCAGGGAGTTGAAGGTCTGCACGGCGATGCTGTGCGTCTCTTCCCATCCGGCAGTGTTGATGGTCCGGCTGCCAGAGGCGCCCACAGTCTCCCAGCCGCCGTTGTCGATGCGGATCTTCGTCGTCTTGACGTCATTGGTGGATGCCGACGGTGACGACCAATTGAAGGTCACCGATTTTTGGTTCACGGCACCATTGGATCCCGACGCCGACGGCGTCCCCGGCGCACCAAAGGGCGTGGCATTGGCAGCTTTGCTGGCATCGGAACTGGGCGCCACGGTTGAATGTGCCGTCACTGTCACGTTGGTGGCCTGGCCGTTGGCGAAGCCTCCAATGGTCTGCCCGGGCTGGATAGCGCCGGAGCGTCCGCCTGCGGAGTAGGTGTAGCTGACTTCGTTGGCCTTGGAACCGTTGCGTTGGGTATCGCCGAGCGCGGTGAAGTTGATGGTGAGCTGACCACCGGCGGCACCGGTGTTGGCCGGCGTCGCGCTGACGTTTTGAACGGTACCCAGTTTTCCAGTGGCCCTGCGCGGCGGTGACGCGGCGCTGACCAGGCTCTTGCCTGCCTTGTTCTCGGCCTGGACAGTAAATGTGTACGCCGATTCGTTAGTGGAAACCTTGAAGGTGGCTGTTCGGACGTTCCCCGGAATGGTCTGAGTCTGGGTGGTTCCGCTGCCGCCGCTCATGGTGACGTAATAGCTCTTGATGGGGTCACCATTGATGCCCGGCTCAGCCCAGTCCACGCGGAGCTGGTTTTGCGCACCAACTGCAGACACCACAGTGGTACTCGGCGGCGCCGGTGTTGCAGGGATACCGGCAGGGTGGTCCTCGGCAGAATACAGCCCCCAGTCTGAGGGGCCGAGGTCATTGACAGCCTGTGCACGGACCTTGTACTTCACACCGTTGGTCAGGCCCGGCCAGGTGTAGCTGAGGCCGCTGACATCGTTCTTGACGGCAATGCCGTTGGCGGGCGGCGGAGAGATCTCCAGGTTGTAGTGCTTCACCGGTGAACCCTCGGTTTTGGCAGGGGTCCAGGTGATCGCCAGGTCCTTGTCGCCGGCCTTGACCGTGGGGACGTCCGGGGGCGATGGCTTCTCATCCGGAGTGATCTCATTGGAGGGCACGGAGGGCTGGGATTCGCCTACCTCATTGGTGGCAACCACGGTGAAGACGTACTTGACGTTGTTGGTCAGTCCAGTCAACGTACATGTCGTCGTGGGGCACTCCTGCTGGAACCCGGCCGCTGTCACCGTGTACTTGGTAATGGCTGCGCCATTGTCCGACGGCGGCGCCCACTTGAGGACGGCCGTTTTGCTGCGGACGTCCGTGGCAACCGGCGCCGAAGGAGCATCGGGCTTGTCCCGCACCGTGATGCGGACACGGCCCACGGCTTGCCGGCTGGGATCATCGGTCTTGTCCTTGATGGTGTACCTGACCACCAGGACCCCCTTGAAGCCGTCGGCGGGCGTCACCGTGATGGAATCGCCTCCTATGGCAGGCTCGCCTGATGCGGATCCGGTCTCCACCACGGCCGAAAGCACCGTCAAGGGTTCGCTGAAGGGGTTGAAGTCGTTGCCCAGCACATTGATGGTTTCGGACTTGCCGGCGTTGGCCTTGTCGAGGACATCATCGTTCGCTGCCGGTTTGGGTCGGTTCGATGAGACTACGGAAACGGTGACGGCTGCCTTCGCAGGCTCCGAGCGGCCATCGGTCACCTTGAGCGGCACGGTCCCACGGGCGCCGGGGTTGATTGAACCCCCGGGGGTGATTTTCAGGACCGTACCCTCCACCCGCGCGTCGAATCCGCCGGGCAGGTCACCGTCCACGCTGAACGTGAGCTTGCCTTGGTCCTGCTCATCAACATCTGCGGCAAGGTTGGCCAGGTCCAGTTCGGTAGTCTCCCCCTTTGGCGCTTCAATCGCAGCTCCGCTGAAGGTGGGGGCGTGATTGGCGTTGGGGTTCGGGAGCACCTTGGTCTGGATGGTCAGAGTGGACTTCAAGCCCTCGGCATCGTCCGGACCACTACCGTCAGTCACTTCGAAGGTGATGGACCCGGGCCCCACGTACTCAGGCTGGGCCGCATACCTCAACGCAGTACCATCACCAGCAATAACGTTGGTGGAGTCACCGCCCAGGACACGGATCTTGTCCGCCACCGTAATGCGGGGTTGACGGCCGTCCCGGACCTTGACGTGATCCTGAAGGGCCAGAGTAACTTCCTCCCCCGCGGTGACCTCCACGATCTCAGTGGTGGAAAGCGTGGGGTACTGGAGGCCCTGGCCCGGAATCCACATGACCGCGGTAGCTGACTGCCCATCGATGTCGGTGACGGTGTAGGGAATCAACTGGTCCTGGGGCAGCAGCGTCACCACCACGCTGCCGGCAGTTCCGACGCGCGCATTCGGGTTCCCGTCCGGCAGGGAAATGGTGAGGTCCTCCGCCACGCCGTCGGGATCGGAATCGTTTTTCACCACCGGAACGTCAACCGCAGTTTTACCCAGGGTCTCGGCCAGCGTGATCCGGTCGTCCACTGCCACGGGGGCATGGAGCGGCGCGGTCGGGCTTGTCTGGACACGGATGACTGCGGCCGCTTCAGCCTTCTTATCGTCCTGAATCCGGTAGCTGATGCTGTCCGTGCCGGCCGCACCCGGCGCCGTGAGGACCACCTTTCCTGCGGCAGCCTCCACCTGCAGTTCCGGTTTGGCCTCGAACGCCGACACCAAAGCGATGGGGTCGCCGTCGGGGTCCGAGTCGTTTTTCAGTGCGTTCACCGCCACCCGTCGGCCGGGCCGGACATCAATGACGTCGTCCACCGCAATGGGCTTCTGGTTATCGGCTTCCGCAGGCGCAATGCCCACGATCACCGTGCCGGTGTTCTCCGCACCGATACGGTCCCGTACGCGGTAGCTGAACGTGTCAGTGCCTGCAGACGTGCCTCCGGCGGTGAACTCGAGGTACCCATCCCGCAGGATGGCTGTCCCCAGTTCGGGAGCCTTATCGATGCCCATCAGCTGCACCGAGTCGCCATCGGCATCGATACCGTCCAGGGGAACAGGGATTCTTACCGTCATCCCCGCAACCACGCGGGCTGTCAGATTCCGTGGCTCGGGCCTGGTGTTGGTGGCGTCATCGCGGGCGCGGATGCGGATGGTGACTTGCTGCGAGTCAGTTTGGCCGGAGGCATTGCTGACCTTGTAGATGGCATAAACGGTGGTGGGTTCCTCGCCAGCGATATACCGGAGGGTGTTCCCCGCAACAAAGATCCTGCCCGCGGCCTCGTCGGGCTGCTGTGCCAGGACGGGGTCCAGTGTGAGCTCTCCGCCGTTGGGGTCCGTGTCGTTGTCCAGGACCGGGATGGTCACTATGTCGCCGGCACGCACGGATACCTCGTCCGGCTTGGCCTGCGGCGCCTGAAGTTTGGTCGGCGCCGGCACAACCTGGACGGAAATGTCCCCTGTGGCCGACGCTTTGCCGTTGGAGATGGTGTATTTCAACGAGAGCTGCCCCTGGGCCCGGACGTCGGTGATCTTGATGACCGAGTGGTCAAGGACCGCGACCGATACCGGGAGCCCGTCGGCCGCCGTGACCGACTGGACCACCAGGACGCCCCCACTGGGGTCTGAGTCGTTGCCCAACACGTCAACCACGGTGCTGCCGCCACTGGGCAGGAGGGCAATATCGCGGACCGCCACCGGTGCGCCGTCGCTGTTTCCGGACACGACGTCCACCCGCACCAGTTGCTGGGCACTCGCCGGTCCGTTGGTCACCATGTACGTCACATAGTGGGGACCTACCGACGTCGAGTTGAAAGTAAACGTCTGCTGGTCCGGACCCACCACGGCGGTCGACTGCGCGTCCGGCTGTGCCTGCGCAAGTCTTAGCGTCCCGCCCTGGGGGTCGGTGTCATTCTTGAGCGGCGCGATCACCGTGTCCTGGCCCCCCACCGCAACCACGTGATCCGCATTCGCGATGGGCGGCAGCGCACCGGGAGCACGGACGTCAACGCTGATCTGCCCTTGGGTCGTCAGGGACCCGTCCGAGACACTGACGGTCAGGGTTTTACGGCCCGGGCCAGCCCCTGCGTCCTGGAAGGTGAGCAAGCCGTCCGGCCTGATCCGGACCTGGTCCGCTGGATCGCTGCTGGAGACGGCGACGGCAAAGATGTCATCGCCGTCGGGGTCCAGCCAATCGGTGAGGACAAACTGGCTGGCGATCTTCCCGGACTGGACCACCAAGGCATTGTTCCGGTTGGGTTTGGGCTGGGGGGCGTTGTTTTCCTCCGCGGGCACAACCCGCAGGTCGACGTCCGCGCCGCCTGTACCGCCACGGCCGTCGTCCACCGAGTACTTGAACGTTTCGGAGCCCGTGGTTCCGGCGGGGACTGCGATCTGGAAGCCGGTGCCACCGTAGACGGCGGACAAGGCGCCGGACTTCAGTGGCTCGCTGGTGCTGACCGTGAGGACGTCGCCGTCGGCATCGGCGTCGTTGTCCAGCACGGGCAGGACAGTGGTCTTTCCGGCCCTGACTCCGAAGGCATCGGGTTTAGCCACCGGCACGGTGTTGGGTTTGCTGCGGTCCGGAAGGACTGTCTGCTGGACTTCGTCCGCGGAGTCCTTGTCGGCGTCGTCCGAGGTCTGCTGGGGCGGGATGACGTCGTCCCAGTTGTTGACCAACTGCATGTTCTGGTTGACCATCCAGACGTTGCCTGAGTTGACGTCGTTCAGCACCACAAGATCACGGTTGACCCGGAAAACGTACGACGGCGACGCACTCGCCTTGGGAACGTCGGACCGCTTGTTATCTGCCTCGTTGGTGCATTCCCGGACGTATTTGTTGGCACCGGACCACGCTGCGTACGTGCAGGACCCTAGATGGACTGGGGCAGCCGGAATGCCCTGGCCGTCCGCTTGGACCGTCTTGGCGGTCCCGCCGTCCAGGGGTTGCAGGAGCAGTGCCTTCGGGGTGGCGATGGCGATAAAATCGGCGGCCGGGCCGCTCTGCTGCAATTTGGCTTCCCTGGCGTCCTCCAGGTGTACTTTGTTGCCCCCGGGCAGCACGATGTCGCCGGTGGCTGCGTTAAGCACCACTGCTTTGTCGCCGACGGTTGTCAACTGGACCTCGCCGTCGGCCTTTAAGGCCTCGTCCTTCCTGGCCTGTGAGTCTACGGACTTACCCTCGGCGTCCACCTTTGTTGCCGTCAGTGTCCCGGTTTTCGGGTCCAGTGTGTGGATGGTGTCGTCAACGCCCACCACCGAGACAACGCCGGGCGACTGCTCGAACAAGGGTTCCGACTCGTCGCTGAAACCGCCAATGGAGGTGGGAGAAACAGCCCAGACCTTGCCCTGGGACGGGTCAGTGACAGCCAGTACTTTGTTGCCGAAGCTGACCTCTGCGGAGCCTGGAAGTTTTTGGTCGCCGCCCAGGCGCATGTTGGCGGCGCTGACAGGGTTGATGGTCCCGCCATCTGCGTCATCGATGAAGATGTCGCCGGCCTGCTGAAGGATATCGAAGTTGGTGCTGGCCGGAGTCACTGCCCCATCCAGCGATTTGGAGGGGTAATTCAGGCGACCGGCCGCATTCTTGGTCTTACTGACCACCCAGACGCCGCCGTCGTTCAGTTCCACCTCGGTGGTCTTGAACCCCGGATAGAGGATGGCACCTGTTACCAGGACGGCCGCTGCCGCAGTGAAGGCAGTGGCTGCGATGACCTTACGCCGGCGGTTATTGGCACGACGTTTTCCGGACCCATCAGACAGAGCCATCCCACATTCCCCCACAGTTCAGGCAGCACAAAGCAGCCGGCGCCGACCCCCACGGCGAAACACGACACAATCAACGCAAAGCCTACCGGGTTACTCCATCGATTAGCTAAGTCGTGACGTGAATCGCATTCACCACGCTCTCTCACCTAACAGCCCTTAAAGCCGAACGCTCGCTCACTTTCCTGAAGAAAGTGAGCGAGCGTTCGGCTCAAGTCCAAGGGAAGTGAGAGAGCGTGCGCATCGGAAGGCGGGCTGCCAGCAGGGCCCTAGTCCAGCACCAGTCCCTTGCCGCGGCCACGGGCCAGCATCACGGGATGGATTTCGCCGAAGCCACGGACGTTCTCCGATTTCTGGGGAACCAGGACGAAGCGGTCGTCCTGTCCAAGGGCAGCGGCCGTCATGGCGTCTACGAGCACCGTCCCGGGCTGCGCCAGCGTGGTGAGCCGTGCGGCGAGGTTCACGGTGGGACCGTAGATATCGCCCAGTCTGGACAGGATGCGGCCCCAGACCATGGATACGCGGCACTGCGGCAGAATTTCGTCCTCGGTGAAGGCCTGCGCCAACGCCAGGGAAATCTCGGCCCCGGCCGCAGGGGTTTCAGCGATGTACAGAACTTCGTCGCCCACGGTTTTGACAAGTCGGCCGCCGCCCACGGAGATGATTTCGGCACACTTGTTCTCAAAGCGCTGCACCAACTGGGCGAGCGTCTTTTCGTTCATCCGACGCGAAAGGCTGGTGTAGGAGACGAGGTCGGCGAAACCCACGGCCCGTGCCAAGGGCAACGGCGAATCGTCTTCGTCGCCCTCGCGGCCTTCTTCACTGGCCTGCAGCCCGGCTTCGGCGCGAACCGCCAAGCGTTGCACACCTGCGTTGAGTTGACGGCGATAGGAGTAGACCAGGATCTCTTCGAGCGAGTCCACCAGGCCGGGCAACTGACCTACCAGTTGCTTACGGGCCACAGCATCCGGAATCCCCTGCTCAGACACCATGTCTTCCACCAAGGCTTCGATCTGCCAAACCACCATGCGGTCCGTCATCTGCCCGATGGACCGGGTGACAGAGATGGCCGCTTCCTCGGTCAGGACGCCGGCCCGGACAAGGTCCAGGATGGTGGACAGCGCCGCCTGGTCCCGTTCCGTAAAAGCGACGTCTTCGTCGCCGAAGTTCGGGAATCCCAGGGCACGCCAGATTTTGCGGGCGGACAGAATGGATACGCCTGCCCCTGCGGCAACTTCACGACGACGAAGCTTACGTTCGCCACCCAGCAGCTTTGATTCCAGTGCTTTGATGGCCAGGCGCTCGGCAGACATGACGCCCGTGGGCGGACCGCTTTGCACCGCAACCGGAGCAGGCCCCGCGTCGGTGTCCTCATCCACGGAAGGTTCGGGGACGGCGTCGAACTCCTGGTCCAAGTCCTCGCCGGACTGCTGATCCTCAACGCTCATCTCTTCCACCTTCTCTCAGCTCCCATGGCAACTGGTCATAGTCCGTCAATACTTGGCCCTCAAAAACCTCACCTTGCGGGAGTTCGTCCATCGCGTCAAGAATGAATCCCCGGAACTTCGCGACGTCCGGAACATCCGCCAGGATGGCCGTTCCGGAGTACCCGGTATCCAAGGATATATTCCCGGAGTGCAATGTCCGTTGGAGCATGCTCTGATGGACTCCCACGTTGCGGACCGCCATGAGCGATATCTGCCAATCCCGGCGTCGAAACATTCCGTATTTGGCAAGTATCCGTCTGCTCGTCAGGATGTAGCGGACGGAGTTCCAGCGCATGACGCGGCGCAGGCTGTAAGCCAGCAACAACCATGCTGCGAGTACCAAACACAGGCCAACCAGCCATGGTGTCCATTCCACTGTAATGAACGGCGCCACTCGCTGGGCATTTCCTTTGACAATCCAAGCGCAGGCATAACCCGTCAGGGCCGGAGCAATGAGGAATGCCAGCACCGGGAAGAAGAGGGATCGGGCCTGTTGGCGCGTGATGGTGATGACCTGCTCCCCCGGAAGCAACTCTTTACGCATAACCGCTTTCTGTGGCACGCAGGTGCACCACATCACCAGCTGTCACCACGTGTTCCCTGCCCCCATGGTCCACCACCAGCAACGAGCCGTGCTCGTCCAACCGCGAGGCATGTCCTACCAGTTCGTGATCGCCAGGCAGGTGCGCCCGCACTTCGCGGCCCAAAGTGACCATGGCGGACTCAACCCGCTTGTGCAGGGAAGGTCCTCCCGCCAATCCTGCGGCCGGGTCCCCCTCGGAATTGCAGAAACTGCGGTAGAGCCGGGCGAAGCGCGAAAGGTAGCTCTTCAGCAGCGCGGTGCGGTCCGTCGTCGTGGCCCCTTCCAAGGCCAGTGACGTCGCTGTCGTGACCGGCAGCTCTTCCTCGGCCAGCGTGACGTTGAGGCCCACGCCGAGGATGACGGCGGGAACCGAGCCATCGCCCAAGGCCGTCATCTGCGCGAGGATGCCTGCGATCTTGCGGCCGTTGACCAGGACGTCGTTGGGCCACTTGATATCGGCTGTTACCCCGGCTGTTTCCTGCAAAGCCTCGCGCAGGGCGACCGCAGCAAGAAGGGACAGCCACGAATAACTCTGCGTTGGGACCGGCATGCCCTCTGCCGTAACAGGACGGAGCACCATGGACACCGACACCGCTGAACGCTCAGGCGATTCCCAGTGCCGGTCCAGCCGTCCACGCGCCGCCGTCTGGTGTTCGGCGGTCAGAACGGAAAGGTCAGCCCACTTTTTGGGCTCAACAGTGACCGCCCGTACCAAGTCCTGGTTGGTGGACCCAGTGGACTGGACGACGGTCAACTGCGAAATGCCAGTGGCCGACAAGAAGTCCGGCTGCAGCAACGATTCACGGTCCAGGGCCGGCCGCTCGGGACCGGCGGCTGGGACGTGGGGTTCGCTGCTGTCTGGCTGTTCGGCATCCATAGCTGAATCCTATCCAGTTGCGGCGGTCCGGTATGGCCCACGGTCCAGAAAAGCGGCTGGGAATCCGCCTAGAGAAAAATGTCCGGAACCAGGCGGTCTTCGGGCGCGCCCAGGCTGTACGGCGAAAAGTCCGACACACCAGCCGCGCGCAGGACCTCTTCATCGGTGAAGAACTTGCCCGTTGCCCCCGCACCCGTCAGGACGGCATGCGCGGCGTCGGCCATGATTTCTGGACCGCGTGCGGCCTGGACGATTTGCTGCCCGCCGGGCATGTTCCGGATCGCGGCAGTGTCGATGAGCGTGCATGGCCAAAGCGAGTTGACCGATACGTCGTCGTTCTTGAGTTCTTCGGCCAGCCCCAGGGTGGTGAGGCTCATCCCATACTTGGCCATGGTGTAGGCCAGATGCATGCCGGCCCACTTGGGGTCCAGGTTCAGCGGCGGAGACAGGGTAAGGATGTGGGCGTGGCTGGATTCCCTGAGCGCCGGCAGCGCCAGCTTGGAGAGCAGGAACGTTCCACGGACGTTGATGTCCTGCATGAGGTCGTAGCGCTTCATGTCCACGGCATCGGTGCGGGACAGGTCGATCGCCGAGGCGTTGTTAACCACGACGTCGATCCCTCCGAAACGCTCGACGGCGGCGGCTACTGCTGCGGCGACGTCGTCATCATTGCGGACGTCCCCGACCAGGGGCAGCGCCTGGCCGCCTGCGGCGACCAGTTGTTCAGCGGCTGTAAAGACCGTTCCCTCGAGTTTGGGATGGGGATCACCGGTCTTGGCCATGAGCACAATGTTGGCGCCGTCGCGGGCTGCGCGGGTGGCTATGGCCAAGCCGATGCCCCGGCTGCCGCCGGACATGAGGATGGTCCGGCCCTTGAGCGAACCGGTGGCCACGTAGGGAGTTTGCGCCGGCGCAAGTGCGCGGGAAGCGTCGTTGCTTGAAGTCATGGGGACACTCTAACGCAACTATGTTACTAGCGGGTAACATAGCGATGGCTTTGGCTTGGACGCGGAAAATTGTAGGGTTTCTACAGCGGTTCGCGGCAAAGGCGTCACTAGACTGGCCTGCGGGGCCTGTTCTTTGTACGGAAGCTACTTAAGCTTCGGGACCAACACCGAACTGCGCCAGCGAAAATCAGCTACAGAGCCGGAGACACTTGATGAGCCACGATCTGACAACGACAGCGGGAAAGATTGCCGACTTCCGCGACCGCCAGGCCCGTGCAGAGCAACCTTCCGGCCCGGAAGCGATTGAGAAGCAGCACGCACGGGGCAAGAACACGGCCCGCGAACGCATTGACCTCTTGGTTGATCCGGGCTCGTTCGTCGAGTTCGACGCCTTGGCAGTCCACCGCTCCACTGCCTTCGGCATGGAGAAGAAGAAGCCCCTCGGCGACGGCGTGGTCTCCGGATACGGCACCGTTGATGGCCGCCTCATCGCGATCTACAGCCAGGACTTCAGCGTCTACGGCGGCTCCCTGAGCCAGGTCAACGGCGAGAAGATCGTCAAAGTCCAGGAATTCGCCCTCGGCAACGGTTGCCCGGTTGTCGGAATCAACGACGGCGGCGGCGCGCGTATCCAGGAAGGCGTAGCTTCCCTGGCCATGTTCGCTGACATCTTCCGCAACAACGTCCACGCTTCCGGCGTGGTCCCGCAGATCTCCCTCATCATGGGCCCGTGCGCCGGCGGCGCAGCCTACTCCCCCGCCCTGACCGACTATGTGGTCATGGTGGACAAGACCTCGCACATGTTCATCACCGGCCCGGACGTCATCAAAACTGTCACCGGCGAAGACGTGGACATGGAAACCCTCGGTGGCGCCCGCCAGCACAATGCCACCACCGGAACCTCCACCTACCTTGCCTCGGACGAAGCAGACGCGATCGAATTCGTCCGCGAACTCCTGGACTTCCTCCCCTCCAACAACCTGTCCGAAGCCCCCGTCGTGGAGCACGACCAGGAACTGGAACTCAACGACGACGACCTCGCACTGGACGCGCTGATTCCCGATTCCGCCAACCAGCCGTACGACATGCGCAAGGTCATTGAGCAGATCGTGGACGACGCGCACTTCCTTGAAATGCAGTCCTTGTACGCCCCAACGTGATGATCGGCTACGGCCGCGTTGAGGGACACACCGTGGGCATCGTGGCCAACCAGCCCATGCAGTTTGCCGGAACCCTGGACATCTCCGCCTCGGAAAAGGCTGCCCGCTTTGTCCGCCACTGCGATGCGTTCAACATCCCCATCATCACTCTGGTGGACGTCCCCGGCTTCCTGCCCGGCAAGGACCAGGAGTTCCAAGGCATCATCCGCCGTGGCGCGAAGCTCCTGTACGCCTACGCCGAAGCAACGGTCCCCAAGCTCACCGTGATCACCCGCAAGGCCTACGGTGGCGCGTACATCGTGATGGGCTCCAAGAAGCTCGGCGCAGACCTGAACCTCGCCTGGCCCACCGCCCAGATCGGCGTCATGGGCGCCCAGGGTGCCGTGAATATCCTGTACCGTCGCGATCTTGCTGCTGTTGCCGAAGCCGGCGGTGATGTCGAGGCCAAGCGGGCCGAGATCATCCAGGGCTACGAGGAAGAACTCCTCAACCCCTACCAGGCGGCCCAACTGGGCTACGTGGACGCAGTCATCGCTCCGTCCGACACGCGCCTCCAGATCATCCGCGGCCTCCGGGCCCTCCGCGACAAGCGCGCGAGCCTGCCCACCAAGAAGCACGGAAACATCCCGCTGTGAGCACGCCGAAGCACCGGGCTGATTCCGCGCCTGATCAGGTACCCGCTGAAGCAGCCGCTGCGCCGCTGTTTTCGGTGGTCAAGGGCGAACCGACGGCCGAAGAGCTCGCGGCGATTGCCGCCGTCGTGGTTTCACTCGGGACAACGCAGGAAGCTGCCGCATCGAAGCCGAACGTCCGGCATTGGGTGCGTCGTCAGCAGTTGCGGCTGGACCCCACCCCCGGTCCTGGCGCGTGGAAGCGAAGCCGCGGCTAGTTTTCGCTCACGTAGAAAAATTCAACAACCCTTTCACGTAAGCGGTGTCGCGGCTAGGCTCTGTGGGTGACTACTGCAAACACTCCTGTACGCCCGAAGTCCGCCATCGATGCCGTCGCTGACGCGTACACAGAAAAGTTGATCGAACTCAATCCCGGCTTCGCCACCACACTGGGCTTGCCCGGACACGAAACCGAATACCAGGACTACTCCCCTGCCGGTGCCGAGGCTCATGCGGAAGCCACAAAGTTGGCCTTGGATGCCTTGGCAGGCCTTGAGCCGTCCGATGATGTGGATGCCGTCACCCTGGACGCCATGCGCGAGCGGCTCGGCCTGGAACTGGAGATCCACGAGTCGGGCTGGGACCTCGCCGACCTGAACAACATCGCCTCCCCCGCCCAGGACATTCGTGCGATTTTCGACCTCATGCCCACGGACACGGTGGAACAGTGGGAGCACATTGCTGGCCGTGCAGCTAATGTTCCCGGGGCTGTTGAGGGGTACATCGCTTCCCTTCGCTCGGCTGCTGCCGACGGAAAAGTAGCTGCTGCCCGCCAGGTCCGAATCGTGATCGAGCAGACGGGCCGCTACGCCTCAGAGGACGGCTTCTTCGCCAAAATGGCCACCAACGCTGCTATTGATGGCTCGCCGCTGCCCGCCGAGGTTCAGTCAAGGCTCGACGCCGGGACTGCGGCCGCGCGTTCTGCGTACAGCGCCTTGGGTGGATTCCTTCGGGACGAACTCCTGCCCCTGGCGCCGGAGAAGGACGCAGTCGGGCGCGAACGCTACGCGCTGGCCTCGCGTTCATTCGTTGGCGCCGAAGTAGATCTGGAAGAGACCTACGCTTGGGGCGTCCAGGAACTTGAGCGGCTCATCGGCGAGCAGGAGAAGGTCGCGGCGCAGATCAAGCCCGGCGCCTCCATTGAAGAAGCCAAGGCCATCCTCAATAGCGACCCTGCCCGCCAGATCAAGGGCACCGACGCCTTGAAAGCCTGGATGCAGGAACTCTCCGACCGCGCTGTCTCCGAGCTGGCCGATGTCCACTTCGACATCCCGGACGTCATGAAAACCCTCGAGTGCATGATCGCCCCCACCGACGAGGGCGGCATCTACTACACCGGCCCTTCCGACGACTTCTCCCGGCCCGGACGTATGTGGTGGTCAGTTCCAGCAGGCGAGGACACTTTCACCACGTGGTCCGAAACCACCACCGTTTTCCATGAAGGGGTGCCCGGCCACCACCTCCAGGTTGCCACCGCTACGTACCGGCGCGAACTTCTCAATAACTGGCGTCGCAACGTCTGCTGGGTCTCCGGGCACGGCGAAGGCTGGGCGCTCTACGCCGAGCAACTCATGCTGGAACTCGGATACCTCAAGGACCCGGGCGACCACATGGGCATGCTGGATGGCCAACGGATGCGGGCAGCCCGCGTAGTGTTCGACATCGGTGTGCACCTGGAACTGCCCGTCCCCGAACGTTGGGGTACCGGCACCTGGACGCCGGAGAAGGGCTTCGACTTCCTCAAAGCCAACCTCGACATCAGTGAAGGCCAGCTTCAGTTCGAATTCACCCGCTACCTGGGCTGGCCGGGACAAGCTCCGTCCTACAAGGTGGGGCAGCGTCTGTGGGAGCAGATCCGTGCCGAGCTGGAGTCCCGTGAAGGCTTCGATCTCAAGTCCTTCCACAGCAAGGCGCTCAACGTCGGCTCGGTCGGTTTGGACGTGCTGCGCCGGGCGTTGCTGGGCTGACTCGGCTCGAGTGCCTCCGGCCAGAGGCTGGGGGCACTCGGTGTGCCGCGACGCTGGTTCAGTCAAACTCCATGAAATCCCGTACTGCCGCAATCAGCCACTCATCCATCGAGTGGTATTCCGCTGCCTGGTAGCGTATGGCCGCCCCAGTTGCGTCCCGCATCACGTCGTAGTCATCGACGACCACGACGTTCTTTCCGGTCCAGCAGGCCACATCATCGTTATCGGACCTGCAGGCAAAAGGAATCAGGTTCCAGCCAGGGAAAACCTCGTCTGTGTGTTTCATTCGCTGCGCCTGCTGGGCTCCTCGTAGAAGTTCCCAAGGTTCCAGATCCACCATGCCTCGCTCGATCATGCGGTCATAGAGACCTGGCAATGCAAGATTCTGCGTCAATGGTTTTCCTCCGAGCGGCCGTCAAGCACATCTGAATTCTCGAACAGACTCTACGGTTCATTTCATATGGTGAAGGAGCTCCCTCAACTGAGTTTCCGTAGCGTCGACGCGCGAGACAAGTTCCTCATTATCAATGGTCCGCAACACTGCCGATATGGCCGTTCGTAAGACATCAGTTTCTCCGTCGTCGACAGCTACCGGAAACCGGTCTTCCCCATAGCAGTCGAAGAGATCGATGAGTCTTTTTTCCGTGCAGTTCCATTGACCGCCACATCAGTGGTTTTTCGGAACTGAAAGATCCGTGTGGGTTCTCCATCCAAAACGGACCTGCCTGCGCCTGAACGCGTCGAAGCGCATCCCTTTCGACAGCAAACCTGGCCCGGTCCCCGGCAGTTGCCGATGCTTCATTCAGACAGTTCGCGAGAGCAACAATAGTCTGAGGATATGTTCCGATGAGGAATTGGCCCGGGGGGCACTCCTGCAGCACCTACTCTCGACGGTCTTCGACCTCATATCCTGGCTCTTCAAGAATCCAACGCATTACCCACCTCGAGAACTCGAAATAAAATATTGGTATCCGCCATCAGGCTTGAAGGATGTGCCGCATCGCCAGCCCTCGGGTTTCTTATCACTATCGTATCGTCAAGCCAGTAGAAGCTCTTGCCATTTGGCAAATAACGGGGAGTGCCATTGATTATCACATTCTCAATGTTGGAAGCAAATTGCTCCCTACTTGTAATTCCCGGAAACTGCCCTCATCCAATACGTGCTTTCCAAATGCGTGCCCGCCAGCTATCTCTTCTCCGGCCGGTTGCGCACGAAGACGAACTCCATTCAATACATCGCTGGCTCCCGAGGGTCGCGGGATCATGGACCCCAAAGACTGGCCCGCGTGATTGGTTGTTTGTACGCCGTGGAAAAGTTCGTCCGCTTTGGAGGTAGCCCCGTGAGCAATTCCGCCGGTGCCCGCTCCAACTATGGTTCCACGCGCAGTAGCGTCAAGGAGTCCTGCGACCGTGTGAGGACCCCCACTGACAAGGTAGCCCACCCCCGCCCCTATACCGCCGCTGAACCAAATCCACGCTTATCCACCGTCCAAGGAGCCACCGGGCCCCTTGTGCGGCTCCCAGCAGCACGCCCCCATCCAAACCTGCAAACGTTCCCGCAAGGAACCCGCCAAACCAGGCATACCCAGACACACCCAAGACCAACCACACCGCAACGAACAAAACCAGAACAACGGAACCCATCCACTGCCGAGGTAAGCCAAACCGAAGAAACAAAGAACCAACAGCCAGACGGCAAGTAACGAACCGACCTCCAGCAAACACTGTGTCATTCGGCACGAACACCATCACAGAGAGCGTGGCCTTTAACACCACCCCACTGAAGATCAGGGAGCCCTCCCAAGAATTCCGCCGCTCTTTAGTCATGACAGCTTCTCTGCTTGCTGTGCTGCTTGGATTTCATTGCCAATCACACCGAAGCCCAGACTTATCGTTGTTCACCAGCAGTTAGAGTCAGCCCAATCATGAAGCCGAGACCACAGCCCGCCCATAGCGATCCGTACGATGTCGCAATGACCGGAAGTATGTTGGACAGAGCCGCTATGGCTAGACCGCCTAGGACAATTGTGCCAACCAAAGTATTTACTGATGCAAAATTTGAACTGACATATGTCACAAACCCCATTCCGGCAATACATATAAACAAGACAATAAAGTTTGTTAGCCAAGCAGATAAGCCAAACTCGTCAAATCTATTTACGCAGGTTAAAATCGCTATAAGACCGGGAATTGTCACGCTCAGCCATTGATACCACTGGGGCATCGCTCTTTCACGAAGGGTGCGGCCCCCGGCAGTCTCTTTAGTCATCATTATTTCCATGCTTCATCGATCATTCCATTCGTTCCGAGCCCAATGAGTGAATTAATTAAGTCTGTAGTCATATTGGCCTTCGTAAAATACTCAATAGGCGAAGAGGTGCTTGTTCCAATGAGATCAGCGTAACCCTGCGATGAGTTTCCCCGCGAAGTAGAAACACCCGTAGAGAACACTCCGGACGTAGTAGAAGAAACCAGAGACTTGATCGGATCAAATGCTTCGCCATTCACACCACTCTTGAGCATGTCCCCCGCGAACCCGGCGCCTGTGTTGACGCTCGCACTCAGGAGAAACTGGGCGCCTTTGCCCGTAACGTGGCCGGCTGCTGGACTCAGTGCCCCGCTGATGACACCCGTGGAGGCACCTCCAGTTGCGCTACCCAGCAGTCCTTGGGCTGTCCAGGGGCCTCCCTTCTGAACGCGTTCACGGACGTAATCGGCGGTTCCAGTGACACCACCTGCTGCCCCGCTACCCACCATGTCCTTCAACAAATTTGCACCGAACCTCCGTGCAATGACTGCGGCATTGCCTGTGGCACGAGTCAACGTCGAAGTCGCAACATTTAAAGCCATACTTCGCACAGCCTGGCCCGCCACCACTCTTCCAACAACCAACTCCCACCCCACCACCGAACCCGACGCCGACGCGTTGTGGCTGTCGGTGGTGGTGGCGGAGACCATTTGCCCGGCAGCGTCGTACCCGTACCGGGTCACGACCCCGCCCCTGGACAGGCCGGTAATCCGGCCGCCGTCCTCACGACCGATCAACGTCACATCAGCTGTGCCCGCAGGGTTGGTGCTGTTGTCGGCGGTGGTGGTGCGGGTGTGCTCGCTGAGGTTCCCTCCCCGATACACCCACTCCTGTGAGTATTTCCCTGCGGTGGCGGTGGTGACCCGCCCGGAGGGGTCGTGGGTGAAGGCCGCGTCCCCCAGCAACGGGTTCGAAACCTTCACGACCCGGCCCGCGGGGTCGCGGGCATAGCGGGTGGTGGTGCCGGTGGGGTCGGTGAAGCCGGTCCGGTTCCCGTCACCGTCATACTCCCACCCCAACGCCCCGTTCCAGGTCCCGTTTGGTGCGGCTGGTGAGGAGGCCGCGGCGGTCAAAGCACAGTTCGTACTCCACCGCATACCCCGCCCCGCCGGTGTGGTCCGTAATGACCACCCGCCGGCCCGCCAGGTCACGTTCAATGGCGGCGATCAGGGCACCGTCCACCGAGGTGGACGCTTCCCGGCCCGCAGCGTCGTAGGCCCAGGTGGTGGTCCGCCCGTTCGGTCCGTCTGGGAGAGTTGGCGGCCTGCCGGGTCATACGTCGCGGTGGTGACCCTCCCGAGCGGGTCCGTCACACTAGCGACCTGGTCAATGGCCGTATACGTCCGGGGGGTCACCCCACCAGCCGGGTCGGTCAGAGTTCCCGACGCATTCCACATCCTTAGTGGCGTTGAAGCCAATAGGAGTCCCCTCCAGGGACTGGGGCAGTCAGCTCACCACTCCAACCGGTACTCGGCGGAGGGAAATCGATCAGTTCAGTCGACTTTTTGAAATGAATAAACCATAGGAGTTACGCCGAGGACCTCATATAGCTTCCACGTTGCTTGCGTTGTCGCCCCGATCTGGAACGAATATCGTCCACCACCCGACAAATCCGCGGCCACGGCATCCCGGTTCGACTCGGTGATATCCCTAGTCAGAGTCAGGGTCCCGCAATCCGAGGTACTGATTTGAACCCGAGACCAGGAAGCACCACCACGGTTCCCCCCTGACGCTACCCCGCCTTCAGCACCCGTAACCGTGCACTCGATCGCAACCCTATGAGTCTCGTCATACGCATCCGAAACCGGCGGCACAACAAATATGGCTATGGGGATTAGCAGGAGTGCACATCCAAGGACAAACAGAACCCACCGGTCCTTCCGCAATTGCTTCGCCGACTTTCCAGACGGATGTCTTGAGATGTCCCGCCCAGGTGATGTGTTCATGTCTCTCTCTTTAGGCTCCATTGGATTGATGTCAAGGTGCGCGGTGAACACCGGCCACAGGTCCCTTTGCACCCAGAAAGAAGCCCTGTGCTGCGGCCGAGAGTATCCCGGCACGAGAAGTGTCCGCACCGGGGCGGACCCATTGGTTTACTGCACCCTGGGCACCTCCAATGATGTGGTTCGTTGCCTCGCTCCACCCCAACGTCCAACGTTGGACATTGGGTGCGATCAGACGAGGGTTCCAACCGGCAGGGTATACCGGAGCGACATTTATGCGCGAAGTCACAAACGTTGTGAGTTTACTTCCAGCAACGCCAAAGACTGAGCCGGTCCCAAACCCTGTCACAACAGCCCCAGCATAACCGGCGAAGTCCTTGACTCTAGGGTTGTTGAACTGGTAATTGAGGACATTCGATGTGGACCCGGAGGTCCCGGCCGCCGCAGCAGCTCGTCCCGTGCTGCTAAAAGTAAATCGAAGAGCGGACTGCGCTGTGGTTGTTCCCCATCGAGCTACGGACGGGGCGGACTTGGCCATGAGGCTGGCGGTTCCCCCACCGACAAGGCCTGCTGCACCCCCGACAAGCGCATCGACCCCCACCTGTCCCCAATTCACCTGGCCCGTAATTTTCTTCTGCGACGCCATTGATACCCCACCACCTATAAAGGCACCGGAAGCCGCTCCGATCAAGGCCATACCAACGGGTCCCCCGACACCGGTGAACATCAGGCCCACACCCACGGCGATGGCGGCCCCGGCAGCGACGTATTCCCAGTTGTCGTTCCACCAGTCTCCGGTGGCGGCGATGGCGCCGCGGGAGGAGCCGTCGTAGGCTTTCAGGTCAGCGTCGGTTAGGGGCCGCAGGCCGGTGGGGTCAGAAGTGTTGAGGGGGTTGTTCCCGGCGTAGGCGTAGGGGTTCCCGTCCCAGCCCGCGCCCAGGACAGGGGCGAGAGGGTCGGTGGAAAGGAAGCCCCGGGTAGCCGGGTCGTAGGCGCGTTTGCCGAGCCATTCGAGTCCGGCGATGTCGATCCCGCCACCAGCGGTCAGGGTGATACCGGCTGGCAACACACCACCGGCACCCAAACCCGCACCAGCACCGGCACCGGCACCGGCACCGGCCAGCCCGGCACCGATTGTTGTGGTGGTTCCGGGGGTGGGGTGCGGGGTGGTGGGGGTTCCGAGGACGGCCCAGGGGTCGTACTGGTCGGTCGGGCGGGCGGCACGCCACCCGGGCGCGGTCCACGCCTCCCCGATGCCGGTGACACCGCCGGGCAGGGACAACACCTGGGTCGTCTCTATACCGGCGAGGGTCGGCACGGGTGCGGCGGTGTCCCACCACAACGGTGTCCCGTCCACGGTGGCGAGTTCACCGAGCGCGTCGACGTGGAGCCGGTGCCGGTTTCGTTCGGCCCCGTCCCGATCCTTTTCGATGGTGCCGGTGAGGTAGCCGGTGGGGCCCCAGGCGTATTCGGTCCAGGACCCGTCCGGGTCGATCACCCGGACCCGCCTGCCCAACCCGTCATACACATACTCCGTCCGGGACCCGTCAGGTTCCGTGACAGCGTGAAGCTGGCCCGCGGCGTCGTACTCAAAAGTTCGTGCCCCGGTGGGGGTGGTTTCGCGGAGCAGCCGCCCACCGGCGTCGTACTCCCACCCCACCACCGAACCCGAGGCCTCCGAGTCAGTCACAGTGGTGGTGGCGGCGGTGATCAGTTGCCCGGCGGTGTCGTACCCGTACCGGGTCACGACCCCGTTCCGGGACAGTCCGGTGATCCGCCCGCCGTCCTCACGACCGATCAACGTCACATCAGCAGCACCCGGGTTATCGACCTGGGTGCGGGTGTGCTCGACCAGGCTCCCTCCCCGGTATACCCATTCCTGGGTGTAGTTCCCGGCGGTCGCGGAGGTGATCCGCCCGGAGGGGTCGTGGGTGAAGGCCGCGTCCCCGAGCAACGGGTTCGACACGGCCGTGACCCTCCCTGCGGGGTCGCGGGTGTAGCGGGTGGTGGTGCCGGTGGGGTCGGTGAACCCGATGCGGTTCCCGTCACCGTCGTACTCCCATGACAGCGTCCCGTTCCCGTTGCCGTTCCCGTTGGACTTTCGGGTGAGGAGTCCGCGCCGGTCAAAGCACAGTTCGTGCTCCACCGCATACCCCGCCCCACCGGTGTGGTCGGTGATGACCACCCGACGGCCGGCAAGGTCGCGGGTGATGGCGGCGATCAGGGCACCGTCCACCGAGGTGGAGGCTTCCCGGCCCGCGGTGTCGTAGGCCCAGGTGGTGGTGTGCCCGTCCGGGTCCGTTTGGGAGAGCTGCCGGCCCGCCGGGTCGTAGGTGGCGGTGGTGACCCTCCCGAGCGGGTCCGTGACCGTGTCGACCTGGTCCGTGGCCGTGTAGGTGCGGGTGGTCACCCCACCCACAGGGTCGGTGATGCGGGTGAGGCGGCCGCGGATGTCGTACTCGAACCGGGTCCTGCCACCCACCCCGTTCGTCGTGGACACTAACTCCCCGGCGAGGTTGTATTCGAAGCGGCGGGTCCCGTACCAGGAATCCTGGGCGAAGCTCAGCCGCCCGACCTTGTCGTACCCGTACCGGGCCGTGCCCTCCCCCGGAGTATGCTTCGCGGTCAACCGCCCACACGCGTCGTAGGCGAAGGTTTCGACCTCACCGGTGGGCAGTCTCCTCGCCGTGAGGCGCTGGTCCGGGTCGTAGGACAGTTCCGTGACCGCCCCGACCGGGTCAATACTGCGGAACGGCCGGCCGCAATGGTCGTACTCGAACCAGGTCACCGCCCCCGACGGTGAGGTGATCGAGGTGATCTTCCCCGCAACGTCGCGGCCCAGGACCGTCAACCCGCCCTCACCATCAACCAACTCGACAGGGTTCCCCGCCGCGTCATAGCTGACCAGCTCCGCGGACCCATCCACGGCCTCGATTTTCGTGGGGCGACCGTACTCATCAAAACTGTAAGTGTTCGTGCTGAACGCGTCCGTCAGGGACGCCGTCCCGCTGGACCGGTCCGTGACCGCCCCGGTCCGGACACCGGTCGGATCCACCACGGCGGTCAGGGCACCGACCGTGTCGTACTCCCGCACCCAGTCATGCCCGCCCGGGTCCGTGATACCCACCAGCCGGGAGAGGTTGTCATGGGTGAACCCCCACGACGCCCCGTCCGGCAACACCGCGCCGGTGAGGTTACCCAGCTCATCAACCACCCGCTCGATACTGCGGCCCATCGGGTCCGTGGTGCGGGCCAAATCACCGTTGGGGGCGTACTCGAACACCGTCCGGCCCCCATCCGGGGCAACCATTACGGTGGTCCGGCCCGCGGTGTCGTGCTCGAACGCCCACACCGCCCCGTCCGGATCCACCCGACGCACCAACACCCCGGCAGCGTCGTAACTGAACCGGGTCTCGGCCCCCGACGGGCTCAACGCCGTCACCGGACGACCCGCCCGGTCCCGCACAATCCTCGCGGTGTCACCTGCGGCGTTGGACGTTCCGGTCAGGTCCCCGAACCCGTCGTACTCAAAACCAATAGTGACCCCGACCGGGTCCGTGACCTGGGTCAGGAGCCCGTCCCGCCACTGAAGCTCGGTCCGGCCACCCAACGGGTCCACCACCACCGACGGGTCCCGGGACAGGTCATCGGCGTACTCATAGGCCACGACGGCACCGGAGGCGGTGACCAAGGTGGTGATACGGTCCTGTTCGTCCCACCCATAGCTCAGGTCCGCGCCCTCCGGAGTCACGGTGCGGATCTTCCGTCCGCGGGCGTCGTAACCGTGGACCGTGACCGCACCGTCACGCTCAGTCAAAGACACCAGATTCGAATGCGCGTCATAAGCCATGGACTGGCGCCGGTCCTCCGCATCCAACACTCCCACCAGACGGCCCTTCGCATCGGCGACCCACGAGTTGGACCGGGACCCGTCCTCATCGGAGACCACCGTGACCCGGCCCGGTAAATACGCGAACCTCGTCCGCCGCCCATGCTGAGTGACCTGCAAAACCACCCGGCCGGCCTCGTCATATGTGTTCTCGGCCTCCACCACACCCGCAGCAGAAACCACCGAGGCGATCAGGCCCTGCTCGTTCCACCGATACGTGCGGGTGCCGGTCTCCGTGCCGACGGTGACCAGGCGGCCCTCGGCGTCGTACCCGTACTGGACCCGGCGCCCATCCGAACCCCGCACCACCGCGACCACACCATCGGCATAGTCGATCTCCAGGAACCGGCCCCGGACATGCACCAACCGGTGCACCACACCCGGCCCGCCGCCGTCGACCGTACTCTCCGTATCGGGTGCAGCCGCGGCTTCGCGGTCATCCACGCCGGCGGGATCCATAACATCGGACGCCACAGCATCGGATACGGTCCCTGAGGGAGCACTGCGGTGGGCGGAGATGGTCCGGCCGGGTCCTGCCCCGGTCCCGAGCCAGACCCCGGCGGTGGTGTAAGCCCACCAGCCGCCCTGGTTATCGGTCACGACCAACACCTCAGTGACACCCTCCGGGACGGAGGTCAGTTCCGCCAGGAACGGTTCCGTGACCGGGTGGCGGGCGAGCCAGTAATTCTCGCCGACCGCGCGGGCCCAACCCGCACCCTCGCGGGGGAAGTCCACCGCACGGCCGTCAGCCAGCACCCAACGGCAGCCCTCATCGGACAGGACCAGGTGCTGATCCAGCACCGAGGCCCACCCCGGACCAAACACCCCAACAGTGTCCAGGCCGGAACCGAGGGAGTTATACATCCGGGTGAGAACCAGGTCAGTGCTGGCCCCGGCGAACCCGAGATCTGTTTCGGGTTCAATGAAGTTACCCGTGGCCGTGTTCACCGGATCATTCGCATACCCGGACGAGGGCATCGCCCCGGCCGCGGTGGGCGGGTCAATGACCAGCCCGGTCCGGTTCGCCGAAACCCCGGCCGCGGCCAGTGCCTCGTTCACCGCCGCGTCCGAGAGGGTCGAGACCGCGCCCTCGCTGCCGGCGGCAGCGAACGCGTCCGCGACCACCACCGCCCACGCCGCGTCCGCCTCGTTCAACCGCAAATACTCCCGGAACGCGGTCACCACACCAGCAGCGTCGATCCGGCCCCACCCGCACCGGTCCGCGAACGAAGACAACTCCGACTCCAAGGACCCCGGCACCGACGCGATCCCGTCATCCAGGCCACGCGAACCAGCAGCGAAACTCCGCAACGACTCCGGACGGGCCGAGGACGTCCCGCCCCCGTACCCGCCACCCGGGCCCGGGGCCTCCCGCGCCCCCGACGCCGGGGCTTCCGAAGGGAACGACGGCGCACTGCCCGGCTCCATATTCGGCCGCGCTTCCTCACCCCAAAGGTTGTCCCAGCCCTCTTCAAGCCAGTTCCGGTTGTTATGCCGCCGCACCCACTCGTTGTTCTCCCGGCGCCGGTCATCCTCGTCCCGCGCCTCGGAAATCATGGTCCCCACATACCCGGCCACCGTCCGTAACGCCGCGGCCAGGGACTCCGCGTCCCGGGACGCCGTAGCCGCGTTCGCCGCGAACACCTCCGAGAAATGTCCCCGGAAATCCTCCCCCGCCCCGGTCACCAACGGGGTCCGCGAACCCGAATGCTCCTGGACCCGCGACGCTGCGGACTCAAAAGCACCCTTCACCGACTCGGCAACCCCATACACAAACCGGCCACCATGGCCAGCATCGGAATCCGGCAACAACGGCATCTCAACGAACTCGGTCACAACCACAGCCCCCCACAGAACAAGAACGCGAACAAAACCCAACAACCCACACAAACCCGCACCACAACCACGCGGGACGAACCGGCACCACCAGACCACAGCGGAACGGCCGGGCAACCACACCGCACTAAAGCGGCACGATCACCCGGCCCTCACACTCACAGCAAAAAAAGAATCAGGCCCCGCCACCGGCAGAGAAAATATCCTGCGAAATCTTCTGCAACTGACCCCGCAACTGCTCCAGCTCCTCCTTGGCCTTATCCAACGCAGCCTTCGTCTCCGGCCACGTCGAACCACGGAACTCAGCAGCCAACGGCCCATCCCACACATTCGGATCCGACAACAACCGACCCTGGGCATCCAACGCCGAAATCTGATCCGTAAACCCACCAGTAATAATCGACTGCACCTGACCGATAGCAGCCTTGGCTTGCTCAGTAGACAACACACGCGACATAGAACTTTCCTCCCAATAAGAACAATCGCAACACCCAAACCAAAACCAGCCCAGGCAACCAAACACCCACAAACTACCAACACCACCGAATAAATCCAACAAACAGACAAACCGCGCGGGGGTAACGCCAGCGGACGTTCCGCGCTCCGCTGCAACAGTCGCCGCCATGCGAGTCCCTTTTTAGCGACCATGACCGCAAAGACGGGATCCACGGCCTTGCAATCCGGCCCGAACGCCCTCGGCTGAGATCAACGTCACAAAACCGCGGGAATAACTTTTGCGCACGTAACATTTCTCAACGTCCGTTCGCTATGTTATTGACACTGCACCTAACGTGTTCCGGTGAGCACCTCAACCAACACTTCCCCAGCAGCTGGCAAGAGCGGCTTCCGGCTCCCCAAGTGGGCCGGTTCCTTCGGCGTCCAGATCATCGCAGCCCTCATTGTGGGCCTCATCCTTGGCCTCATCGCCAAGTACACGGGCAGCACCAAGACCGCCCCCAATGCCCTGGGGGCTACTCTCCAGACGATCGGCTCCAGCTACGTCTCCTTGCTGCAGACCGCCGTCGTACCTTTGATTTTCACCGCTGTGGTGAGCTCCATCGCCAACCTGCGCCAGGTGTCCAACGCCGCCCGATTGGCATGGAACACACTGCTCTGGTTCGCGATCACCTCTCTGGTATCGGTTCTGATCGGCATCGGCCTGGGCGTACTCCTGCAGCCGGGCGCAGCTACCGGCATTACAGAAGAAGCCAAGTACGCTGGCAAGACCGGTGACTGGTGGGCCTTCCTGATCGGCCTCTTCCCGAAGAACTTCCTGGGACTCGGCGCCAGCTCCACTGTGACCGAGAGCGCCAACGCTGCCACCACCGTCAGCACTGCCGTCAACTTCAACGTGCTGCAGATCCTGGTCATTGCGATCGCGATCGGTGTTGCTGCCCTCAAGGTTGGCAAGCAGGCCGAGGCCTTCCTGACGTTCAACGCTTCAGCGCTGGCCGTCATCCAAAAGGTCCTGTGGTGGATCATCCGCCTCGCTCCGCTGGGCACAGTAGGACTGATCGGTAACGCTGTGGCCATCTACGGCTGGGACACTATCGGTTCTTTGGGCAAGTTCACTGCGGCCATCTACATCGGCCTGGCCTTGGTGCTCTTCGTCCTCTACCCCATCCTGGTGCGCATTCACGGGCTCTCCATCAAGCAGTACTTCTCCGGAGTGTGGCCGGCCGTGCAGCTGGCGTTCGTTTCCCGCTCGTCCATTGGCACGCTGCCGCTCACGCAGCGCGTCACTGAACGGAACCTCGGCGTCCCCTCCGGCTACGCTTCCTTCGCCGTGCCGCTGGGCGCCACCACCAAGATGGACGGTTGCGCAGCGATCTACCCGGCGATCGCAGCCATCTTCGTGGCACAGTTCTTCGGCATCAACCTTGACTTCAGCCAGTACCTGCTGATCGTTCTGGTCTCCGTCCTTGGTTCGGCCGCTACCGCCGGTACCACCGGCGCCGTCGTCATGCTCACGCTGACACTGTCCACGCTGGGACTGCCGCTGGCCGGCGTCGGCCTCCTGCTGGCCATCGACCCCATCCTGGACATGGGCCGGACCGCCGTCAACGTGGCGGGCCAGGCACTGGTCCCGGCCATCGTGGCCAAGCGCCAGGGCATCCTGGATGAATCGCTGTACAACGCACCCCGCAACGGTGCCGCCTTTGCCGACGAGTACGCCGCCGACAAGGCAGCAGCCGAAGCGGACCATCGCGAATTGGCCGACTCGAAGGCCTAATTTCAGTCCCTTTGAAACGGCGCAAATCCCCCGGGGAGTTCTCCCCGGGGGATTTCCCCGTTAAAGGGGTCAACTCTGGATAGGCTCGGACCATGTTGATCGTCACTTCCAATGAAATCCCGGGCCACCGGATCGACGCCGTCTTCGGCGAAGTCATGGGTCTCACCGTCCGCTCACGGGACATCGGCTCGCAAATGCTGGCCGGTTTCCGCTCCCTCGGCGGCGGCGAACTGCCCGAAATGACCAAGGCACTCTATGAAAGCCGCCAGGAAGTTATGGCACGCATGGTCAACGAAGCGCAGCAACGTGGCGCCAATGCCATCGTCGCCATGCGGTTCGACACCTCTGAAATGGGCACCAACTGGACCGAAGTCTGCGCGTACGGCACCGCCGTGTACGTCCTGCCGTTGGGTGAAGGCGAACCCGGAGCTACGGGACAGTCGGTCTATCTGACCAAGACGGCCACACAACAGCCCGCTCAGCCGACACAGCCGCAGCAGCCAGCCCAGCAGCAGCAGTTCACCCAGCCCCAGCAGCCCGCCCAGCAGCAGCAATTTACCCCGCCGACTCCCCCGGCCCAGCCTCACCAGTTCTAGTCGGATCAGCCCAAAGGTCCCGCCCTCCTTCGTCCCCTCGCCGCCCAGCGGCGAGCTGAGCGAACGAGGGCGGGACTTTGAGTATCAGGGGCACGGGCACGCTCACATTGCGCAGAGTGCAAACTTGCACTTAGTGTAAGTATGTGACTCAAACCAGTAGCCAGGAAGCCGCTGCGGAATCGTCTCCTTCTGAGCCCAGCGCCCCCTCTAGGCGCGAACTCAACAAGGCGGCCACCCGCAGTTCCATCGCTTCCGCAGCCTTGGGCCTTTTGCGTAGCAAAGGGTCCGGCAATTTCACCGTGGAAGACATCGCAGCCAGCGCCGGCGTCTCACGACGAACCTTCTTCAACTACTTCCCCAGCCTCGAAGCCGCCTTGGCATCCGTTGCCGACGGCTTCATGGACCACGCCTTGGAGCAGTTCCGGCTGCGCCCGGCGGACGAGTCAATTCTCGAATCCGCCCAGGCAGCCCTCATGGCGTTGGCTGATCCCATGTCCGTGGCGCCCATGGCCGAACTGTTCAGCCTGACCCAGGACAACCGCCAACTGGCCCGTTCCGAGCTTGAAGCCTGGGAGCACTGCACCGAGCAGATCATTGACGCCGCCCGCAGCAGACTTGGCGCCGGCATCAGTGAGCTCTACCTCCATGCCTTGGCGGGCTCAGTGATCTCCTGCGGCAAGGCCGCCATGACCGTCTGGTTCGCCGATCGCGGCCCTGATCTCTCGGCGGAATCCCTCGCGGTACTTCGCCAGCACCTCATCGATGCGATGGGTCTCCTCGGTGCCGGCTTCGCGCCGCCGTCGGACGCGTCCGTCCAAGCCTCAGCAGCTTCCCCCTCCGTTCCAACCACCACAGATCGGTTCTGACATGGCCTCGTTCCTCTACCGTCTCGGCAAGTTTTCGTATCGGCGCCGCTGGCTGGTCATCTCCATCTGGCTGGCCGTCATGGTGGCGGTTGGCGGCTCGGCCGCAGCCTTCCACGGCACCATGTCCAACAACTTCACCATCCCGGGCACCGAAACCCAGCAGATGGCCGACAAACTCAAGGAAGCGCTCCCTGATTCTTCGGGAGGCTCCGCCAGCGTGGTCTTCGATGCCGGGGACGGCGGATTCGACCAAGCCAAAAAGGACGCAGTAGCCGCTGCGTTGACCAAACTCGAGGCCATGCCTGACGTGCAGGGAACGGTGAACCCGTTCACCACACAGGAGCAGCTGGATAACTCCGCGGCTGAGATCGCTGCCGGTGAGGCGAAGGCAGCCGAGGGCCAGGCCCAGCTTGATGCTTCCCGCGCGCAGTTGGAAGCGGGCGAGGCCCAACTCGCCGGGGTGGAACAGCAACTCGCCGCTTCGGGCCTGACACCCGCACAGGTTGAAGCCCAGTTGGCGCCGCAGCGCGCAGAACTTGCTGCCGGTAAGGAAAAGCTCGACGCCGGAGCCAAGGAAGCTGCCGACGGCGCCGCCACATTGGCTCTGGGCAAGCGACAGCTCGAAGCATCTGAAGGCCTCCGCTTTGTGTCCAGTGACAACAAAGCCGCAGTAGCGCAGGTCCAGTTCAAGACCTCCATTAACGCTGTTGACCCCGCCGTCCGCGAGGAAGTCCAGGAGATCGTCCACGGAGTTTCTTCCGCCGGCGTCACGGCCTACGCCAGCAAGGAAATCACCGAAGATGTCTCGGAGATCTTCGGTATTGCTGAAATCGTGGGCGTCGCAGTCGCGGCCATGGTCCTGATCCTGATGCTCGGAACACTCATCGCGGCCGGGCTTCCTCTCCTGATGGCCCTGATCGGCGTAGCTGTAGGTGTCGGCGGAACGTTCGCACTGACCAGCGTCATCGACATGAGCTCCATCTCCCCGATGCTTGCACTGATGCTCGGACTCGCGGTTGGTATTGACTACTCCCTGTTTATCGTCAACCGTCATCGCACCCAGCTTCTGGCCGGCATGGACGCGGAGGAATCCGCTGCCTTGGCTACGGGTACTTCAGGTAACGCTGTGTTGTTTGCCGGGCTCACCGTCATCATCGCCTTGGCAGCACTCGTGGTCCCGGGGCTGCCCTTCCTCGCTGTGATGGGTGTTGCGGCCGCAGCGACCGTTGCTGTCGCCGTCGTCGTCGCCTTGACCCTGACGCCCGCCGTGCTGGCCCTGATCGGCCGCCGACTCATCTCCAAGCGCGCTTGGGCCAAGGCTGCCAAGCACAACGCCGAGCCCGGCCACGAAGCAGCCGACCGTGAACGCGACGAAAAGCGCAGCAGCGGAGGCTGGGGCGGTATGGTCACGCGTCATCCGTGGGTTGCCTTGGTAGCCAGCGTCGTGCTGTTGGGCGCTTTGGCACTGCCGGCTTCTCAGCTTCGGTTGGCACTTCCCGACGGCGGATCCGAGCCGGTCGATTCGCAGGCCTTCAAGGCCTATGACCTCACCCGCAGCAGCTTCGGCGAAGGCGTCACCGGCCCGATCGTCGTCGTCGGCGAATTCCCTGAAGGCCTCAGCGAAAACGACGCCAAGAACAAGCAGTTCGATGTCGCGGACGAACTTCGCAGTGTAGAAAACGTCATCGCGGCTGTACCAATCGCACTGAGCGAAGACCGCCGTACCGCAGTATTCCAGGTCATTCCCAAGGAAGGCCCGGCCAGTGCGGGCACCGTGCAAGTGGTGTCTGATCTCCGCGCCAAGGGTGCAGTGATCAGCGACGACCTTGACGTAAAAATCGGCCTGACCGGACAAACCGCGGGCAACATTGACGTTTCCAACAAGCTCGGAGCCGCGTTGCCGCCGTACTTGGCGATCGTCGTCGGGCTTTCCTTGCTCTTGCTGCTGCTGGTGTTCCGCTCGATCGTAGTGCCGCTGCTGGCCACGGGCGGATTCCTGCTCTCGCTGGCCGCTGCCTTCGGTGCCGTAGTTGCCGTCTACCAGTGGGGCTGGCTCGGAGGGATCTTCGACGTCGCCAACCCGGGCGCCGTCCTGAGCTTCCTGCCCATCATCCTGATCGGGGTGCTGTTCGGACTCGCCATGGACTACCAGGTGTTTATCACGTCGGGTATGCGGGAGTCGTTTATGCACGGCGAGTCCGCCAGACACGCGGTCCGCTCCGGTTTCAGCCATGCCTCCGCCGTGGTCACTGCCGCCGCGATCATCATGGTCAGTGTGTTCTCCGGCTTCATCTTCAGCCACCTCACGATGGTCCGGCCGCTGGGCTTCGCCATGGCGTTCGGTGTACTGATTGATGCCTTCGTGGTCCGCATGACCATCGTTCCCGCTGTGATGTACCTTTTGGGCGAGAAGGCCTGGTGGCTGCCCAGGTGGCTGGAACGTGTTCTTCCCGACGTCGATGTTGAAGGCGCCAAGCTGGAGCGCAGCGACCGCAGGAAGGCCGACGCCGAGGAACTGGTCCACTAACGCTCTTCCACATCCCAGCCGATGTTCACGAACGCTCGCTCACTTGCTTGAGGCAAGTGAGCGAGCGTTCGGTTTAAGCACGCGGGAAGTGAGAGACGGTTCGGTTTAAGCACGCGGGAGGTGAGAGACGGTTCGGTTTAAGCACGCGGGAAGTGAGAGAGGGTTCGTATTAGGCTGGGTGGCGTGACCCGATTGATTCTCGCCTCCCAGTCCCCCGCCCGCACCAAGCTGCTCACGGATGCCGGGATCCGGCATGACGTCCTGGTTTCGGATGTTGACGAGGACGCGGTGCAGGCCAAATACGGCGTAACGGACGCACACGATACAGCGCTGCTGCTGGCTCGTGCCAAAGCTGAGGCCGTCGCCGCCCTCCCCGAGGCTGAGGGCGCGTTGGTGATCGGCTGCGATTCGGTGTTCGAGTTCGACGGCGAGTCCCACGGCAAGCCCTACACCGCTGAAGTCGCGCGGGAACGGATGCTGCGAATGAGTGGCTCGCAGGGAGTACTGCACACCGGTCACTGGCTGGTTGATTGCCGGGACACTGCTGCCGACGTGGAGGACGACGCAACAGACGAAACCACAGACGGCACAGGAGCCACCGTGGGTGCCGTCGCAAGCGCCGAGGTCCACTTCGCCGAGATGAGCACCTACGACATCGACGCCTACATCGCCACTGGCGAACCCCTCCACTGCGCCGGGTCCTTCACCATTGACGGCTTGGGCGGAGCCTTCATCCGCAAGGTCGACGGCGACCCGCACGCCGTCGTCGGGCTTTCCATCTCCACCCTTCGGGATCTGCTGGTCCACGCGAACGTGGGAATCACCGAACTGTGGGACAACGACGAGCAGTAAAAGCCGTTTGTAGCAACCCTACAAAGGAACATCGCCTCACACACGGAATCCCCCATCAATATGGGCGGAACCCTCACAATCACGCTAGGCTCCTCAAGGACAGAAGGAGTCAACAACTTGTCAGCTAACCCGGCGCAGCCCATTTCCAGCCCTCTTACCAAGGTCTTGATTGCCAACCGCGGCGAAATCGCGGTCCGCATCATCCGAGCCGCCCGGGACGAAGGCATTGCCTCCGTAGCGGTCTACGCCGATCCTGACCGTGATGCCCTCCATGTCCGCCTTGCCGACGAAGCCTACGCGTTGGGCGGCAACACCGCCGCTGAGTCGTACTTGGTGATGGACAAGATCATCGACGTCGCCAAGCAGTCCGGCGCCGACGCGATCCACCCCGGCTACGGCTTCCTGGCGGAGAACGCCGAGTTCGCTGCCAAGGTCATCGACGCCGGCATCACGTGGATCGGCCCCTCCCCCGAGGCGATCTCGGCCTTGGGCGACAAAGTCCAGGCCCGTCACATCGCCGAAAAGGTGGGCGCTCCGCTGGTCCCCGGCACGGCTGACCCGGTGGAATCGGCCGACGAAATCCTGAAGTTCGCCGAAGAATTCGGCCTCCCGGTTGCCATCAAGGCTGCCTTCGGCGGCGGCGGACGCGGCATCAAGGTTGCCCGCACCATGGACGAGATTCCCGAGCTCTACGAATCGGCCGTCCGCGAAGCCATTGCAGCTTTCGGCCGCGGCGAGTGCTTCATCGAGCGCTTCCTGGATGCTCCGCGGCACGTAGAGACCCAGTGCCTGGCCGACGCATTTGGCAACGTCGTGGTGGTCTCCACCCGCGACTGCTCACTGCAGCGCCGTAACCAGAAGCTCGTCGAGGAAGCCCCCGCTCCGTACTTGACCGAAGAGCAGAACAAGCGACTCTACGAATCCTCCAAGGCCATCCTCAAGGAAGCCAACTACCTTGGCGCCGGAACGTGTGAATTCCTGGTGGGCCAGGACGGCACCATTTCCTTCCTCGAGGTCAACACCCGCCTCCAGGTGGAGCACTGCGTGTCCGAGGAAGTCACGGGAATCGACCTGGTCCGCGAGCAGTTCCGCATTGCCCGAGGCGAAGCACTCGGCTACGACGACCCCGAGGTCCGCGGCCACTCCTTCGAGTTCCGCATCACCGGCGAGGACCCGGGCCGCAACTTCATGCCCGCCCCCGGCACCATCACCACCCTGAAGAACCCCACCGGCCCCGGCGTCCGGATCGATTCCGGCGTTGAGCAGGGCGACGTCATCAGCGGCAACTTCGACTCCATGCTCTCCAAGCTGATCATCACCGGCGCCACCCGCGAACAAGCGCTCCAGCGTTCACGCCGGGCGTTGGAGGAGATGGTGGTTGAGGGCATCCCCACCGTCATCCCCTTCGACCTCGCAGTGGTCACCGATCCCGCTTTCGCCCCGGCGGAAGGCCCGTTCAAGGTCCACACACGCTGGATCGAAACCGAGTTCGTCAACAGCATCCCGGCATGGTCTGCCAACGCAGCAGGCGCTGAGGCGCCCGACGCCGGTGAGCGCCAGCGCGTCGTCGTCGAGGTTGGCGGCAAGCGGCTTGAAGTCGTCCTTCCGTCCGGTCTGGGTGGCGGTGTCGCGGCAGTTTCCGGCGGTTCGGGCACCAAGTCCGGCAAGTCCAAGAAGCGTTCCCGATCAGCTGGCGCCACGGCTGCCGCAGCAGGTGGCAACGCCCTGACCTCACCCATGCAGGGCACCATCGTCAAGGTGGCAGCTGCTGAAGGCGACGTGGTGGCTGAGGGCGACCTGATCGTGGTTCTCGAAGCCATGAAGATGGAGCAGCCCCTCACCGCCCACAAGGCCGGTACCGTACGTGGCCTCGCTGCCACGGCCGGCGAGACTGTTGCCGCCGGCGCAGTTATCGCCACCATCGAGGACTAACGCAAAGCACCTCTTAACGACGGCGGCTCCGCACCAATGGTGCGGAGCCGCCGTCGTTATTGGGCTGCTTAGGACACGTTGTTTTCGTAGTCCATGTCCTTGGTCTCGCGCGTCAGCCAAAGCGCGATGAAGGTCACCACTGCGGCGGCGGCCATGTAGACGCCCACCAGCCACGTGCTGCCGTTCGCTGCAGACCAGAGCGCGATGGCCACGAATGAGGCAGGAGCTGCACCGATCATGGAGGACAGGTTGTACGCCACAGCGGATCCGGTGTAACGGACGTTGGCCGGGAACAGCTCAGGAAGGATGGCGGCCATGGGCCCGAAGGTCAGGCCCATGAGCGTGAAGCCCACAATGAGGCCAACCATGGCCGCTGCCTGGCCGGGACCGAACATGGTGAACCAGAGCGCACCGAACACGAAGATGCCGGCGGTGACACCCAGCAGGAACTTACGCCGGCCCCACTTCTCAGCGAGTGGCCCGGAGACAACGGTGAAGATGCCGAAGAAGACGACGCCGATGATCAGCATCCAGAGGAAGTCGGAACGGGTGATTCCCAGGCCGGGGACGAACGCGGCAATCTGGTCGGCCGTCATGGGCTTGCCGGCTTTTTCAGCCGCTGCCTGCGCACCGGCCAGGGTGGGCTTGGTGCCGTAGGACAGGGTGAACGTGGTCATGATGTAGAAGAGCACGTAAGTGGCAAACATGATGAACGTACCGGCCACCACCGGGCGCCAGTGGCTCTTGAGGGTGGCTGCGAGGGGCAGTTTCTGCACCTTGTCCTGCTGGATCACCTTGGTGAAGGACGCACTTTCCACCAGCTTCAAACGAACATAGAGGCCCACGACCACCAGGACGGCACTGAGGATGAACGGGACCCTCCAGCCCCAGGCCAGGAATTCTTCGGCACTCAGGGAAACGTTCATCCAGATGAAGATGACGTTGGCGATGATGAAGCCGATGGGGGCGCCCAGCTGCGGGAACGTTCCGTAAATGGCACGCTTTCCCTCCGGCGCGTTCTCCGTGGCCAGCAATGCTGCGCCGGACCATTCGCCGCCCAGGGCCAGGCCTTGGAAGAACCGCAGGATGACCAGCATGATCGGGGCAAGGATGGCCCAACCCGGCATGGAGGCCGTGGGCAGGAGACCGATGAGGAACGTGGCAATACCCATGGTCAGCAACGACGCCACCAGGGTACCCTTGCGGCCGATCTTGTCACCAAAGTGGCCGAAGACCACGGCACCGATAGGCCGCGCGAAGAAGGCAACGCCAAAAATGGCGAACGCACTGAGCAGCGCATTGATGTCAGTGGCGTCCGGGAAGAAGAGCTTCGGGAAGACGAGTACCGACGCGGTGGCATAGGCGTAGAAGTCGTAGAACTCGATCGTCGTGCCGATCAGGCTCGCGAAGATCACCTTGCCCCGCGAGTTCACTGGCTTAGTGGACTCGCCTTCCTTGGATGGTGCGGTGGAAGACATGTATTTGCAGCTTTCTTTCACGCCGGCCGAAGCCCCGAGAGGTTCCCGGCGAAGGAATATTCGAGAGTTCAATAATAGTTCCCACTGTCCATTGACTGGACAACTAAGTCCAACATGCGGACGCACAGGAAAATCCCACTCTGTGGTCCGCGCCACACTACCTCACCATCGCCTCACGCGCCGGTGACCCCGCCGATAGGGAAATGTCACAGCACGTTTACAAACGGCGCCCGTCCACGAAATGCGCGAAACCTACCTTGGAAGAACAACGTCCCCCACCAAGGAGGCACTCCGTGACTGTTGACCGCTCCGCAGAAGAACTGGCCCCTGTCCAGTCCACTGCCACCGCCGCGCCCGCCCTTGAACACCGCCCCGGCCGTTGGATTGCCAACTGGGATGCTGAGGACAAGGGCCAGTGGGAAGCCGAAGGCCGGTCCATCGCCAAGCGCAATCTCTACTGGTCCATCTTCGCCGAATTCCTCGGTTTCGTCGTCTGGCAGCTCTGGTCCATCGTGGTGGTCCAGCTCCCCGCGGCCGGTTTTGCCTTTGATACCAACCAGATTTTCTGGCTCATCTCCATCCCCAGCCTTGTAGGCGCCACGCTCCGCATTCCCTACACCTTCATGGTTCCCAAGTTCGGTGGCCGGAACTGGACCATCGTCTCGGCGCTGCTCCTGCTGATCCCCACCACAGGCCTGGCTATCTGCGTCTCCAACCCGGAAACGCCCTTCGGCGTCATGCTCCTCATGGCTGGCCTCGCCGGCTTTGGTGGCGGCAACTTCGCCAGCTCGATGGCCAACATCACCTTCTTCTACCCCGCCCGCGAAAAGGGTTGGGCGCTGGGCCTGAACGCCGCGGGTGGAAACATGGGTGCCGCCGTCGCCCAGCTTGTTGTGCCGATCGCCATTACCCTGTTGGCCGCCGGAACCGTCAACCTGCCGGTGGCGGGCATCATCTGGATTCCGTTGATCCTCATCGCTGCCTTCGGCGCTTACAAGTACATGGACAACCTCACCAGCGCCAAGGGTGACGTAGCCGGTTCACTTGCCGCCCTCAAGGAACCCCATCTGTGGATCATGGCGTTCCTGTACATCGGGACGTTCGGCTCGTTCATCGGCTTCGCGGGCGTCTTCCCCAAGCTGATCAAGGACTACTTCCCGGACTTCTCCTCCATCCACGTCGGCGCTGTGGCCTTGTCCCTGGCCTTCCTCGGCCCACTGGTTGGTTCCTTGGCCCGCCCCTACGGTGGACGCATGGCCGACCGCATGGGTGGGGCACGCATGACCATTGCCTCGTTCGCTTCCATGGCCCTCATTACCCTCACCATGATCTGGACGCTGCCGCTGAAGAACTTCTGGCTCTTCCTGACGCTCTTCCTGCTCCTCTTCCTGGCCAGCGGCTTCGGAAACGGCGCCACGTACCGCATGATCCCTATCATCTTCGCAACGTCCAGCCGGGCCGCCCGCGCAGGAGCTCCCAGCACCACCACGGCACGACTCGCATCCTCTTCGCTCGGCCTGATCTCCGCGATCGGTGCCTACGGCGGCTTCGTGATCCCCCAGGTTCTCAACGCTTCCAACACGGCCAGCGGGTCCTACACCCCGGCGTTCTACGGATTCGTTGGAGCCTATGTCCTGATGCTCATCGTCTGCTGGGTCTTCTATATCCGCCCTGCCCAGAAGCGCAACACGATCGGACACATCTAGATGCCCAACGGCGCCGATACCCACTGCCCCTACTGCGCGCTCCAGTGCGCCATGACGCTGACCCCGGCTGCTTCGGCAGTGCCGGGAGCAGCGGCAGCGGCCACACCGGAGGCAGCCCCGGCCGCTCCCCTGGAAGTATCCGGGCGCGACTTCCCCACCAACCGGGGCGGGCTGTGCCGCAAAGGCTGGACATCGGCGTCGTTGTTGCGTCACAGCGGGCGCGTCACCGAACCCATGCTCAAAGGATCGGACGGCATCCACCAGCCGATCTCCTGGGACCAGGCCCTCATGCTCATCACCGCAGCTGTGAAGGACACCCAGCAGCAGTACGGGAATGACGCCGTAGGAGTCTTCGGCGGCGGCGGCCTCACCAACGAGAAGGCCTACCTGCTGGGCAAGTTCGCCCGGCTGGCGCTGCGTACCTCACGGATCGATTACAACGGTCGGTTCTGCATGTCCTCCGCTGCTGCGGCAGGCAACCGCGCCTTCGGTGTGGACCGCGGACTGCCCTTCCCTGTCACGGACCTCGACACCGCGTCCGTAATCCTCATGCTCGGTTCCAACGTTGCCGAGACCATGCCTCCGTTCGTCCAGCACCTGCAGGGCGCACGGGACGCCGGTGGCCTGATCGTGGTGGATCCCCGCCGCTCGGCTACTGCTGCGTTCACGTCCGACGGCGGCGGTCTCCACTTGCAGCCGACGCCAGGTACCGATTTGGCTCTCCTCTTGGGCATCAGCCACGTGGTGGTTCACGAAGGCCTGGCCGACGCCGCGTACATCGAGGCCAACACCAGCGGCTACGCGGCCGTGGTGCGGAGCCTTTCGGCGTTCTGGCCGGAACGCGTCCAGTCCATCACCGGCGTCCCAGCCACCCTGATCCGTGAAACCGCCCGCCGTTTGGCGCAAGGAGCCCGCGACGGCGGCAGCTACATCCTCAGCGGACGCGGTGTGGAACAGCACGTGGACGGCACGGATACCGCCACGGCGGCGATCAACCTCAGCCTCCTGTTGGGCCTGCCGGGCTCTGCGCGCAGCGGATACGGCACGCTCACCGGCCAAGGCAACGGCCAGGGTGGCCGCGAACACGGACAGAAGGCCGACCAGCTCCCGGGCTACCGCAAGATCACCGATCCCGCCGCGCGCGCCCACGTCGCCGGAGTATGGGGCGTCGACGAGTCGCTCATCCCCGGTCCCGGCCTGCCCGCCGTCGAACTTCTTAAGTCGCTGGGACAGCCCGACGGCGTCAGGTGCCTTTTCGTGCATGGTGCCAACGTAGTGGTCTCGGCGCCGGACACGAACGCAGTGATCCGAGGACTTCGCAGCCTGGACTTCCTGGTGGTCTGCGACTTCTTCATGTCTGAGACAGCTGCTGAAGCGGATTTAGTTTTGCCTGTGACGCAGTGGGCCGAGGAAGAGGGCACGCTGACCAACCTCGAAGGTCGCGTGATCCGACGTCGCCGGGCACTGACTCCTCCCCCGGGTGTTCGCAGCGAGTTGTGGCTCATGGCGCGCCTGGCCGAGCTCCTTGAGGCTCCTTCAACATTCAGCGATGATCCCGAGACCGTTTTCGAAGAACTGCGCCTCGCCTCCGCCGGCGGTCTGGCCGACTACTCGGGCATCGACTACGCCATGCTGGACCGGGGCGAAGCTGCCTACTGGCCCTACCCTGCGGGCAGCACTGGGACCCCGCGACTTTTCGCCGACGGATTTGCCCACGCCGATGGCCGGGCCGTCATGGTTCCGGTCACTCCTTCCAAGCGGGCTGTACGTTCGTTTGCGGACAACTCCCTGGCGCTCGCTACGGGCCGTCTCCTTGAGCACTATCAGTCCGGCGCCCAGACCCGCCGGGTGAGCGAGCTGCTGGCATCGCAGCCTCAGGCCCGGCTCCTCATCCACCCAGGCACAGCAGCTGCCCGCGGCATCGCCGACGGCGACTACGCCACCGTCACGAATGAGCGCGGCGAAGTACTTTGCCGCGCTGAACTCAGCACCACCGTCCGACCCGACACTGTCTTCCTGCCGTTCCACTTCCCCGGCCAGGAAAACGCCAACCGCCTCACCGAAGCGGCAACAGATCCCATCTCCGGCATGCCGGAATTCAAGACCAGCCGGGTATGGGTCCGGCGGGCAGTCTCCACCCAGGAACTGGACTCGTACGCAGTTCCTGCCGGGACGCGGCTGCCACTGCACGTCAAGGAGGCATCATGAGCGAGCGCATTGTTGTAGTTGGATTCGGACCAGTGGCAGCACGGCTTATTGACGAACTGCTCCCGGCCGTCCGCACTGGGCTGGTACAACTGCTGGTGGTGGGTCAGGAAACAGAGGCTGCGTACAACAGGGTCATGGTTGCTGAGCTTGGCGTGGGGCGCACCACGGCCGAGGCGTTGGCGATGGCCGATGCGTCCGAGTTGGAGTCCGACGGCGTTGACGTCCGCCTGGGCACCAAGGTCAAAAGGATCGACCGCGCCCGCCAGCAGGTAGTCCTCTCCGACGGCACCGCTGAACACTACGACCGCCTGGTCTTTGCCACTGGTTCGCGTCCGGTCATTCCCAACCTCACCGGGCTCAACCCCGATCCCTCCCGGCCCGTACTGCCGGCCGGAGTTACAGCTTTGCGTGATCTGCGGGATGCTGCCGTGCTTCGCGCAGCCGTTGCCGACGGCAAGCGCGTGGTGGTCCTGGGTGGCGGGGTGCTGGGTTTGGAAACCGCACTGGCGGCCTCGGAAGAGGGCGCCCAAACCACGGTGGTCCACAACGGACCGTTCCCCCTGGGACGCAGCATCGACCGCGGCAGTGGCTCCGTCCTCACCAACAGCCTGCGGGCGGGCGGCGTCCGGATGGCCGGCAATGCCCGTTCCACAGGTATTGAAACGTCCGGTCCTGACGGCAGCTTCTCGGCGCTGCTGCTGGATGACGGCTCAGCGATCGACGGCGACCTGTTGGTCTTGTCGTGCGGTGTCCGTCCCCGGATCGAACTGGCCGAGGGCTGTGGACTTCCTACCAGCGCCGGTATCCTGGTGGACCACCACCTCCGGACCTATCATGAGCCCCATATGTTCGCGATCGGTGACTGTGCTGAAGTGCGCTGCCCGGACGGTTCATGTGTAGAGTGCCGCACAGCCACCGGCCCCTCTGGCCTGGTGGGCCCAGGGTGGCGGCAGGCCGAGTGGTTGGCCGAATACCTCGTGGTCCTTGCCCGGGATGGCCAGGCCGCCGCGGATGCTGTGGAAGCGCTGCCCATGGAGAAGCCCGGAGTGGTGGTCCTGAAGGCACGGGGCATCAACCTGGCCGTGGCGGGCGACAACCAGGCCGATCCGTGGGATGAAGAGTTGCTGGAAGCGGGTGCTGCCTCGGGACGTGCCCGCCGCCAGATCTCCCAGTGGGCCGATCCCGAACACGGCCGCTACGTGAAGATGACCACCCGCGGCGGGGTGCTGGAAGGCCTCGTTGCCGTGGGCATGCCCCGGACGGCTGCTGAGCTGGTGGTGCTCTTCGAGCGCTCCTCCGAATTACCAGCAGACCGCTCACTCCTGCTCCGTCTGGATGGACCCGACCAGATCGATGCCGGCGCCACCAGCAACGATCCGCAGCGGACCGTGTGCCGTTGCGCAGGGGTCAGCGCGGCCAGTATCGAGGATTCGGTCCTGGACGGCTGCAGCACCGTGGGCGAGGTTTCAAAGGCCACCCGCGCCGGAACGGGCTGCGGGGGCTGCCATGGGGACATCAAGGGGATCATCGAAAAACACTTCCAAGCGGCTGCCGCCTGAGACCGCGGAAGCACCGCAGCTGGAGCCGGTTGCGATCCCGCTGGAACGCTGCGAAATCGCCGGGTCCGGATCGGCGATCCCGCAGCATTCCAGCGTTCTCGCGTCACCAGAGCAAGGAACAACCTAGAATTCCGGTGTGAAGGTATCCGAACCCGCGCCCGGCGTCCATTTTGTTGAGGGACCTGCGTCCAACTGGCTCCTCGTCCGTGACTCCTCAGGCTTCATGATGATCGACGGCGGCTACCCTGCCGACCGCGACCTCGTCATGGAATCGATCCGGGAGCTGGGCCTGGAGCCCGCCGACGCCAAAGCCATGCTCATCACGCACGGGCACGTGGACCACACCGGATCTGCGGCGTACTTCTCACGGACCTTCGGCACGCCCATCCTCTGCTCCCCCGAGGAGCTCCCCCACGTTCAGGGCAGGGAGAAGCATCAGGTCACGTTCGGGCAGGTTTTGCTCCGCGCATGGCGTCCCCGCGTTTTCCGGTGGATGCTCCACGTCATCGAAGCCAAGGCCCTTCAAGCGGAGCCGGCCATGCGCGCGGAGGCTTGGACCACGGACCGACTCCACAGCCTGCCGGGCCACCCCCAGGCCATCCCGCTCCCCGGGCACACCCCTGGCAACGTCGCATTGCTGCTGCCGGGTGCCCAGGCGATTGCCGTGGGTGACACCTTTGTCACGGGCCACCCGATCAGCCCGGCATCCGGACCCCAAATGCTGCACAGGATGTACCACTCCGACCCGTCTGGGGCGTTGGCCTCTGCCCGGCAGCTGGAGAGCGTACAAGCCAACGTGATCCTGCCGGGACACGGCCCCGCGCTGCGCATGCCGCTGGCTCAAGCTGTGCAGGCACTCCGCCACTAGGAGCAGAAACGCCCGTTTCGATGGCTCGCTGCGCAGGGTGCCGCGCGAACGGCATGGTGCGCAGCGAAGCCCCGAAACGGGCGCGCGGGCTCTGACTACGGAGCTACATGTGCACGTGCAGGCGCCGTGCAGCTTCGGATATGGATCCCGTGAGGGACGGGTACACCGTGAACGCGCTGGCGACGTCGTCCACGTGGAGCTTCTGGGTCACAGCCACGGAGATCGGGAAAATGAGCTCCGAAGCATTCGGGCCCACCACAACCCCACCGATCACGGTGCCTGAACCCTTGCGGGCAATGATCTTGACGAAGCCGTCCTTCGTGTTGCGCATCTTGGCGCGGGCATTGCTGAGCAAGGACAGCATCACAACATCGCCCTGGTACTTCCCGGACGCGAGGTCGGCCTCGGACACACCCACTGAAGCAATTTCCGGGGAAGTAAAGATGTTGGACGCCACCTGGTTGAGCTTGAGCGGCTTCACGCCGTCGCCCATGAAGTGGGCAATCGCGATGCGGCCCTGCATGGCTGCCACGGAGGCGAGTGCGAACACGCCCGTGCAGTCACCGGCAGCATAGATGTTGGGGGCGGTGGTGCGGGAAACACCGTCCACCTTGATGTGGCCGGACTCCGTGAGGGTCACACCGGCTTCTTCAAGGCCGACGCCGGCTGTGTTCGGGATGGAACCAACACACACCAGGCAGTGGGTACCCGTGACGATCGATCCGTCACCCAAGGTGACCTTGACGCCGTCGTCCGTTCGCTCCACCGCATTTGCGCGTGACTTGGACAAAACGTTGACGCCGCGACGTTCGAAGACGCCTTCCAGCAGCTTGGCGGCATCGGTGTCCTCGCCGGGGAGGACTTGGTCGCGGCTGGAAATCAGGGTGACCTTGGAGCCCAGGCCGTTGTAGGCGGAGGCGAACTCGGCGCCGGTAACACCGGATCCCACGACGATCAGTTCTTCCGGGAGCTCGTCCAGGTTGTAGATCTGGGCCCAGTTGAGGATGCGTTCGCCGTCGGGCTTGGCAGTGGGGAGTTCGCGTGGGTGGGCGCCGACGGCCAGAAGGATGGCGTCGGCATCAATGGTGCGGGTGCCTTCGAGGGTCAGGACCTCGATGGTGTTGTTGTCCAGGAGCTTGCCGGACCCAATGACGATCTCCACGCCCAGGCGCTCCAGGCCGGCGCGGATGTCCTCGGACTGTCCGCGGGCCAGGTTGAGCACGCGGTCGTTGATGTGCTTGAGGTCGGCGCGGGGCTTCGAGGCCGTGCCGTCGCCGTCGAACTTCACTCCCAGCTCGTCCGCCTCACCGACGCGGGTCATGAGATCGGCGGTGGCAATGAGGGTCTTGGAAGGCACGACGTCGGTCAGCACGGCAGAGCCGCCAAGGCCTGCCCGCTCAACAATGGTGACGTGGGCGCCGAGTGAGGCGGCCACCATGGCAGCTTCATATCCGCCGGGACCACCTCCCAGGATCGCGATACGGGGGGCACTGAAGTCAACTTGGCTGGTCACAATCCTCAATTCTCGCTCATTGCCGCGTCGGCTGCCACTCAGCCCACCCTCACCAGCGCGCGGGTCCCTACCAAAGTCCTGCAGCCGCAAGGTAGCTTGTACCAGTGAGTAACACTGAGCTGATGAACACAGACCCCTTTGAGGCCGCGAAGGCCGCCGCAGACTTCATCGCCGCGGAGACCGGCGTCGAGTCCCATGACGTAGCCCTGGTGCTCGGATCCGGCTGGGCGGAGGCCGCCGACCTCATCGGCGAAACTACCGCCACCCTGAACGCTTCGGAGGTCCCCGGTTTCCACAAACCAGCGGTAGTGGGCCATGTAGGCACCATCCGCTCCGTCCTCACCAAGGAGGGCAAGCGCGCGCTCGTCATTGGGGCGCGGACCCATTACTACGAAGGCCGCGGCGTACGGTCCGTAGTCCACGGCGTACGCACCGCAGCCGCCGCCGGCTGCAAGACTTTGGTGCTGACCAACGGTTGCGGCGGGCTCAACGAGGACTGGACCCCGGGCACCCCCGTCCTCATCAGCGACCACATCAACCTCACCGCAACCTCACCGCTTGAGGGCGCCACATTTGTTGACCTCACCGATCTCTACTCCTCGCGCATCCGCGACCTCGCCCGTGAAGTGGACTCCTCCCTGCAGGAAGGCGTCTACGCACAATTCACCGGACCGCACTACGAAACACCGGCAGAGGTCCAGTACGCCAAGCGGATCGGCGCAGACCTGGTGGGCATGTCCACGGCGCTGGAAGCAATCGCCGGCCGCCATGCAGGAATGGAAGTTTTCGGTATCTCCCTGGTCACCAACCTCGCAGCCGGCATCAGCCCGGTTCCCTTGAGCCACGCCGAAGTTCTGGAAGCCGGGCAGGCAGCTGGCAAGCGGATCTCCAAGCTCCTGGCGGACATCATCGCCAAGCTCTAGGCGCGTTACGGACGAGCGGGGCCACCATCCCATGGTGGCCCCGCTTTGCTGCTTAAAAGTGTGCGCTAACAATCTCGAGCGGGAAGTAAACGCACAGCAAATTCTCAGGATAAATCTGTTTTATGGCGCAACATTTGCCCCCGTACCCCAGGATGTGGCACGCGCGCCCGTTGGCAATGTAAACGCTTGCGCAAATACTCGCCGGTAGCTCGAATGGCCCGCTAAACACCGTTTGATGTCCGACCTAACACGTGTCTAGCGTGGAACGTGTTCCGGTAAGTCGACGTGCCGGGACCACCGCGGTGGAGGCCCACGAGGCTCCCCCGCACCTCGAAACGATGGCGTCCCTCGGTGACGCCTCCAGCGGATCGATGGACGCCCCAGTTGTAGAGAACCCCCAACCGGGGGTCAGGGCATGCGCCCCACTCCACGAAGTCCAACACTCCGCGAGAAGAGTAAGCATGAACACGCACTCAAACCCTCAACGGCCGCGCCGCCGGCTGCGACAGGCAGTAGCCCTCGCAGCCGCAGCCAGCGTGGCCGGCAGCATCCTGCTGGTGACGCCTGCGGCGCAGGCGAACCTGCCGGCTGATCCGCCGTCGAGCACCATGCCGGCACCCACACCCGGTTTCCCGTTGCCGACCAACCACACGCAGCAGGCGTACGATCCCGCGGCGGACTTCACGTCCAAGTGGACGCGGGCCGACGCCAAACAGATCATGGCCCAGAGCAATCCCAACGTTGCGCCCGGCCAGAACTCGATGAGCCCCAACGTCACGATGCCGGAAATCCCGAAGGACTTCCCGGCCATGAACGACGACGTCTGGGTGTGGGACACCTGGTCCCTCACCGACGAGAATGCCAACCAGATCAGCTACAAGGGCTGGGACGTCATCTTCTCCTTGGTGGCTGACCGGCATGAGGGCTACGGCTTCGACCAGCGCCACTGGAATGCCAGAATCGGCTACTTCTTCCGTAAGACCAACGCCGATCCTGCCAAGGACAAGTGGAACTACGGCGGACACCTGTTCCTGGACAACACCTCCATCGGCAACACGGAGTGGTCCGGTTCCACCCGCCTCATGCAGGGCAACAAGATCAACGTCTTCTACACGGCCACCACGTTCTACGATGTGGCCGAGCGGAACGCAGGGGGTGGCGGGATCGCTCCCGATGCCGCGATCGCCAAGGCCTTGGGTAACATCCACGCCAACCAGAACGGCGTGACCTTCGACGGTTTCCAGCACACCAAACTCCTGGAACCGGACGGAAAGCTCTACCAGAACAAGGCGCAGAACCCCGGCTTCGCGTTCCGTGACCCGTACACCTTCGCCGACCCGGCACACCCCGGCAAAACCTTCATGGTCTTCGAAGGAAACACCGGCGGCACCCGCGGCTCCTACAAGTGCAAGCAGGAAGACCTTGGCTACGCCCCCGGCGACCCCAACGCCGAGACTTTGGCCCAGGTCAACAGCACAGGCGCTTGGTACCAGACCGCGAACGTAGGCCTGGCAGTCGCAGACAACAAGGACCTGACCAAGTGGAGCTTCCTCCCGCCGATCCTGTCCGCCAACTGCGTCAACGACCAGACTGAGCGTCCGCAGATCTTCATCCAGAACGAGAACGGCAAGAACAAGTACTACCTGTTCACCATCAGCCACCAGTTCACGTACGCAGACGGCATGCGCGGCCCCGACGGCGTCTATGGTTTCGTCGGCAACGGTGTCCGCTCCGACTACCAGCCGGTCAACAACAGCGGCTTGGCCCTTGGCTCCCCTACGGACCTGAACATGCAGGCCAACGCTCCGGAAGGTCCGGACCCGCGCCAGAACGGCCGTCAGTTCCAGGCGTACTCGCACTACGTGCAGCCCGGCGGACTCGTCCAGTCCTTCATCGACAACGTGGACGGCGTCCGCGGCGGTTCCCTGTCACCCACCGTGAAGATGAACTTCAAGGCCGGCGTGACGCAGGTTGACCGCAGCTTCGGCAAGAACGGCCTCGGCCCATTCGGCTACCTGCCCACCAACGTCCGCGTTGGCGGCGAAGGCCACTACAAGTAGGCCGCAACACCCCGGCCCTTAGGCCACGGCAGGGGTGTCGGCTCCAGAAGAGCCGGCACCCTTGCCACCCCAACCCTCAGGATTTCTCCCCATGACTTACCCCAGCCCCCACCTGTCCCGCCGCCAATTGCTGGCCGCAAGTGCCGCCGTCGTGGTCGCCTTCTCTGCCGCTTCCTGCACGCAATCGGAAGGCCCGACGGCGGCCCCCACCCCGGGCGGGCACCGCCCGTCCCCTTCGGATCCGTGGCGGCCCGTCGCACATCTGACGGCTGGTAAGAACTGGCTCAACGACCCCAATGGCCTCGTCTACCACGACGGCACTTACCATGCTTTCTACCAGTACAACCCGCACGGAAATTCGTGGGGCAACATGTCCTGGGGCCACTCCACCAGCACGGATTTGGTGCACTGGGAAGAGCAGCCCGTAGCCATGGAGGCGAGCCCCGAAGAAGAGATCTTCTCGGGCTGCATCGTGATGGATACGAACAATGCGTCCGGCCTTGGCTCGGCAGAAAACCCGCCCATGGTGGCCCTGTACACCAGCGCCTATGGCAAGAACGGCGCCCTCCCCCAGGGCGCGCAGGCGCAATCGATCGCGTTCAGCCTGGACAGCGGCGCCACCTGGCAGAAGTACCAGGGCAACCCAGTGCTGAACCTTGCCCCCACCAACAACAACTTCCGCGATCCCAAAATCACTTGGTACGAGCCCGGCCGCTACTGGGTGATGACCACCGTGGTGGCCGACGCCCAGGTAGTGAAGATGTTCAAGTCCACCGACCTCCTCCGCTGGGAATTCCTGAGTGACTTCTCCGGAGTCGGCGCCCAAGGTGGGCTCTGGGAAGTACCTGAGCTCGTGCAGATGGACGTGGAGGGCTCCACAGCCAGGAAGTGGGTCATGCTCCTGAGCATCAACCCCGGGGGCATCGCAGGCGGCTCAGGGATGCAGTATTTCGTAGGTGAGTTCGACGGAACCCGGTTCACTGCCGAAAACGCGGCTGCCGCTGATGTGCCGCTCGAGGAATCGCAGTGGCTGGACCACGGCGCGGACTACTACGCAGCAAACTCCATTTCCGGTGCGCCCGGGGACAAGCCCGTGCTCCTGGGCTGGATGGGCAACTGGGACTACGCCCAGGATGTGCCCACCACGCCGTGGCGCGGTTCCATGGCCGTTCCCCGTGAACTCACCCTGGTTCGCGGGGGGAAGCGGTTTGAGTTGCAATCGGCCATCGCCGCTGCCGCAAAGGAAACACTGGAACGCTCCGGTGAAGCGAAGAGCAAAAACCTCACCGTCGGGTCCTCACTCCAGGATCTGGGTCCGGACTTCGCAGCCCGGACGCAGTTGATTGAACTGGAGATGGACCTCGCCTCGGCGAGCGAGGCCGGCCTGATCCTCCGCCGATCTTCCGACGGCAAGGCCGGCCTCCGCATCTCCTACAGCCGGGAATCACGCACCGTTAGGGTGGACCGGTCACAGGCCGGAACCAGCAACTTCTCGGAGAAGTTCAGCCCGTTCCATCAGGTTAAGCTGCGGCCCTCCGGGAACGATCGCACCGTCCGGCTCACGATTCTCCTGGATGCTTCCTCGGTGGAGGTCTTCATTGGCTCTGGAGAGGCGGTCATTTCAGACACCTTCTTCCCGGACTGGGACAACACAGGTTCCTCGGCGTTCAGCACGGAGGGCGACACGGACTTCACCATCACTTCCCGCTCGATTTAAGGCCCGCCGAGGGGCGGGATCCCACCTATTACAACCGCCCCTCAGGGCCGGATCCCACACCCCGTTGCCCCTTCGCGGCTCATTGAGGATAGTTTTGACCCTATGACATCCAGCGATGCCGCATTTGAACAACTGCTCACCGACGCCCGCGAGTGGGCCTCACAGGATCCAGACCCGGCGACGACCGCTGCCCTGGAGGAGCTGGCCGACCTCGCCAGCGGCGGTGATGCGGGAGCAGCCCAGGAACTGGGCGACAGCTTTAGCGGCACCCTGCAATTCGGCACAGCCGGCCTCCGCGCAGCGCTCGGCCCGGGGCCAAACCGCATGAACCGCGTGGTTGTCCGCCGGGCCGCCGCCGGCTTGGCGGCCTTCTTCACCGAAACGGTAGCTGCCGCTGCGCCGGGTACCCGGCCTCGCGCCGTCGTCGGCTTCGATGCCCGCTACAACTCGGACATTTTTGCGGAAGAGACTGCGGCGATCTTCACGGCGGCAGGCATCGAGACGTTCCTGATGCCGGCAGCACTTCCGACGCCGTTGCTCGCCTACGCGGTCCGGAACCTTGACTGCGACGGCGGTGTGATGGTGACAGCCAGCCACAACCCGCCGCAGGACAACGGCTACAAGGTCTACCTGGGGCGACACGCAGTCTCGGAGAGCGGGCGCGGATCGCAGATCGTCGCGCCGTACGACGCAGAGATCGCCGCCAGGATCGAAGCCGTGGGTGCTTTGGACTCCATTGAACTGGCAGACAGTGGTTGGACAGTGCTGCCGACGGCCATCGCCGCCGACTATGAATCCGCGATGGCCGGCCTGGTGGATCGTGAACACTTCCCCGCCAGGGACCTCAAGATCGTCCTGACGCCCATGCACGGTGTGGGCGGCGAAACAGCTGTCTCCGTCCTGAAGACAGCGGGTTTCACGGACGTCACCCTTGTGGCCGAACAGGCCGAGCCGGACCCGGACTTCCCCACAGTCGCGTTCCCCAACCCGGAGGAACCCGGCGCGCTGGACCTGGCGCTCGCGGCCGCGGCAGACGCGGGCGCAGACATCGTCTTGGCCAACGACCCCGACGCCGACCGGGCTGCGGTCGCCGCTTTGGACCCCTCGACGGGATCCTGGCGGATGCTTCGGGGCGATGAAGTGGGTGCGTTGCTGGGTGCCCACATTGTGGCCCGCATGGCCGTCAATGAAGGCGAAGAGCCCCGGGACGGTGTCTTTGCCAACTCGATCGTTTCATCGCGGCTGCTGTCGCGGATCGCCGCGGCCGCAGGATACGCCCACGAGGAAACGCTGACGGGCTTCAAATGGATTTCACGGGTTCCCGGCCTCAGCTACGGATATGAGGAAGCACTGGGCTACTGTGTGGCACCGGATCTGGTGCGCGATAAGGACGGCATTTCAGCTGCAGTCCTGATCGCGGAATGTGCCGCCGCTGCCAAGGCCGAGGGCAAGACGATCTTCGACACCCTTGATGACCTCTATCTGGTCCACGGACTGCACGCCAGCGACCAGCTGAGCATCCGGGTCGCCGACCTGGGACTTCTCGATGCCATGATGAACCGCTTGCGGGTCAACCCGCCGGAAGCGTTCGGTGGCTCCGCCGTCGAGGTCTTCACTGACCTCGCCGAAGGAAGCGAAGCCTTGCCGCCCACAGACGGTCTGCTGTACCTCACCCGGGACCAAAGCCGGGTCATCATCCGGCCAAGCGGCACGGAACCCAAACTCAAGTGCTACCTGGAAGTCATACAGGCCGTGGACTCCGCGGCGGAACTGCCCGCTGCACGCCAAGCAGCGCGGACATCCCTTGACGATGTCCTCCGGGATGTCCGCGAAGCATTGGGCCTATAGCAGGCTCGGCTTAGAGTTCAACCTCGATGTAGCCGTCCACCAAACGGGTGGCGAACACATCGAGCTTGAGTTCGGGGTTGGTGAAGCACTCCCCGGTTTCGAGGTCGTAGACCTCTTTGTGCAGCGGCGATGCGATGGTTGGCCGGCTTCCGCGGGATCCAATGATGCCGCGGGCCATGACGTTGGCCAGCGTTGCCGGGTCCTGCTGTGCCACAGCGAATACGTCGGTGGGCGTTGTGCGGAACAGGGCAACCTGGCGGCCGGCGATCAGTGCCGCTTCGCCCCAGGCCACTTCGAGCTCATCCACCGGGCAAACGATGTGCCACTCGCCGGTGGTGGTCAGGTCCTCGGCACGGTCCAGAATTACGGTCATTTCAGCCCCTCTCACTGTGTCCGGGTGGTGGCTTTTCTCACCGTCACTCCCCGGACCGGGCCACGCTTGCGGCCACTCTTCCACGCTAGGACCCGGGTGTTTCATCAGGTGTCCGGGTTTGTGTCCAACGCGTAAAAGAGACCTCACACCCCGCGAAATGCGTTTGTGATGCAGAAGTTAAGATCACGAAACAAAAGGGAAACTGAAGCGAAACTGCCCGTCCCTAGGCTGGAAGCACAAGTTGCGACAGATCCGTCTGCAACATCTGCGAAAGGCCCACCAGTGACCGGACACACTTCAAGTACAGAGAACCCGCGCCGCGTCGTCGTCGTCGGCGGCGGTCCCGCTGCCCACCGTTTCGCTGATGCCATGGTCAATCGCGGTCTTGAAGGTTGGCAGGTTACGGTGCTGACCGAAGAGGCGCACCTCCCCTACGACCGCGTAGCGTTGAGCAAAGCCCTCACGGAAACCGACGTTGACCTCACCTTGGGGAAGCGTCCATGTGGGACCACGAGGCGTTGACCCTGAAGACTGGCGAGCGCGCTGTCAAGATCGACCCGGTGGCCAAGAGCGTCCTCACCGCCGCAGGAAACAAGTACGAATACGACCACCTGGTGGTGGCTTCGGGCTCGGACGCTGCCCGTCTCCCTATTCCCGGTGCTGAACACACCCACGTTTACCGCACGCTCGACGACGTGTGGGCGATTAACAAGGCCATCGCCGGGCTGCGCGAAAAGCTGGGCCGCAAGGTCAACGCCGTCACCATTGGTGGTGGCCTGCTGGGACTTGAGTCCGCTGCCGGTACGGAGCAGCTGGGCGCCACTCCGATCGTCATCAATGGCGCGCCGTGGTTGATGAACACCCAGTTGGACGAGGGAGCCGGCCAGTCGCTGGGCCGCCTGATCGAAGCAAAGGGCTTCGAAGTCCACGGTGGCGTCTTCCCGTCGGAAGTGGTGACGGACGACGACGGCAACGTCACCGGTGTCCTCATGGCTGACGGCCGCACTGTTGACGCCGACCTCGTGATTGTAGCCATCGGCGTCAAGCCCCGTGATGATCTCTTCCGCGCCGCAGAAGGCGAGGAACAGCTCTTCAGCCTGGGCCAGCGCGGCGGCGTGGTCATCAACGACTTCTGCGCCACTGAAGTGGACGGCATCTGGGCCATCGGCGAAGTGGCCAACTTTGAAGGCATGTGCCTTGGCTTGGTAGCACCGGCCAACACCATGGCCGAGATTGTTGCGGACCGCCTGCATGGTGGCGAAGCGACGTTCCCGGGCTTCGACACTGCCACCAAGCTCAAGTTGTCCGGCGTGGACGTTGCCAGCTTCGGCGACGCCTTTGCCCGGACAGAACACTCCCTGGAAATCGTCTACGCCGACCCCGCACGCGGCGTCTATCAGAAGATCGTCACCACCGACGATGCCAAGACCCTCCTGGGCGGCATCTTTGTGGGCGACGCTTCCCCCTACATGAGCCTCCGCCCACTGCTGGGACGCGAACTCGCGGCAGAACCCGGCGCGTACTTGAGCGCCGCCGGTGGCGGCGAAGCTCCCGAGACCGAACTGCCGGACGACGCCATCCTGTGCTCCTGCAACAACGTTGCGGCCGGAACCATCCGCGACACCATCAACGGATGCGGAGCCTGCGAAGGCAGCACTCCCGTCCAGGAACTCGGCGAGCTCAAGGGCTGCACCCGAGCCGGCACGCAGTGTGGTTCTTGTGTCCCCATGCTGAAGAAGCTCCTCGAGGGCGAACTGACGAAGTCCGGCATCGAGGTCTCCAAGGCGCTGTGCGAGCACATCAGTCTCTCCCGCCAGGAACTGTTCGACGCAATCCGCGTCCTGGAACTGTCCTCCTTCGAAGAGATCATGGCCAAGTACGGCACCGGTGCGGGCTGCGACATCTGCAAGCCGACCATCGCCTCCATCCTGGCCAGCCAGCACTCGGCCTACGTCCTGGACGACGGCCGCGGCTCCCTTCAGGACACCAACGACCGCGCCTTGGCGAACATGCAGAAGGACGGCACGTATTCGGTGGTCCCCCGTATCGCCGGTGGTGAGATCACGCCCAAGGGCCTCGGCGTCATCGCCGCAGTTGCCGGGAAGTACAACCTCTACACCAAGATCACCGGCGGCCAGCGCATTGATATGTTCGGTGCCCGCCTGGAGCAGCTCCCGGACATTTGGAAGGAACTGGTGGACGCCGGTTTCGAATCCGGCCAGGCCTACGGCAAGAGCCTCCGCACAGTGAAGTCCTGCGTTGGATCCACATGGTGCCGTTTCGGTGTCCAGGATTCGGTGGCCATGGCCATCGCTTTGGAGCTTCGCTACCGCGGCCTCCGCAGCCCGCACAAGCTGAAGATGGGCGTTTCCGGTTGCGCCCGAGAGTGTGCCGAAGCCCGTGGCAAGGACGTGGGCGTCATCGCCACGGCCGATGGCTGGAACCTGTATGTCGGTGGCAACGGTGGTGCCACTCCGGCCCATGCCCAGCTGCTGGCCAAGGACCTGGACGACGAAACCCTGCTCAAGTACATCGACCGCTACCTCATGTACTACATCCGCACCGCTGACCGTCTCCAGCGCACCGCGCGCTGGCAGGAAGAGCTCGACGGCGGCATCAAGCACGTCGAGGAAGTAGTGGTCAACGACTCCCTGGGCATCGCCGAAGAGCTTGAAGCCGCCATGGCCAAGCACATCGACACCTACGAGGACGAGTGGGCCGAGACCTTGAAGGACCCGGAGCGCCTCCGCCGTTTCCGTTCCTTCGTCAATGCCCCCGACCAGAAGGACGAGTCCATCTCCTTCGTCCCGGAGCGCGGCCAGATCCGTCCGGCCACCAACGAGGAAAAGGGCGGCGTGCTCATCGCTTCCACCATCCCGGTCCGCAGCGAAACCGTCGGCGCAGGAAACTAGGGGTTCACCATGCAGCTCACCATTGATCTCTCCGGCCGTGATGTCCTTGTCACGGGATCGGAAAAGTCTGCCCGCCAGGCCGTCCGCCGCTATCAGACCGCCGGTGCCAACGTGTACCGGCTGAGCACGCCGGAAGGTGTACCGGGCGACGGTCAACTTCCGGAGCGCCCGTTCCTGGTGGCGGTAGTGGACGACGGCGAAGCAGGTTGGCTGCCGCTGGTGGAACGCTGCCGCGACGCCGGCATACCTGTCGCGTTTGAGCCTGCGCCGGGCGCCGACGGACATGTGACCTTGGTGGGCGGAGGCCCGGGAGCCTTGGACCTGCTCACGGTTGGCGCCGTGGACGCCCTGCGCGATGCCGATGTGGTGTTCTACGACCGTCTGGCGCCGTACCAGGAGCTGGCCGACCTGACCTCGGCCGAACTGGTGGATGTTGGCAAGCAGCCGGGCCTGCACAAGGTGACGCAGCGTGACATCGAGAAGCTCATGGTGGAAGCTGCGCAGCTGGGCAAGAATGTGGTTCGGCTCAAGGGCGGCGATCCATATGTGTTCGGCCGCGGCGGCGAGGAAGTGGCCGCCTGTGTTGCGGCGGGCGTTCCGGTACGGGTGATTTCCGGTGTCACCAGCGCCATCTCCGTCCCTGCCGCAGCCGGGATCCCGGTCACGCACCGCGAAGTCAGCCACATGTTCACCGTGGTGTCCGGCCATGCCCCCTTGACCGAGAAGGAACACACCCACCTGGCCGGCCTTGGCGGCACGATTGTGGTCCTCATGGGCATTGGTACCCTTCCCCAGCTTGCAGCAGGGCTGCGCCGGGCAGGCATGGACGCGGACATGCCCATCGCTGTGGTGGAACGTGGCTACCGCCCGGGGCAGCGCACCACCATCGCTGATCTGGGGACGATCGAAACGGCTGCCACAGGCTGCAGCAACCCGGCCGTGCTGGTCATCGGCGAGGTGGTCCGGGTGGCTGAAGCCAACCGCAATCATGCAGAAGCATCCGCTGAACTGAGCCGCCTGGCGGCTTCGCTCCTTGAAGCCTGAAGGTAAAAACACATGACTGTTGCACGCGCCATCGAAGTCCACGACGCTACTGCCGCTCCGGAGGTTTCCGAAGCCGTCGATGCACCGCTGGACGGGTTCCGAATCGGCGTCACCTCGCACCGCCGCTCCCGTGACCTCATTGAGGCGCTGGAGCGCCGCGGTGCGAGCGTGTTGCACGCCCCTGCCCTGAAGATCGCCCCTGTGCAGGAAGACATGGTCCTCGTCGAGGACACCCGCACCATCATTGCTGCCAAGCCGGACATCTGCATCGCCACCACCGCCTATGGCATGCGCCGCTGGTGCGAGGCCGCCGATTCCTTCGGCATCGGCGAGCAACTCCTGGAATCTCTGTCCGCCTGCCGCATGTTCGTCCGGGGCCCCAAGGCCCGCGGTGCCGTGCGCGCTGCCGGTCTTGCCGACGTCGGAATCAGCAGTGACGAAACCACGGCCACGCTGGTGGATATGCTGCTGACCGAGGGCGTGCGCGGCAAAACCGTGGCCGTGCAGCTGCATGGATACACCGATGTCCGCCAGCTGGAACGGCTCCGCATGTCCGGCGCCACAGTCCTGACGGTGACCCCTTACCGCTGGGTGAAGCCCGACGGCGAAGACAAGCTGCCGCGCCTGATCGAGGCGGTGGTGGGCGGCAACCTGGACGTGCTGACGTTCACCAGCGCTCCAGCCGTGGACGCCATGTGGAGCACAGCTCACGAAATGGGCCTCTACCGCCAGCTCATCGAAGCCCTTAAGGGGCCCGTCACAGTTGCCGCTGTTGGGCCGGTCACCGCACAACCACTGGTCGACGCCGGGCTGACGCCACTGATCCCGGACCGTTACCGCATGGGCGCACTGATCCGGTTGGTGACCGAACACTTGTCCCTCAACCATGTACGCCGGTTGGAGACCAAGAGCGCCACGATCGAACTGCGCGGGCGCTGCCTGCGGATCAACGGTGAGGTGGTGGACCTGGCGCCGGCTCCCCTGCTGCTCCTGCGGGCGCTGCTCGGCGCGGGCGGAGCAGTACTGTCCCGGGAAGCGCTCTCGGACCTGTTGGACCTGCGGGGCTCTGTGCACGCCCTGGACATGACGGTCAGCCGCCTGCGTTCCTCCCTGCCGGATGGCAAACTCGTGGAGACCGTAGTGAAGCGCGGTTACCGGCTGCGGGCGTAGCCTCCCGGCCTCTACGAGGTGGTTTCCTCCCACGTCAGGCCGCCTTCACCAAGGGAAGTTCATCCCAGTTGGTGGTGTACCGGGGGCTGAGCATGTCCCGTTTCATGGACCAGTCCGGTCCTCCCTTGATTCCAGCGTGCCCCAAACCGATGGAGCCGCGGCCGTACCGCTTGCTCACTTGCTCCAGCAGGGGTCCGATGCCACGCTCTTCGTGCCGGTTCTCGAAGATCTCCAAAGGCTTCTGGTTGCCGCTGGGGCGGAGGTCAGTGACCATGATCCCGGCCTTGGCGTACCTCACGCCTTCCTGGATCCTTGGAACCAACGCATGCGCTGCCTTGGTCAGCAGGACGGGATCCGAGGTGGGCATGGGCAGTTTGACGTTAACGGTGGGAAACGACTTGTCGTTGGGGTTGTAGACAGATGTGGCAGCAAAGGCCGTCAACAGCTTCGCTTGGAGGTCGTGTTTGGCCAGCCTGGCACTGGCCATCTGGCCGTAGATGCTGAGCACCTGCCGCAGCTGCGCCGCCGTCGTAATCGGTGTGGAAAAGGAGCGGGAGAAGATCAACTGGTCCCTCCCGATCCTTTCCTCCTCCATCGGGATGCACGGGGTGCCCTGCAGTTCCAGCACCGTGCGCATCATGACGATGGAGAACTTGTCCCGCAAAGCCACGGGGTCAGCCCGGACCAGGTCCAGGATGGAGAAGATCCCCATGGCATTCAGGCGTTTGGTCAGCCTGGTGGCAACACCCCAGATCTCAATCACGGAGAGCCGTGCCATCAGGGCTTCGCGTTGGGCTTCGGGGATCGAATCCCAGCGGCACACTCCGTTGAAGCCCGGATTGTGTTTGGCCCATTTGTTGGCCAGCTTGGCGAGGGTCTTGGTTCTGGCGATGCCCACGCAGACCGGAACCCCCACGTGCCGTTGGCATGCCGCTT